>CAZVZR010000113.1:0-1744 GCA_964630825.1 uncultured Planctomycetales bacterium | reverse complement strand
CCACTTTAAGCCAAAGGTTCTTAACCAGCAATTAAATAATATCCTGGCCATGGTTAATGGCAGAGATCAACTCACACATGAGTTTGATAACCGTGTTCATGATCCGGAACAGGCCTATAAATCTACGCGGGTTGATACGGATTTCCTTTTATTTGACATTGCCGAGGCCTTAGAGCGCCATGGCCAGACACAGTGGCATAAACCGATCTTTATAAAGGCCCAAAATAAAGAAAGGACGCCATCGGAAGTTTTGACCGACGTTGCCGGATATGTTTTAGAAAAAGCCATCACCCAAAATTTAATTGGGCCGAAAGTTGAAAGCGAGCCGCGCATCACCTGGCGCGATGCGGCCAATTCAATCTTTTATGGTAAATATCCGGCCCTTGTCAATACTCTCTTTATGCCGATGACTTTACAGGCAATTTTGAGGCTAAGCCAGATTGAACATCAGGGCCTTGCGATTATCAATTTAGTTGATGTAAAAAGTGAATTAAAGAAACGAGGCATGTTTGCTGAGTCTCAGCAGGTCGATTTAGCGCAAACTTTGGATGAACAGGTTGAATTTGATGAGGTTGATTTAGCACAAATTTTGGAAGAACAAATATCAAAGTGGCAGAGAACCGAGGAAGCATTTAAAGTTAAAGTATCAAAACAAGAATGGGTTGAAAATATCGTTGCCGCCCTGGAGAATAAGCGAGAAGGCAGAAGGTATATTCAGGCGTTATTCCATGATGCCCAAAAGTTATGGCCCAGCCGCCACGCATTAGCCTTGCCGCAAGAAGATGAACAAGCTTTCTTAGCATCCATTCGCCAATACTTGCAAGCAGAGTTCCCTGTAGAAATTTTAGAATATATGGCGCTGACTTTAGATAAAGAGTCCCATCAGGTCAAAGTTCCGGATATCGATCTTCTTATTTTTGCGTTATCGTCCGCGTCACACTATTCATTAGATAAAATTAAACGCGATCTTTTGTTGGTCTTATTGCCGGTCCTCATGGGCGGCAATGCGACAAGCTACGGGTTTATTTTAGCCAATGTCTTGGGCGTGGACCGTAATGATTTGGAAGTCAGGCATCCTATTGTTCCGGTTATGGGTATTAGCAATACCAATATCCGTAAGATCGCCGAGAATAATTATCATACCGATGTCATCTGGCCGTGGACGATTTATAAACTTATGTCCGGGCTGTTAAGAAATATTGATCATCGGATGTCTAACGGCGAGAAGTTTTCAGAAAACGTACAGGCTTTATATATCATTACAGAATTAATTAACCATGAAATTAATCGCCTGGGGTTAAGAGCGACGCAAGAAACGCTTTCTTTGAAGGTTAATGAATTTGGGCGTTTGGAAGTTGAGCAGTTTGCCAGTGTTGCGGGCGTGCGCTCTAATCCGATCCAGGCTTGGAATTTCCTCGGCATTCCAGCAATCCTTAAATTGGGAATACTCCGCTTAAGACTTTCATTTAAGAAATTTAACGCTGTCGGTGAAGGTTATACAGTTAGAAAAATCCGCAGAGAAATCGCTCAGGACAGCGGTGCCAACCTGCGCAAATGGGTGGTCCGAAATTGGATTCTTAATGAACCAACAGCTAAACAAAGTACTAATAATCACATCGGGAAATCAAAATTCAACCGGATCCGATCCTATTTGGCGTTAATGTTGGTAGCGGTGTTTATGGTTATGAGCGGCTGTGCGACGAATAAGTCGTTACCGAGTCGGCCGGAAGGGGTGACGGCGGAA
>CAZVZR010000112.1:0-2084 GCA_964630825.1 uncultured Planctomycetales bacterium | reverse complement strand
CCCATTGTTGTCAGGACAAAATACAAAAGAAAGTAACCAATCCGTGTCGCGCCTTTTTCATCGAGTTTCCTAAGCGGTGTCAGTGAGCCACAAAGCCCCAACGTGGAAACAATAATGATCGTCCACGTAAAGCCAGTAATTATCCCTTGAATTATCGGTAAACGGCTGGAAATTTGATTAACGATAAAACCGGCTGCCATTGCCAAAACCAAAATACCTGCGGCTGTTTTTAACTTGAAATCTTTTTTACCCAATGAGGAAACATTTGCGATCCTACTATTCAAATGAGCAAACATTTCTTTGTTAGAGTTGTTCCAGCGGTCAAACTTATCTTGTAATCCGGCTGAACTGATCAAAATGCCCATCCAAAGATACGGCACCAGCGTATCGACCATAACCATCATTGAAAAAACCGCATCCGGAGTGCCCAACGCTTCTTTAACCGCAAGCATATTGGCGCTGCCGCCGGTCCACGACGCCGACAAAGCCCCGAAGCCGGACCAAAATTCCTGGCCCAACGATTTATGAAATAAAAAAAATGCCGTAACCGCACCTAGCATCATGCCGAAACTTCCGGCAAAAAACATAATCAAAGCCGGGCCGCCCAACCGCAGAATTGCTTTTAAATCCACGCCGATGAGAAGTAAAAATAAACTCGGGGGAAGTAAATAGGTCGTGACTTTGACGTAAAGAGTGCTTTGTGAATCAACCAAGCCCACTGCTGAGGCAACCAACGGCAGGAAATAAATCCAAAATACCGGCGGAAGAAATTCAAAATAACGCTTATAACGTTTGTGCCCGGAGAGATACAAGATGAGGCATTCAATAAATAACAGACAAAAAATAATTCCGGGCGTATTTTTTATCATTAATTGATTCGCAATAAATCTTTCACTCGCCTAATCCATTGACTTTTGCTGGGTGCTTCCGTCAAAGGCGGAACAATACCGATGCCGGATTTACACGAACTGACATCATAAATGCCCTGGGCGTTAAGATAGGGATTGTGGGCGGCATCATCTTTTATGAAAAATGGGGTATCAAGGTCAACGTAACGGAAACATTGCAGCCCGGCGGCAAAATGCGCCGCAGCGGTCATCGCCAAAGAACTTTCCACCATCCCGCCGATCATCAGCCCAACACCGTTAGCCCGTGCCAAATGAGCAATTTCTCGCGAATGGATTAGCCCAAATTTCATAAATTTAATATTAATAACGGAGGCGGCTTTCTCCTCAATCACCCGGATGGCTTCACTGACAGAACGCACGCTTTCATCGGCGCAAACGGGTATTTTAGTCGAGCGTGTCACTTCCTTTAATCCCTCCCAATCGTCGCGGGGAACAGGCTGTTCTAATAAATCAATAGTAATGCTCGCTCGTTCGAGTTCTTTCAAAAACGCCAACGTGTCTTTAGCCGAATAGCCTTGATTGGCATCCAAATAGATTTGTGATCCGGGAGCAAATTTCTTCACCGCACTGACCCGTTTAAAATCCAAATCCGGATCTCGGCCGATCTTAACTTTAAAGGCACGGAATCCTTGGCCGTAGTATTTTTGAATGGTTTCCTCAGATTCCTGAAGGCTGCTTAAAACAATCGTCACATCGGTTTGCACCGGCGTGCAGGTAGCGCTGAAAAATTTCCACAACGGGATTTTCCACTGGCGGGTCAAAGCGTCCAGAAGCGCCATTTCAATAGCGGCAAGCGAAGATTTTCTGGACTCTAAGTTTTCGTGAAGAACCGAAGAAATTTTCAAATAGTCGGCGGCATTTTTTCCTTCTAATTCTCGTCCTATTTTCTGAAGACTGTAAAAAATATCGCTACGTTTTTCCCCGGTGATGTGGCTGGCAATGGCCGCCTCGCCGTAACCTTTTGTCCCATCGGCCAACGTAACGGTAAAAACAAAATTCTCTAATGACTTGTGCGTGCCCAAGGCAGTCGTGAAATGCTGAATAAGCGGCGCACGCAAAAATGAAACTGCTGTTTGAGTGATTGTACTGGCTTGGCTGGTCATGGATGCCCGTTTAATGTGCTCACTGAGATAACGCGTTTTAACAACGACCCTTTCTTTGACCCGTCGCCTAATG
>CAZVZR010000111.1:0-2126 GCA_964630825.1 uncultured Planctomycetales bacterium | reverse complement strand
TCCAGCAAGTGGAAAAAAGCTTTAGCTGGTGGGATTACCGCCTCAATGCTTTTCAGCGCAATTGGGGCTTGCGCATCGATCATATTTTATGCAGCCCGCTATTGGCGCAAGCTTGTTGTGGTTGTGTGATTGATATTGATCCAAGAAAGCATGAACGACCTTCAGATCATACCCCGGTCATAGCGGAGTTTGCTGGGATTGATTGACGTTCCCGCGCTGCTACGTATTTAAATTCGAGTTAATTGGATTCGAATCCCCACACATCTCGCAAATATTTACCGGCCCCCGTGTATTCATCTTTTGCAGCAGGTTCCAAAGCCTTTACTTTGAACTCGTCCAATAATTTTTGCATTGCCGGATGGCTGTCTTCGGACAGCAGGGCCTTAGTAATTTTTTCTTTTACATCGGCAGGCACGCGAGGGCCCGCGGTGAATCCTTGGTTGGATATTGGTTTACTAGTGAAAAGAACTTTCATCGGTCCTTTTTCCGTGGCCAATTTTTCATATAACTTGGTTTGAAGTATGCCCGCCACGCATTTGCCGCTGGCAACGCCTTGGTAGGCGCCCGGAAAACTTTGTATCTCGACAATTAACGGTTGGCGCGAAGGATTATCGAATTCATAAAGTACCGATAGCGTTGCCAGGTTCGGCGGAGGAAAGGCACAAATAGTACGTCCAGCGAGTTCCTTAAAGGATTGAATTTTGTTGTTGTCTTTTTTAACGACCACCACAAAACTTAACTTGCCTGGCAGTTTAACCAAAGGGACGTGTTGCTGGTTATCAACACGCCAGCCAATAAAAGCCGGTCCGTCGAAAACAATGTCATACACACCCTTACGCATGTCGCGCTGGTAAACCAGCCAGTTTTCGGGATATTGATAAACGATTTTTTGCCCAGTTACCTTGGACAAATAATCAGCGATGGGCTGATAAACCTCGATGCCCTTGGCTTGCGATTCGCGTGGAGGAGAGGTGAAGATTAATTGAGCCGCGCTCGCTGTCGCGTTAAACACGAAAAACACCGACAAATAGGATAAAATCTTTCGTGCCCGCATGGATTAGTGCTCCCTAGTGTAATATTTAAAAAAAGCAGGATAGAACCCTTCCTGACCTATAGTCGGCCCTATAGAGCTCCGCAAGCCTCATAAGGACTTTCCCCTGTAATCTCAATTGATTAAGCAATATCCATGCCTGAGTTGAGCCTTTGTTCGTTGATAGACAACTTTTGCTCATGAGAGTTAATGAATGATATTGAGAATGATTTGCATTTAGATTAAGATTATGGAATGATCGTTTAATGCTTAATTTTCACGGAGAAACGTAGTGGATACTAAATTTTTAAGTAGAGTTGTATTGAGCCTATCGTTTGTCGTAGCCACTCCGCTTTTTGCCGAGGAGCTGCCTAGTTTTCAACTAACGACAAAAGATGGTCATTTTTCGCCAGAAAAAATAGAGATCCCAGCGGGCAAAAAAATTAAGTTGATTGTGCGTAATGAAGGAACTGAACCGGAAGAATTTGAAAGCCACGATTTAAACCGCGAAAAAATGATCATGCCTGGAAAAAGCACGGAAATTTTCATCGGTCCTCTCAAACCTGGCGTCTATGGTTTTTACGGTGAGTTTCACCCGAAAACCGCAACCGGTCAGATCATAGCTAAATAATTTTTTTTAAGCCTGAGTCATCAATCATGTTAGCCACCGCCATTATTGTATTTCGTGAAGTGTTGGAAGCCGCGTTGATTATCGGCATCGTTTTGGCAGCAACACAGGGCATTGCTAAGCGTGGTGCTTGGGTCAGTTCAGGAGTTGTCGCGGGAATCGCCGGAGCAGGGCTGATCGCGCTATTCGCCGACGCGATTTCGTCTGCGATTTCAGGTGTGGGACAGGAAGTTTTTAACGCTTCCATATTGCTTGTCGCGGTAATCATGCTTGGCTGGCACAACGTTTGGATGGGACGACATGGCCGAGAAATGGCGCGGCAAATGAACAGCATGGGATACTCCATCAAACAAGGTGAGCGACCCATGCACATGTTGGCGGTAGTGATTGGTCTTGCGGTATTGCGCGAAGGTTCTGAAGTGGTGCTCTTTCTTTATGGCATCGCTGCCGCGCAGCAAGACCAAGCCG
>CAZVZR010000110.1:0-2748 GCA_964630825.1 uncultured Planctomycetales bacterium | reverse complement strand
GAGAGGGAACAATGAAAAAGGAAATTTTGTTTTTGGTCTTACCAGGATTGTTGGCCGGATGCACTTATGAGGGCAAGGCTTTAAATGAATACGTTGAAAAGCCGCAAACCATCATCACGGATCCTCAGTTCGAAACATATAAAGAGAAACGCGACGAACTGGAGCGCCATTATTTGCGTAAAGAAATAACTTACGCGGATTATGTCCAGAAGACAAAAGAACTGGATGACGCCTATTCCAAGGAAGTTCAGAAGCGCGACGCTATCATTTCTCCCACGGAATAATAATTAAGAGGCCTAAATATGCGATTGTTTGGTAAGAACCCTATTATGGAACGTTTGCGCTCGAATCCTGTGAGCATAAAAACAATTTATGTTCAGGAGGAGTTCAATGAGCGTGCTTCTTTTCTGGATAAAGCAAAACAAAAGAAAATTCCTCTGGTTGTTGTTCCGGCATCGAAGATGTCAAAAATGGCTCATGATGTCAATCATCAAGGAATTATGGCGGATGTTTTTGATTTCTTTTTTACAGATTATGATGAAGTTTTAGACCGGGCATTGGAAAAGAAAAGATGCCTTGTTTTTTTGGATGAGCTAAACGACCCGCAAAATTTAGGTGCTATTATCCGGACACTTGGTTGCTTGGGGAAATTTTCTATTATTTTACCGACTCGCGAATCGGTGGGCATAACTGAGGCGGTATTAAGGGTTGCCTGCGGCGGGGAAAATTACGTTCCGATTGCCAAGGTTAACAATCTTCATAATGCCATTTTGCGGGCCAAAGAAAGGGGTTTTTTCATCGTTGGCGCTTTGGTGGAAGGTGGTGTGAATCTTAGCGAAGCCGAAATTCCATACCCTACAGCTTTAGTGGTCGGTTCCGAACAGAAAGGGATTAGGGATATGATCAAAAAGAAGCTGGATCTGGGGGTAACTATCCCGATGTCGGTGCACACAATGTCTTTAAATGTGGCTCAGGCAACAACAATTTTGTGTTACGAAATTTACAGAAGGTTTCATGGGCAAAAATAAAAAGAGAAGAAATCTCGATCCTATTTTGGCTGCCGTTGATTTATTCGCCGAGGCCGGATTATTAAAGAAGATCAAGCGAAGCGGCTGGTGGGTGGCGGGCATCAAAGACCCGGAGTCGGTCGCCGAGCATTGTTTCCGTTGTGCTGTGATGGGTTATTATATGGCACATGCGGAAAAAGTTGACCCGTATAAAGTGGTGATGATGACATTATTCAATGATATCCACGAAGCCCGCATCAATGACCTGCATAAAATGGGCCACTACTACATTGATTTTAAAGACGCCGAAAAAAAAGTTTTTAAGGATCAAATTAAAAACTTACCGCGAACGCAAAAAGAAGAAATGGCTAACCTCCGCCAAGAATACGACGCCCAGAAAACAAAGGCTAGTTTGGTTGCCAGGGACGCCGATATTTTGGAATGTTTGCTTCAGGCTAAGGAATATTATGATCAGGGTGTTACGACGGCTAAAAAGTTTTTTGTCACTGCCCCGGATCATTTAAAGTCTAAAACGGCCAGGCAACTGTGGCAGCGCATTAGGAAATGGGACAGTTCGGCGTGGTGGGAAAATGTGGTTAAGTTTGAAAGGTAATGAAGGCACGCCACGAATGAATCAAAAGTTTGGAAAAAGAAATAGAGTATTCAAAAATTAAATAATCATGGAAGCCCTGAAAAAATTCCTCTTGATTGTTTTGTTTGTTGCAATTGGGATTGTTCTCGACCGAGAGCACACTCGATATGTTATTAAAAAGAGACTTGTTGATTATACCCAACAAGACTTGCCTCCATTGTGTGAAGATAAGTGTAAGGATCATTATGGACCTATATCTATGTGTGCAAATTATTGTTTAAGTTGCAGTGGAGATGGAGATGTGAGTTTGGCTTATTCAGCAGTGCAGGACATTGTCTACATTCAAGAGCAAGGTTTTAGTGATAAAGCGTCATTCATTTTAAACGCGGAAGTATTAAAAGTAATTAAGGGTAATTTGTCTGTTGGGGATCGAATTCAAATTAATATCGAACACCGTTATTTTCCTGGGACTAAAAGTCGCGAATGTTTGAGGACATATAAGGAAGGGAAATGTACGCTTGAATGGGTTGATTTTGATAGAGAACCTATCGGTCATGCTCAATCCATAGTTTTTTTAGATCAAAAAATAGAGAATAATATATTTCAGTCATGTCTCCAAATTACATTTCTTGAAGGAAAAATTTATAGAAGTTTGACTTGTCAAGATGAAAATACTTGTGGGAAGCATACAAATGAAATGGGAATGGTTTTGTATAAGCCTCAATTTTTGAAGTTGCAAGAAGGAGAGACCTTCACTGTTGCTCATTTAGAGCGAGAGCTTTCCTTAGCTGCTCAAAAAGCTGGTGGACAGCCAGTTAAGTTAGAAATTAAAGAGTTAGATTTAAATATTAAATGATTAGGAATTCTAGATATCTCCCAATTCTAAGTCTGTCTTGGGTCGTTCTTATTTCAGGCTGCGCTTCCTTCGGGACATATAATGCCGCGACGGGGCGGAATGAATTTATTATGATTCCGACGGCTGATGAAATTTCGATGGGAGAGAATATTAACGGAGAATTAAGGAGTCAGTATAAATTTATTGAAGAAGGCGCGCAGATTGAGCGCATTCGCCGGATTGGCGCAAGGGTCTCACAAGTCTCCGATCGTCAGGATTTTACCTACCATTTTTATTTGATCGATGACAAAGAA
>CAZVZR010000109.1:0-3319 GCA_964630825.1 uncultured Planctomycetales bacterium | reverse complement strand
GCGGCTAATTTTTTAGTGGAAAAACGCGGCGCCGAGCATTTTCGGTTCAGCCACATTTTGGACGATATTTTAAGGATGCTCAATTTAGCCGTGTCCAGGCGCAATGAAATAGACCTGGGCCTGGGCTTAAGAAAGATTTTCGGCGACAACGTTTTGGTCACGGCTTTGCAAAAAAGAGTGGAAACGGCTAAGTCGGATTTAGTCGTAGTCAACGGCATCCGGATGGGGGAGTTTGATATAGTTAAGAGTTGGCCCGGAGCCAAGATTGTTTATATTACCGCACCGGTGGAACTGAGGTTTAAACGGTACCAGCAGCGGCACGAAAAAGCCGATGACGCAGTTATGAGCTTGGAGCAATTCAAGCAGCAAGAACAAGAGCTTACCGAAGTCGGCATCCCGGCTTTGGGAGCACGCGCGGATTTTAAAATAGACAACACTGGCAGTTTGGAAGAGTTGTATGGGAAGATTGATGAAATTATAAAACAGATAAAATAACACCGGCGTCATTCTGACCCTGAACGAAGTGAAGGGGAAGAATCTCATTTCTAGTTTGAGATCCTTCCCCTTCGGATGCCCTCAGGGTTAGGATGACGCCATAAGCAGTATGGCGTTACTCAAATTCAAATCTAAAAAATCCAAGCCGCACGGGAAGTTTATTGTTATAGACGGCACTGACGGTAGCGGCAAGGCCACCCAGACTAAGATGCTGGTGGAAGAGTTGCAATTGGCCGGGCACGAAGTGGAGATGACGGATTTTCCGCAATATGGCACAAAATCTGCCGGGTTAATTGAAGAATACCTAAACGGCAAGTATGGCCAGGTTAGCCCACAGGCCGCGTCTATTTTTTATGCGATTGATCGGTTTGATGCCTCGTTCAAAATTAGAGAATGGCTAGAGCAGGGCAAAACCGTTATCTCTAACCGCTATGTTTTGGCCAATGCCGGGCACCAGGGCGGAAAGATTGCCGATGATTTTGAACGGCTGAAGTTTTTTAAGTGGCTGAATAATTTGGAATACCATGTCTTTGGCATCCCCAGGCCGGATTTGAATATAATTCTCCACGTGCCGGCAGGCATGGCTCAAAAATTGGTGGATAAAAAATCCGCGGACGATCGGAAGTATATAAACGGCAAGAAGCGCGATTTGCACGAAGCCGACATAAAGCATTTAAAAAACGCGGAAAAAGTTTATATGGAGATAGCAAAATTGTTTCCCAACACCAAACTTATTGAATGCGTCTCTGACGGCAAGCTTTTGTCACCGACTGAAGTCCACAATAAAGTTTGGGAGTTAGTCAGGCGAATAGTATTAAAGGATATTAAATCAAGCTAAATTCATGAAAGTTTATCTAGACCTGCTCCAAAAAATTATGGACGAAGGTGTGCAGAAGCACGATCGCACCGGTACCGGCACCAAAAGCCTTTTTGGCTACCAAATGCGGTTTGATCTCGCCAAGGGTTTTCCTTTATTGACCACCAAAAAAATCCATCTTAAATCCATAATTTACGAACTGTGATGGTTTTTGAAAGGGGATACTAATGTAAAGTGGCTGAAAGAACACGGAGTGACTATTTGGGATGAGTGGGCAGACGAAAATGGCGACTTGGGGCCGGTTTACGGCAAGCAGTGGCGGGCCTGGAAGGGCTATAACGGTGAGACTTATGATCAGATTCAATATGCGGTAGACCAAATAAAAAATCAGCCCGATTCCCGCCGCATCATTGTCTCGGGTTGGAATGTGGCAGATTTGCAAAGTTTGATCAGCGGCAAAAAAACCGCGCCGCCGCCGTGCCACACTATGTTTCAGTTTTACGTGGCCAATAACAAACTATCCTGCCAGCTCTACCAAAGAAGTGCCGATACCTTTTTGGGCGTGCCGTTTAACATTGCCTCTTACTCTTTGCTGACTATGATGATGGCTCAAGTTACCGGCAGGGAATTGGGGGAATTTGTGCATACTTTTGGCGATGTTCACATCTACAATAACCATTTTGATCAAGTTAAACTCCAATTATCCCGTCTGCCAAAAGCTTTGCCCACAATAAAGATTAATCCCGAAGTCAAAGATATTTTTAGTTTTAATTTTGAAGATTTTACTTTGGAGGGTTACGACCCGGATCCGGGAATTAAGGCGCCTATTGCCATATAGCAATGAATAATAAACCGCCTGGAGAAGGCAAACCAAAAGTTATTGATTTTGAACAGGCGGCGGCTCAACTTCGGGCAAAGCAGCAGACTAAGGCCGGTCAGCCCGATGCAGAGCAGCCGTCATCGGAACATCCCGCTGTTGTATTATTGCGCCGGGCAGACTCGGAAGAACAAGCCGGCCAATTGCTAGCGGCAGAAGTCAGTTATAGACAACTGCTTGAATTGAATCCGGAAGATCCGGGAGCCTGGCAATATTTGGGCGAGCTTTTATACAAACAAAAAAGGTTTGCAGAAGCCGAAACATGTTTTAACGAGGTTTTAAAATTTAACGGCGCCAACGCAGCTCTCTGGCAACATTTAGGGCTGGTTTATCATTTTACTCATAGACGAGAACAGGCACATGAGGCTTACGAGAAAGCTTTAAAACTAGACCCAAGCCTAACTTATACCTATTATAATCTAGCGATAATTGAAGATGAATTGAACAATCCTTTTCAAGCTTTAAAGAATTTTAACGAATTTTTAAAAAGAGTAACAACCGAAACTAGCAATCCAGATGGCAAAACTATAATGTACGCCGAGACAAGGGTGAAAGAATTAAAAGCAGACATAAGAAAATGATAATTCTCGGACCCGTAGCCATTGCTAAAAATTGGGTTATTGGGGGCGACAACGATTTGCCCTGGTATTTGCCGGAAGATTTAAAGCATTTTAAAAAAATTACTACCGGTAAAACCGTGCTGATGGGCCGGAAGACTTATGATTCTATAATCAAGCGACTGGGTAAGCCGCTGCCGAATCGTAAAAATGTTGTGATTACCCGCCAGACGGATTTTATTGCCGCAAACGAAGTGTTAATTTTTCACAGCATTGAAGAGGCCTTTGACCATCTAAAAAACGAAGACATCTACATAATCGGCGGCGCGCAAATTTTTAAACAAACTCTGCCCTTAGCCGAAAAAATGTATATTACTAAGGTTCATCAAGAATATCCGGGCGACGCCTTTTTTCCAAAAATAGATTTTAGCCAGTGGACACTTTTGGAGCAGGAAGACCATGAAGGGTATAGTTTTGCCGTCTATCAAAAGAATTTATAACTGATAACTGAAAGCGGCATTGACAAGTGCCGTTTTTTTTAGTATAATTTGTCCAATTGTCCAAAGGTCGCCT
>CAZVZR010000108.1:0-3774 GCA_964630825.1 uncultured Planctomycetales bacterium | reverse complement strand
AATTCTTTACCTTATTTACGGATGGTATAACCGCCGGCAAAATCTTATCTCTATGCATAACTGGTTTGATTTCCTCCGCAGGAGGATGTGGCGTATTCGCTACCGGTCCCGCTTTCTCCGGTGGAGTTTTACTTTTTGCAGATCCTTCTGAATTCTTCTTTTCATCTTCTTTTTTCTCTTTGACAACCGTGATACTCGCCTCCCCTGTTCCACCCTCGGCACAATAAAGCTTAACCGAAATGACATCTCCGTTTTCGGCGGCAACCTCTACGTCTTTCGTAAAGCCATCGTGCTGAACTTGCCGGCGCATATAAATTGTCCCAGCCTCTTTGTTATTCTTAAAAACTTCAATCTTGCGGACATATTCTTTACTCGCCTCACGAGAAACATGTTTAACATCCATTGTTAATACCCCTTTATCAGGGTCATACTTTAAATTTATTTCCTGCGGCGGCGTTGCCAGCACAGCTGATGTTAAACTCAATAAAATTCCGAAGGATAAAAACACAATTTTATTTTTCATTTTACGCTCCTCCTATTATCTCTACGTGAGCTTTATGAAGCCATTGACACAGCTCCAATTTGTTTTTAAGTTTTTTATTGGTGACGTAAATCCGGTCAAACTTCTTTTTCTGCCGCAACAAGACCCGCGCCACGGCCCTTAAAGAAAAACAAAAATCGGATAAGCCGAATTGTTTGATGTGGCTGTGCACAACCAATTGTGGCGAGGGCAGTGATTGTTTTCGCAATACCCATACCCAATTGGCTTTTTGAGCCATTTGGTAGGCGCTTTCCTTTATTTCTTCGAGTTGCCCGTTACGTGCTTCATCGATGATATACAACAAGCGCTGCGGCGAGCCGTAACGCTTAAGAAAAGTTTTCTCGTTGCGCGAAAAAAGCTCTTCCTTGCGCGGATTTTTCTTTTTAAACGAACTGCCTTCTTTATGATAGACATACGCGCCCAAGGCCGCCGCGATTTTAAAACCCGCCTGCGTGGTGCGCCGGCAATAATCGGTATCATCAAAATACCCGGGCGAAAAAATCTCATCCCACAACCCAACCTTCTTGATAACTTCTCGTTTAATCAAAATACAATAACAATCAGCCGTCGCCATTTCCATCACCTGGCCACAGCGCAAAGCCACTTTCTTTGCTACCTCTTCAATATCATTGATTGAATTGCTTTCCGGCGGGAAGCCGCCCCGGCCGGCCGAAGCAACCATGCCGATTTGGGAATCCGATTCTGCGACTTTCACCATCTCCGTCAGCCAACCTTCGGTAACATAAGTATCATTGTCTAAATTAACGACATAAGGCGCATCCGTGGCGGTTAACCCTTGATTAACAGCTTTGGTGTTTCCCAAATTTTCCTCATTGCGGATGAGGATAACATTAAATTGCGGGTCATTCTTGAGGTCCTCTAAATAAATTCTTGTTTCTTCGCCGCTGGCATTGTCAATCAGGACTAAACGATAAGGATATTGTGTATTTTTATAAATACTTTCGATACACTCCTTCGTCGTTTGCTTGTTATTCCAAACACAAATGACAATGTCGCAAATTTTTTCGTTCATCTTAGAAATGTTGAATAACCCTCGTTACCCTGTTTGACTAGGTTTCCTAAAAGATTCCCACAGACCGCAGCCGACATCAAGAACTTTCCTGGCGTCAGTCGGAACTAAATTCAAAAACTCCAGCTGTCTGTCTTTCTTTTTGCTCACAGCCATCTTTTCTTAATGAAGTTGTTTAGCCCTTTGAGTTTCGAAAGGCATTCTTTGATACTTGCTTCAAGATTTCCCGTGTAATTAAATCCCCGCTCCAATGATTTTCTGGCTGAGGCTTCGTAAGAAAGTTGATTCATGATCGGAGATTTGACAAACTCAACCTCAAGCTTGGGAATAAATTTTTTAATGGCATCGATGATGATGTTGACAGTTAAGTTGTGTGTCACAATATTATAAATTTCGTTATCAAAAACATCTTTTTCAATGACGTAATTAAACGCAGCGATAGCGTCATTAAGGTCACAGTAGGGGCGTTTCTGGTGCAGTGCCGTTTCCCAAACACTGATCGGTTTACCGGCCGACGCTTGCCAAATAAATTTATTGACCGCCGTGTGAAACCGCATGCCCGGCGAATAGCCAAAGATCGTGCCCAAACGCAAGGTGATAAATTTCAAGCCTTCACTCTTGCCCAACTCTTTGAGCAAATTTTCCGCGTAAAGTTTACTTTCCGCATACGGGCTCTGCGGCTTTAAATCTTTTTCTTCACAATTCTCATCAACCACGCCCAGTTGGACACCGTAAACACTGGTGGTCGAGGGAAAAATCAGGCGCTTGCCTTTGGCCGCGCACAATCGGGCAACATGCTCTAGTCCTTCTTTATTGATTTTTTCGACTTGGTCTTTTTTGTAAAAACTGGTTTCGGCGTCGGTGACGGCCGCCAAATGGACAACAATATCGGAATCGTCAATGATCGCTTCCATCTCCCTGGATAAAATATCGATTTCATGAAAAGAAAATGTTCTTTCCCTGGGCAAATCGAATAACGCAAAATAGCGCTGGGTGAGAAAGTTATCGACCAAATAAATTTTCTGGACTGCAGGGAAAACCTGCCGGATAAACCCCGATCCAATGTGCCCGCAACAACCGGTGACGCAAATATTCATTGTTCTTCCTTTTTTCTAAACTTTTGCCTTCGTACGATTCATTATTTCCTTGGTCTTCTTCAAGCCTTCACGCAAGGTGTACTTTGGCTCGAATTTGAGTTCGTAGTACAGCTTGGCGGCGGAGATGGTGACGTCGTCAATCTCGATCCTTTTTCTGACCTGCGGCCACTCAACTTTTTTAATTTTCCCTGTCCCAAAAACAGAAACAATCTCTTCGGCGATTTTAATGATCGGGTAATGCTCGCGGTGAACGGCAAAGTAGGTGTTCCCAAAAATGGCTGGGTGAGCAGCGCATTCGTAAAGTAGGTCGGCGGCGTCCTCAGCGAACATGACGTTCCTGGACTGGTGGCCGTCGCCGAAGATTTTAATTTCCTGATTGTTCGCCGCCAGCGCAATGAAATAATTAATGAAACCGAATTCGGGGAAGCCTTTGCCGTAGGGCCCGTAGAGATTGGCGAAACGCAGCGACAACGTTTTCAAGTCGTAGACCTTGTTGTAAATCCGGTAATATTTTTCCGCCACGCCTTTATTCGCCGAGTAAATGTCGAGTGGCGCCTCGCCGTGGCTTTCATCCACTGTCTCATTTTGGGCACGGCCGATCACCGTGCTGCTGGAGGCGTAAATCACCAGCGCCGTCTTGTTAAACTTGCGCACCGCTTCAAGCAGTGTCAAATTCCCTTTGCAATTAACCTCAACGTCGAAGAAAGGGTCTTCGAGGCTCAAAGGGTGCGACGTCTGGGCGGCACAGTTAAAAATGACGTCTTTGCCTTTCACCACCTTTTCCATTAACGCCGCATCACGAATGTCGCCCTGGACGAACTCAATCTCGCCAATCACTTCATTTAAAAATTCCTGGGAAGATTTAAGCCGAGGCTCCAGTGAATCGACAACGGTTATTTTATTCTTGGAATCTTTGAGGCATTTCCTGACAAGATTGTTCCCCAAAAATCCGGCGCCGCCTAAAATTAAAATTTTCATGAAATATTTTCCTCCAAAAAATACTTAATGGTTCGATTAATGCCTTCCTGTAAATTAACTTTGGCTTTCCATCCTGTTTGACCGGCAAATGCTTTTGTCCGGGCGACAAAATTGCGAAATTCAATGGG
>CAZVZR010000107.1:0-3785 GCA_964630825.1 uncultured Planctomycetales bacterium | reverse complement strand
TGTATTAAATTAAATATTGTAATAGAAGTTTAAAGATTTAAGCCACGGAAATTTTATAAAGGAACCAACGCCACGGGATCTTTTTATAAAAGATTTTGTGGCTTTTTTATTTTGTCCAGTCGAGGACTGGACAAAATAAACCCCACTGCTTAGATTTTTGATTGGCTCTGTGCCGACAAAAATCTAGCGGGGTAACAGCACTACCAACTTTATGGCTTACCTGAACAACGATAACCGCTATCTCCCGCGCTGGGAAACCGCCAACAAAGTCGTTTGTCAATCGGAGGACACTCCGCAGGCTTTCGAAGGCTGCACAGAAGATTTAAGCAGTTCCGGCACCTGTATTCGTATGAAAAAATTGCCGGGGCTGTCCCGCGACATGAAAATTACGATTTATTTAGCCGACCGCACCGCTGTCGAAACGGAAGGCCGTATTGTCTGGATAAAACACCTTAAGGACGGTGTTCAAGTCGGCATCAAATTCTCATCCCTCAGTGAGGAAGACCAAGACCTTATCCTCGAGCACGCCTTTCAAATCGATAAACCAAAATTTCTGAATCAACTTTTCAAGGGTTGGAATAACCACAAATTTTAACTAGCCTCCCGGTGCACCGTGTTCGGTGAAAAGGCCGGCAGGCAGACAGCCACATATTTTGCCCCATCTTTGCCCGGCGTACTGTATTTGACCCACTCCCCTTTTTGCGCAATGAAACACCCCCCGGCAGGAATATCATATTCCTGTTTTTTGGTTTTGACATGAACGCTGCCTTCGAGGACAAGCGTGTATTCATCAAATTCAGGCTTCTGCCCGGGTTCCTCCCACCCTTGAGGGCTGGTCATCACCGCAATACTTACGGCATCAGTTTTACTGTTTATCCTACCGATAAATTCTTGAATGATTTTTGTTTTATTCCCGGCGGCTTTGATTTGAGTGGGTTTATTAATCACAGGGGCCATTTATTTCTCCTTTTATTTATGTAGCTGACCGAAAAGTTGAATAAAATTTTCCAGTGATAAATTTTCAGCGCGCACGTTTGATTGAATCCCGAGTTGTGTTAAAGCTTCGGCAGCATTTGATTTGCCGTATTGAGTGGCTAAGGCGTTGACGAGGGTTTTCCGGCGCTGGCCAAAGGCCTGCTTGATAAAGCGAAAGAATATTTTTTCATCAGCAATGTTGTGTTTGGCTGTCCTATTTATTTTCAAGGAAAGGAAACATGAGTTTACTTTCGGCTGAGGATAAAATGCGGTATTTTTAATATTAAAAAGTTTTTTGGCAGCGGCATGGTATTGAACAAAGCAAGTTAATGGCCCGTAAGCTTTTGTATCAGGCTCAGCGACAATCCTTTCTCCGTACTCAAGCTGGACGGTCAGGTAAAAAGATTGAAAGTGTTGAGGATTTGTAATGATTTTTTCAATGATGGGCGTGGCCATATTATAGGGTAGGTTGCCGATGACTTTTATGTTTTCAGGCAAGGGGTTTAAGTCATATTCCAGGAAATCGTTTTCAATAATGGTAACATTTGTATTTTCAAAACGCGTAGCCAGGTCTTTGGCTAAAAGGTAATCTTTTTCAACAGCAATGAGGTTTTTAACACAAGGAGCAATGGCTTCCGTCAATACCCCTTTGCCGGGGCCGATTTCTAGGACGGTTTCGTCTTTTTGCAGGTCGCAAGCAGCAATGATTTTTCGTTTAATATTCTGATCGATGAGGAAATTCTGCCCGAGAGATTTTTTGGGTCTGAAATGTAAAGTGTCCCTCATATTACTTTGACAATCTTACGGCGAGTTTGATCGCTTCAGACATGGATTGCGGATTGGCTTTATTTTTGCCGGCAATATTAAATGCTGTCCCGTGCGCCGGCGAGGTCCGGATAAACGGCAGGCCAATTGTCAAGTTTACTAACTTATTAAAATACATTGATTTAACCGGAGTCAACCCCTGGTCGTGGTACATCGCCACAATCACGTCGAATTTTTTCGCAATATGCGGGATAAATAAAGTATCGGCAGCAAACGGGCCTTCGGCTTTTATCCGGTTTTTTTTAGCCCTTTTTATCGCCGGAATAATTTTTTGTTCTTCTTCCCGCCCAAATTTTCCTCTCTCAGAGGCGTGCGGGTTAAGCCCACAAACGGCAATACGTGGATTTGTAACGTGAAATAAGTTTTTAAGTGCCTGATGTGTCAGGGCAATGGTTTCATAAATAATCTTCGCCGTCAAAGACCGGCTGACATTTTTTACCGCCATATGGCGCGTCACAATAATGGTTTTAAGTTTATCGCTCACAAACATCATTCCCGGGTTTTTGACGCCGAAAGCTTCTGCCAAATATTCGGTGTGCCCTTGGAATGATTTTTTTGTCAGGCAAATGGATTCTTTGCAGACAGGCGCGGTGACGAGCGCACGGATTTTTTTGTTTTTAATCAGGCCAACGGCTTGATCCAAGTAGCTTAAAGCCGCCTTGCCGCTAGCAAGGCTTACTTTTCCCATCGGCCGTTTGTTTTGGTTAGCCGGATGGGTATCAACGAATTCACAGTTGGGACAGCTTCGCGGAAAATATTTTTTGAAGAGCGCGTTGTCACCAATGATGACAAAGCATTCCGCTTGGCGAGCAGAAAATTTCCGCAGGGCTTTGGCCGCAACTTCCGGGCCAATGCCGCAGGGATCGCCTAAGCAGATGCCGACAGGCTTATTTTTTGATTTCGATGTAGGCATCCGCTTTCAGCTTCTTAATCCAGGCGTCCAAAAACGTTGCAAATTTTTTGTTGTAGAGAAATTGTTGAATGTCGTCTTTAACTTCGCTGAGGTCGGCTGTTTTGGGAGGAAGTTTGTCGAGAATTTTAAAAATGTAAAGGCCATTATGGACGTCAACGGGGTCAGAGATCTGGCCTTTTTTCATCTGAAAAACAGTCCCTTCAATTTCAGGGACTATCTGTCCTTTTTCTACTAGGCCCAACGACGGTGTATCCGAATATTTTTTGGCCACTTCTTTAAAATCTTCACCATTATGAATGGCGGTCAGTGCTTCTTGAGCTTTTTGTTGGGCATCTTCCGGCGTTGTTTTATAGCCAATAAATATTGAATCCAGGATAACCGCTTCCCTTTTTTTAAATTTATCGATGTTGTCTTCATAATATTTGGTGACGTCTTGAGGGTTAACGAAGACCTTGGGTTTTACTTCATGCTCGATGAGGTATTTGATTTTAAGTTGATTCAATATTTTGCTGCGTAAATCTGAAACAGTTGCGCCGTGCGCAACCAGGGATTGCATGAAAACTTCTTCCGAAGGGTATTTTTTCTTGATTTCTTCAACGCGTTGGTCAACAAGTTGTTCATTGACCTGTAGGCCTATTTTATTGGCTTTACTTAAAAGCAATTTTTCCTCGATAAGTTTTTCGACACCGTCAACTTCTAGGTCTAACATGATTTTTTTAATTTTATCTTCCGCAACTCCTTCGGTAACGAGCTCGACATAGGTGGCGTGCATGAATTCGCGCAAATCACTTAACGTAATAAGTTCATCATTGACTATTGCGAGAATGCCGTCATCCATGGCATGGCTGTGAGTCGGCCGAAGAAAAACAAGTAAAAGAAAAGTCAGGATTATTATTTTGTGTTTGAAGTAATTTTTCATTTTAGTTTTTTAGAATTTGTATCTGGTTTCCTTAAATGGGCAATGGATTCTTTTAAAAGGCGGCAGTACAAATCAAAGCCAACGCTCGAAATGTAACCGCTTTGCTCTTCTCCTAACAAATTGCCAGCGCCGCGGATTTGCAAATCTTCAAAA
>CAZVZR010000106.1:0-3857 GCA_964630825.1 uncultured Planctomycetales bacterium | reverse complement strand
AACGGTAGGGTGTTTCTCCGTCGAGTCCACTAATAAAGCGTTAAGTTCATCTTCCAATTTAGCGATTTCCGCCGATTTAATCTTACCTCGATAAACCCTTAATTGCTCCTCGATAAACGTAATCGCATCTGCCGTTTCCTTATTTTGCATGTCCACGTTACGTTCAACGAAAATGTCGGTTAATGTTTTAACCACTTCTTGCGTCTGTGTAGCACTGAACCCAATATAAGAAACCTCGATAACATTCTCGCTGCGCATGCGTACGACAATGTTTTTTCTGATATCGAGTATCAATTTTTCAAGCTCTTTCATCGACTTGATATCCTTGTCCATTTGCAGGCGCTTGACTAAACTGACAAGGTTATTCCATCCTAAAAGGGATTCGCGGATATTATTCATTCTTTGTTGAACAGTTGTTGAAACCGCTAAATTGGTAAATAAAGGATTGTCGGTTTTCCCTTCTTGAACGAGCATTACAGCCGTGGATTTATATTTCGGGGGAAGTATGATTACCGCACATATACCCAGTATTAACCCGGCAAATATGGGGATAATAAAAAGCTCCTTTCGACGAAAGAATATTTTCAAGTAATTCAATGGTGACAATGCCGTTTCTGTATTTTGTTCGTTCATTTATAACCTTCCTTATAATTTATAATTGTTTAATATAAATTTTTAATAAATCACCATTGGACGATTAAAAAGCAGCCACGGCCTTCCCCGTACCAGCTACATTTCCGATTGGTTGAGTCACCGGTGAAATCGTACGCATTACCTTGGCTAAAAATGTTGGTGGAACATATAATGTATCACCGGGGTGCATAACAAGATTCTCTCTTAAATCACCTTGATAAAGCAGCTTGTACACGTTGACCTTTTTTTGCTTAGCATGCCCATTGTCAGCAGGAGTAATCAGAAGGCTCTTGGCAACTTTTGCTGATAATAAAGGAAGCCCCGCTTGAATCAAGGCATCATTGACCGTGATGGTATCTCCACGCATAATTATTTTTCCTGGATTGGCTACTTCACCGACAACATAAACAATCTTACTGTTATACTCGTCAATCTTAACGGTAACTTCCGGAGAGATTATGTATTCTGTCAGAGCTTTCTTAATATGTTCGGTAAGTGCCTCTTTTGTCATCCCGTTAACCAGGAGATCCCCAACAAATTCATACTGGATCTTGCCTTCCTTGGAAATAACATACTTCCCGCTTAGTTCCGGGTGGCGCAGTACACCTACTTCAATCACATCATCCGGCCCGATGGTATATGTGCTAGCTATATCAAAATTAGACGGGACATGAGCATAATCTTGGGAACCTTGGGCTCCGCTTTTAGACGCATCTGCCTTTGTGTTCTCATCAATTTTTTGCAAAGTAACTTCGGAAGTTTTTTCTTGAGCTTCTCCTTGGGCAAAACAGCTATGCATTGCCCATAAACTCACTAATCCATAAATGGCGATGGCAGATATAATTAAATTTTTTATTTTCATGATTTTCGAATCTCCTCTATAATAATATATGCACTAAAAATTGTTATTCCGTTATACCTCAATAATAGCTTCACGAAATTGCCTGATATGATGAAGGTCATCTTCGTCGTAAATTCTCCACCCGCGCCAGTCACGTTTGGCTTTTCTAACCTTCCCGACCTTTTCCCAACGCACAATGGTCTTTGCACTGATCCCCACTAAATCGGCTACTTCTGTAATTGTCATTCGTTTATCCACTTTCAAACCTCCCTTTTTAAAATTAAGGTATATATTCGCTTAAACTGCCTCTCTCAACCACATCTATATTCCAATTTAAGAGCAATTCCCGTGCCAATAATTATTTTTAACAAAATATAAATTCGTTACACTCTTAACATATTGGAAAATAATATGTTACGAATAAAACAAAATTTGCCATAAACTTTATCGGACAAACTATTACAAACAGGTTGTTGAAAAGAATGAACATTACTGTCCAGGACATACCTGGACATTTACAGAACTTCCTATTTTTTCAAGCACTTAAAAAAATGTTGACATTTCTAATCAAATTGGCTAATATTGAGCTCTTTTAGGAATTTCACACCCTTTAAAAAAGTTTGTCATTTGATATACACAGTGCTATACTATTGTCAATGAGACTTAAAACATCTCCCTTACAAGTTCAAAAACCGATACTGGCTCCAGCGATGCAGCAGTCAATTGCGGTGCTGCTTCTTCCTATCGCGGAACTTTCGACGGCCATTGAGCAAGAACTTCAGGAAAATCCTCTTCTAGAATTAAACGAAGAAGCGACTGAATCTCTTGAAAAAACCTGGGAACAACATTTAAAATTGCGTTTTGAAAAACCATCCTACCGCGCTGAAGAAGCACCTCCGCAATGGTCTAGTGACGATGATCTTCCTCAAGAAAAAACACAAACAAAAGAAGATTCTTTAGAAGAAACTCTTTTACAACAACTTAGAATTGAATTTTCCGACCCAACGGATATTAAAATTGGAGAACTCATTATTGGAAATTTGAATGAGGATGGATATTTGCACTGCAGCTGTGAAGATATTGCGCAACTTTGCGCAATAAACGACATGACCCGCATTGAAAACGTCTTAAAGAAAATTCAAAGCTTTGAACCTATGGGAATCGCGTCACGAAACCTCAAAGAATGTCTTGCCGCTCAAGTTAAAATTAAGTGTAACGGTGAATCCGAACTTGTCCTTAAAATAATTAACGAACATTTGGAAGACATGGGAGGAAAACGGTACAAACAAATCGCAAAAAATTTAGGCGTTTCCCTCGAAGATATCCGCCATGCAGCCCAATTATTAGCGACGTTAGAACCACGGCCGGCGCGCAATTACCGCCAAATTGCCGCCAACACGTATTTCCTACCGGATATCCATATTGTCGAAAATGCTGAAGGCTGTTTTTCTGTTGAGATTAATGCTGCTGATGTCCCTACACTGAAAATCAGCCCATTTTACCGCAAAATGATTTACCGTACGGACCTTACTGAACAAGAAAAAGAATTCCTTAATAAAAAACTCAAAGACGCCCTTCAGTTTATCCGCAGCATTGAACAGCGCCATGAAACTTTAAAGAAAATTACCGAACATATATTGTTAAAACAAAAAGATTTTTTTACCGGTGACCACATGGCATTAGTTCCTATGACCCTAAACGATGTCGCTTTGGCAGTTGGACGAAATGAATCTACCATTTGCCGTGCGATCAATAGTAAATACATGGAAACCCCAAAGGGCCTTTACCCATTAAAATATTTCTTTTCGCAAGAAGCCAGCGCGAGTGATAATGTCACGGTAACATCCCGCGGCGTTAAGGAAGAAATTTTTGAATTAATTACTACGGAAGATAAAAACTCACCGTTGTCAGACCAAGCCCTCGTGGATCACTTTAAAAACCGCGGCATGCCCATTGCTCGACGGACAATCACTAAATACCGCCAGTCGTTAAAAATACTCCCCTCCCATTTAAGAAAGAATTAAAAAGAACAATCCTTTCTCTCTCTAAAACAAACCTATAATCTTTCTTAATTATTTACTATAAAACTGGAAGAGATAGACTGCGTGGTTAAATTAGTGAAAGTGAATTTGACCGTTATATTGTGTGTGCCATTATTTAAAAGGTGAGTATCATACGGATTGGCGATAGCCAGGTTAGATGACGTTCCGGCAAAATCAAACGGTGCAACACCTTCCGTCTTTTTCGGTGAGCCGCTCATCGTTGGGTTATCAAGGTAAAAATCCACTGATTTAACATTTGTATCCGGACTGGTAAAAATATAGACACTCCCGGAAATCGTTGTACTCGCTAACCCTACCGGATTTGATCTGTTCGATGCATA
>CAZVZR010000105.1:0-4040 GCA_964630825.1 uncultured Planctomycetales bacterium | reverse complement strand
ATCTTTCAGATTTCGCGGGAGGCGGATTTTGCTATTGCAAAATCCGGGTTAAAAAATCCTTCCTGCGAATCAATAATCCGAAAAATCAACCTTCTGACTATACCTTGTTCCAAAGACTACAGTATGCTCAAGGTTGATACTGAGCCCCGCCAAAGGCGGGGTCGAAGTATCAACAGTTGTTAAGGATCATGTCGATGTCGACATAATTGTGGACGAGCTTGGTGGCTTCATGGATTTTATCTTTATCCGTACGCTGAATCTTGCAGATAAGGTGTTCTATTTTGGCAGCGACAGAGTAAGTGTCTTCCGCGGAAATCAATACGGGGATATGGCTCTTTTTTAACAAGTCGATTATTTTAGGATTGGGAATTAACCCGCCGGTTAAAATAATACCAGCAATCTGAAATCCGTGCCCATCTTGAACCAAATGCGAACTCACCGCCAGAAGAATATTATCTACCCTGTCCCCGGCGGTCAAAACCAGCGTCGAGTCTTTTAAAAAATGAATCATATTATGCGGTTCCATTGCCGCGACAATGGTGTGTTTTATCCGCCGGGCGATATTCTCTCCGCCGCATAATAATTCCAGCCCCAACGTCTCTTTAACTTGTTCAACCGTTGGTGAACTTAATAGAGGATCGGCGGGAATAACGCCCAATAAACGAAGCCCTTTATTTTGTAATCCTTGCCCGAGCGTGCGTTTGATTTTGTCATATTTGTCCGGTAAAACTTTATTCACAATAACCCCTAAAATCTCTACTCCCTTTAAATCAAACAAAGCTTTATTTAAAGTAATTTCATCAATGCTTTTACCTATACCGCCTTCGCTGATGATAATAACCTTTGATCCCAAAAGTTTAGCGACATCGGCATTGGAAAAATCAATCACCGACCCGACACCGGCATGGCCGGTCCCTTCGATGATAATCGCATCCATGCCTTTAATTAGCGCATTAAAAGATTTTTCGATCGATTCCTGCAGCATATCTTTCTGCGGATTAAAAATATACTGCTCGGTAAAGCCCCGTCCGATGGTCACCGGGCTCATTTCTTTAAATTTTTTGTCCGAATGAAAAATCTTCCCGATAAGGTACGCATCTTTATCAACCAGATACTCGCCGACACTAACAACCTGTTGGCCAATGGGTTTCATGAATGTTGTCTTAAGGCCATGTTCGCGCAAGGCCTTGTACAAACCCAACGAGATAGTCGTTTTACCGGCGTTTTGGTGAATGGAAGAAATAAATATGTTTTTTAGCTGTTGCTCTTTCATAGAACTGAAAGTAAGGCGGGGAAATTTACTTTAACTTCTTTTTAAATATGGCCGGAATTTCATCCGGGATATCAACAACCGTTACGCCGGCCGCTGTTAAAATTTCGCGCTTTGCTTCGGCGGTTGTATCCGCGCCACCGATAATGGCACCGGCGTGCCCCATGCGTTTGCCTGTGGGGGCAGTGCGTCCGGCAATAAAACCAACCACCGGTTTCTTAACTTCCTTCTTAATATAATCCGCCGCAATCTGCTCGTCCCCGCCGCCAATCTCACCGACCATCACAATCCCTTTAGTCTCGTCATCTCTCATAAACATTTCTAAAACATCAATAAACCTCGTCCCAATAATTGGGTCTCCGCCTAACCCTACACAGCTTGTCTGTCCGATATCATTGAGAGTTAAATTATAAACTACCTCATATGTCAACGTGCCGCTACGGGAAACAACTCCGATAGGCCCCGGCTTATGAATATGCCCAGGCATAATACCGACTTTGCTTTTCCCTGGTGAAATTGTCCCCGGGCAGTTTGGCCCAATGAGGCGCATCTTTTTTCCCTTCATTTCCCGGCGAACTTCCACCATGTCTAAAACAGGAACCCCTTCGGTGATACAAATAATAAGCTCAATGCCAGCCTTAATATCTTCTAACATCGCATCTTTGGCAAATTTAGCCGGAACATAAATGACCGCCACGTTAGCCCCGGTTTTATTTTTTGCCTCCGCCACTGAATTAAAAACAGGGACGCCGGCAACTTCTTGCCCGCCTTTTCCCGGTGTCACACCGCCGACAATCTTCGTCCCATACTCAACCATCCGTTCCGTATGAAATGACCCGTCGCGGCCGGTGATGCCCTGGACGATTACTTTCGAATTTTCGTCAATTAATATACTCATAAAAAATAAATATTTATAATTGTACGGACAGGACATTGTCCTGTCCCTACTTCGCTAATTCCACGACCTTCTTAACCGCTTCGCGCATCGTTGAAAATGTGTTGATACCTGCTTTCGCTAATATTTCCTTGGCTTGTTTCTCATTGGTCCCGGTCAAACGCACAACCAGCGGAACACCGATACTTAACTCGGCTTTAGCTTTTAAAATCCCGTTGGCAATATCGTCGCAACGCGTGATTCCGCCAAAAATATTAATTAAGACGGCCTTTACATTATTACGTAAAATAATTTTTAAGGCGTTTAATACTTTTTCCGGTGATGAACTCCCCCCGACGTCGAGAAAATTGGCGGGATTACCGCCTAAAATTTTAACAATATCCATCGTTGCCATCGCCAGCCCCGCGCCGTTAACGATACAGCCGACATTGCCGTCTAGTTTGACAAAACTCAAATCATTTTTCTTTGCTTCGAGTTCGTCGGGGTCTTCATAGCGCAAATCGCGCAGCTGTGCCAATTCCGGATGGCGGAACATCGCATTGTCATCAAAATTGATTTTGGCATCCGCTGCTAAAATCTTGCCTTGGCCGTCAACAACCAGCGGATTAATCTCCGCGATTGAACAATCATTGTCAAAAAATGTTTTAATCAGCGCAAGAAATACGCCTTCCCCTTCTTTTTGCAGTTTAGGATCGGTGAAAACCGAGGCAATAAAATCTTTTAGCTTGGCTGAATCGACTTCGCGTTTGCCTTGCAGATAAAACTTTTTGATTGCCTTGGGGTTTGTTTTAGCGGTTTCTTCAATTTCCACGCCGCCTTCGGCGCTGGCAATTAAAACAACGTCATTTTGCAGATTGTCGATGGCAATGGCCGTATAATATTCTTTTTTAATGTCGATGGCTTTAACCACAAGGATTTTTTCGACCGGATAGCCTTTAATGGTGAGCTTTTTTAACTCCGCAAAATTTTTCGTTAACTCCGTTTCATTTTTAACGACGCGGATGCCGCCGGCTTTGCCGCGGCCGCCCACCAATACTTGGGATTTTAAAACGACAGGATAGCCCGCTTTCTTGGCAATGGCGAGGGCTTCCTGGGCCTCGGTGGCCACCGCCCCCTCGACAACAGGCAAACCCGCTTTTTTAAATAATTCCGCAGCTTGGTATTCGTGGATTTTCATAACAGACAAAAATCATAACATAGAATAATTCACGTTGCGATGGAAAAATATGGTATTTGAAAAATAAGCACTAAATCTACCCTTTAATTTATTGCAAAGAAATATGCTCAGCCAATTGGGATAATGTTTTATATCCGACAAGGCCGTCCGCTTTAAGGGCGTTTGCTTTTTGAAATGTCTGAATGGCTTTTTTGGTATTAGGGCCAAAGTCGCCGTCTGCTTTACCGGAATAATAACCTAATTCTTTAAGGATTCTCTGAATAAGTTTAATATTGAGCTGATCATTGAGAATTAACTGCTTTTTGGGCAGCACGCTTAATTTTTCCCACGTCGGGTCATCCACAAAACGCGTCGGCTCAAGGCCGTTGTCTGTCTGGAACCGTTCCACCGCCTTGCGGGTCTGCGGACCTAGGGCGCCGTCGGTCTTTCCCGGATTATAACCGTAGATCGTCAATAAAATTTGGATCTCTTTAACCGTCGGATTCTCTTTGGCAGGGAGGGTTTCGCCGATAAGTTTCTTTTCCTGAGCGCCTTTTTTATCCAGTAACCGATAAATAAAATCACATGACGAACAAAAGGCCGCTAAAGTCAAAATCAGGATTAATTTTCTTAACATTGAAAGGGGAAACAATAAAAAAGGGGGAAGAGCTTCCCCCTTTTTTTATAATTCTAACATTTATTAATGATGCGCTTCGTGA
>CAZVZR010000104.1:0-4108 GCA_964630825.1 uncultured Planctomycetales bacterium | reverse complement strand
AGATTTGACCAGTCGGCCCTACGGGCGGATTTTGCTATTGCAAAATCCGGGTTAAATGATATAGAATGAAGGACATTTTTGTCTTACCGTTAAGCAGTCTTATTATTAATTATTATTTGGGAGGGCATAGCCATGGATGACATATTGGAAATATTATCAAATGATGCGCGTGTAAGCGCTGAAGAAATCGCTAAATTGACCGGTAAAAGCGTGACGGTGGTTAAGAAAGCCATTAAGCAGTACGAAGAAAACGGGACGATTGTTAAATATAAAGCGGTTATCAATCAGGAATCAGATAAAAGGCCTTTGGTCCGGGCTATCATCGAAGTGAGCATTACGCCGCAGAAAGATGTGGGCTTTGATGCCGTCGCTGAAAGGATTTATAGTTTCCCTGAGGTGTCTAGTTGTTATCTGGTTTCGGGGACATACGACCTTTTGATCGTCGTGGAAGGGGAAAATATTCAGACAGTGGCCAACTTTGTCGCTTCCAAGTTGTCGCCTCTGCCTGATGTTAAAAGGACAACGACGCATTTTATGTTAAAAAAATATAAAGAAGACGGCCATGTTCTGGGAAAGAAGCCGCACGGGAAAAGGCCGAATATTTCTTATTAAAACTTATGAAAATCGAAATTTCCAAAAAAGTTGAACAATTGGCTCCTTCGGGGATCCGGGCATTTTTTGACCTGGTTCTGGGGATGAAAGACGTCATTTCCCTGGGCGTCGGGGAACCGGACTTTGTTACGCCTTGGCATATCCGCGAGAAGGCTGTGCACGCGCTAGAAGAGGGGTATACTTCCTACACCTCCAATAAAGGGATGGGGGAATTACGCAAAGAGATTGTGAGTTTTTTAAAACAACGTTACGGATTGGCTTATGATTTCGAAGAAGAAGTTTTGATTACGGTGGGAGTGAGTGAAGGTTTGGATTTGGCGGTCAGGGCCCTCCTTAACCCGGGCGATAAAGTTATCGTTCCCGAGCCCATTTATGTTTCTTATGCCCCAGTGGTGGAACTTGCCGGCGGCAAAGTGATCGCTTTAAAGACCAGCATTGAGAATGAATTTAAAATAACCCCATCTAGTATAAAAAAAGTTTATCAAAAAGGGGCCAAGGCCTTGATGATTAATTATCCGTGTAATCCGACGGGGGCATCGTACACACGCAAGGAACTCCTGGGGATTGCCAAAGTTGTCAAAGAACTTGGCTTGATTGTGATTAGCGATGAAGTTTATGATGAATTAACTTATGATTTTGACCATACGCCTTTAGCATCTTTGCCGGGGATGCGGGAGCGGGTCATTTATTTAAACGGTTTTTCCAAGGCGTACGCGATGACCGGGTTTCGTATCGGCTATGCCTGCGGCCCCCAGGAAGTTATCGCGGCAATGACGAAGATCCATCAATACACGATGTTGTGCGCGCCGATTAACGGCCAGATGGCAGCGACCGAGGCGCTGCGTCATGGATCCAAAAGCGTTCAGGAAATGAAAAAAGAATATAACCGCCGCCGGCGTTTTATTGTTGAAGCCTTAAACGGTATTGGGCTCTCTTGTCATATGCCGCAAGGTGCTTTTTATGTTTTCCCTTCGATCAAAGGGACGGGCGAAACGGCGATGGATTTTGCCAAGAATTTACTTCAAGAACAAAAAGTGGCGCTCGTTCCCGGGGTGGCGTTCGGGAAGGACTGCGAACGGTACGTGAGGATTTCTTATGCGTCAAGTTATGAAAATTTAAAAGAAGCCGTGGTGCGCATTAAGGCATATTTGAAGAGATGAAAGATATTGATTTCGAAATAAATTTTTATGAAAATCTGATTAAGCGGAACCCTGGCTTTGCGCAGGCCCTCATTGCCCTGGGCGATCTTTATACCAAACAAGGACGGTATGAAGAGGGGTTAAAAATTGATCAGAAATTGTCGTTACTGCGGCCGGATGATCCAATCATCCAATATAATTTAGCCTGCAGTTATTCTTTGTTAAACCAGCTGGATAAGTCGCTGGCAACAATTAAAAAAGCCATTGAATGCGGTTATGATAATTTGGTTTACTTAGAAAAAGACGAGGATTTAAAAAATTTGCGCAAGGACGGCCAGTTTCAAAGTTTTTTCGCCTCCATTAAAGACAATAAAAGTAGAAAATAATTTGTTTTTGCAAATTATATGAGCAGTGCCAGCCAGAACCCTCAAGCCCCTCGATACCAAAAAGTAAAAAATTATCTTTTTTTTGTTAGCTTGGCAATTGACATAATTATTCTTTGGATTTTTTTTGCCAGTGGCTATTCCGCATTATTAAAGAATTATGCACAAGGAATTTCCTCTTTCGCGTTTATTGTTAACGGACTTTATCTATTCATATTCTCGGTTATATTTTATTTGATTCATTTTCCTTTAAGCGTGTTTTCCGAGTTTGTCTGGGAACATAAATTCAAACTATCAAACCAAAAATTTCACCAATGGCTGTGGGATGATGTTAAGAAATCATTGCTGGGATTTGTTGTAATGCTCTTGCTTGTCGAAACAATTTATGTGCTTTTGAGGCAGTTTCCTGCGACGTGGTGGCTCGGGGCAGGGTTTGTTTGGCTGTTTATTTCCGTTATTCTGGCGAGGATTATGCCCAATATTATCATTCCGCTTTTTTATAAATATATCCCGGTTGAAAATCAAGAGTTACGGGAACGAATTTTTGGATTGTTTAAGTCTTGTCAAGTTTCCCTGAAAGATATTTATGCGATTAACTTTTCCTCCAAGACAGTGAAGGCCAATGCTTTTTTCTGTGGACTTGGCAAGTCCAGGCGCGTCGTCTTAAGCGATACATTGTTAAATAATTTTTCCACGTCTGAGATCGAAGTTGTCGTGGCCCATGAATTAGGGCATGTTAAGCATAATGACGTTGTGCGGATGTTATGTATTAACAGTGGGGTTATTTTCGCCGCTTTTTTTATGATGGACCAAATTCTTAAGAAATTTTTAGTGGCTTCTGGTTTACAACGGATTGATGATATTGCATTTTTCCCGATGTTGGTGCTGGGGTTTATTATTTTAAGTTTGATAACTACACCGCTCATTAATGCGTACAGCCGGGTAATGGAGAAAAGGGCGGATGTTTTTAGCGTGGCCAAGACTAAAAATCCGATGGCCTTTATCAGCCTGATGAAAAAATTAGGTGAAATGAATTTGTCAGAGTTTTCGCCGAGCTGGTTAATCGAGATGTTTTTTTACGACCATCCGCCTATTCAAAAGCGGATTGATTATATCCAAAGCATTAAACTTTCAAATTAAGGAAAGGGAAATATGCCGAAGAAACAAGCGACAAAAAAATCAAACACAGAACACCGGCAGTATCAGCGGTTGGATTGGGTCCTGGGTGTTGAATTCACTTTAGTTCATCTTAATGAAAATGTCATCGGGATTGGCTGGGAAAAAGGGAAAACACGTAACGTGAGTAAAGAAGGTTTGTGCTTGGAAACGAGTGCCCTGTCTGAGTCGACGATTAAATATTTAACCCAGCGCAATGCTTCCTTGGAATTAAAGATTGCTTTGCCGGATAAGAATTCTTTGGTAAAAGCCATTGGTGACGTCGCCTGGTTTGAGAAAAAAGGTGGGGCCCAATCCAAAGAATACGTTATCGGCGTCAAATTCCGCACGCTTCCTCACTCGGAGTTAAAAAGAATTGTGAAAAATGCGCGTTAAGTCCGGTGTGTCTTTAATCCGAAAATATTATTTTCTTATTTTTCTCTTTTCGGGCCTGGTTGCCGTAGGCCCAACGGTTGCCGAAGCCGCCAACGAAGGCCTGCCGCGTTACAATATTTCCGCTGAATTTGATCCACAATCGAAAACTATTTCCGCTATCGAAGAGGTGCAATTTACCAACACAGGAAACGGTCCGCTGAGCAATTTGTACTTTCACGTTTACCCCAACCGGGTTTACACAAAGAAGGAGCAGGGAACGTACCTGCAGTACACCGCCTTTTTCAAGGCCAATACCTTCCCGGAAGGCTTTCAGCCCGCTACCTTCGCAATTGGCTCGGTCAGCCAATCTGCGGGTCCTGGTCCCGACGCTGAAGCAAAAAATGCCGCGGGAATTACGAATGCGTTGCTCTACCAATTCGAAGG
>CAZVZR010000103.1:0-4597 GCA_964630825.1 uncultured Planctomycetales bacterium | reverse complement strand
CATCTCCTATAATTACAACCAACACCAAATGCCGCTTGTTCGTGAATTCTGTAATGAAATCGGGGTTATGTTCAATACCCGTCCGGGCAATCCTAAAAACGGGCTCGAGGGCAAAGAGCCAGCGTTAACGACCGAGGAATTGCCGCTAAAGATTTCCTGCGACTGGTTGTGGAAAGGGATGCAGGTTAATTGGAATGGGGATATTTTGCCTTGTTGCGAAGCTGTTGTGTGGAGCAATCCACCTGTCTACGAAAAATATGAGGTCGGCAAAACCCGGTTAAAAGAGGTTTGGAATGCCCCGTCGGCGACGACGATGCGCGATACGATGGCCACCAAAGGCCGGGGCGCCATGCCGATGTGCGAGAAATGCCTGCGCACCGGGATTTGTTTTAAGTGGTAAACTTCCTTAGGCTGCAGTTCTAATTTTTTTATTTTTTTGTCCCGCCCGATTCATCAAAGTGGTCATCATCTCGTTAAAGAAATACGCCAAAATAATTAAATATAAGGGAACAATGGGGAGGATGTACCTTGTCAGGACGGTGATGACCGAGTGAAGCCCGATATAACTTACGAGGATAATAGAGGTAAAAAATAAAAGTAAAGTGGGTTCGTCCTGCATATTAAAAATTTCTTTTCTTTTTTGCCAAAGAGAGAACAGGCTAAAAATTAAGGCAACCAACGTTAGAAAGGCAATCACGCATCGGAGCGGATTGATAATAACAGCGAGGTTATAAATTTTTTCCAGCCAAGAGGGATAGACAACAAAACCGATGGTAGTCGATTCCCAGAAAAACATATGTATGGACTGCATAAAGGTAAGAAGGGAATATTGGAAAGGATTTCGGAATATTTCCCGAAGAGACGATTTTAGAATTTCCCGGTTAACCTGCGGGGCGGTAAGGCCTTTTTCTTTGAGGCGATTCATCTCTTCGTAGCCTGCACCGTCCGTCGCTGCCGATATGGAAAGAGGGTTTCCCGGGATACTTTGGACAAGAGTGAAAAGCCTTTCTTGAGTCAAAGGTTCGGTCCGAAAATGCGCATTCCCGTAGAGCATCAGGTTACCGCGGGAGGTGATGGCATAGGTATCGTGGTATTTTTGATTGGCCGATTTATAGAAATGTACCGGCAAAGAGTATGTTGCCAGAAAAACGGCGAGAGCAAGAAGCAGTTTTTTGGAGAAGGCAGGGTGTTTCTTAAGTTGAGAAATTATTAAAACGATAAGGTAAGCAGTAAATAGCCATACGATATATTCAAAAACAGTTTTGGTAAATACCAATGGGATAAAGCATAATGCGAGAAGAAAAGCTGTGCTCAATTTTTGCCGGATTCGGGGAGCCAAAAGGATAATGCCTAATACAAAAGGATAGGTCACGGCTTCAGACCAAAGGCTAAGGGCGGAATTTAAGACAGCCGGTGAAAGAGCAAAGTATAAAATGGTTGCGGCAATGATCCAGGGGCGGATTTTTAGTTTTCTTAAGATAATAAAAAGGAGGCCTTGTGCCAAAATCAGAAAACCGATTTGGATAAATTTTTGGATGTCTTGAAAGGATACACGGAGAATTTCCGACAGACGTAAGGCAAGGGAAATGACGAAGGGATAAAAAGGTTCCCGGTCCGTTCCTTGTCTAACTAAAGCAATCAGTCCGTTATTTTTGATGGTTTCAGCGAGCGTCCGGAACGTTTCCGCATCCTGAACAATGACCATTTGGGAAACATAGCCGTGGTAGCCCAAGTAAAGAACGGATACAAGAAAGATACTGATAAAAAGAAACGAGTTGTTGGCGGAAGAGATTATTTTTTCTTTCATGGTGACAAAAGTTAATTTTGAGACTATCTTAAAGTAATAAGTGTAATAATTCAACCTCTTATGCGCTATTTAAAGCAAGCCGTTATTCTCATTCTGGGGCTTATAGTCATTGCCTTCATTCTTGCCATTGATGCGGGGGGGCTTCGGACACGTTTGTCGAAGGAACGCCAGCAGCTTGAGTTCCGCGCCAAAGTAGTTACCTTAAATTATGATATCCCGCCTTTTAATGACTTGTTGGTTTTTGCCAAGGACCCACAAAATGCCAACAACCAAAACCTTTCGCAATATGTAAGATATTATCGGAAGGTTACGGGTTTGTTTCCTTCCATGGGAGATGCTTACCACTTTCTCGGGTATTGTTATTACTATTTAGGCCAATACCAGGAGGCTATTTTGTCTTATCAGAAGGCGATTGAATTAAGCCCAAATTTGTTCTGGAGTTATTATAATCTGGGCCTTATTTTATTTAAGGCCGGGCAGTTTGAAAATGCTGCTCCATTTTTTTTAAAAGCAGTTTCTTTTAGGCCAAAAGAAATAGTCAATGAAATGGTAACATCGGCAGCCTTCAGGCAGATCATGAGTGAACAAAATTTTGATTTTAAAATGGATTCATCTTTAGAGAAGAGCTATGATAATACCTATTATCTTTTGGCCGCGAGTTTGCAGGCCAGCGGTCAAGAAAGGCAAGCGCAGGAAGTTTTTAATAATATAAAAGGTTTATATAATAAGGAAAATACCCCTTCGTTAAAAGAGCTCGCCAACCTTAACCTGGGTATATTTTAACAATGACAACTATTCCGAAAAAAAGCCAAGTTAAAGAGCATTTCGATGACATTGCCGATGATTATGATAAATGGAAGAAGAAGAATGCTTATTATTATTCGACGATCCAATCGTTTATACAGCGTAATGTAAGGCCCAACAGTAAGATTTTGGAAATAGGCTGCGGGACGGGGGAGATATTGGCTTCGACGCGGCCAAAGGCAGGCATGGGCATAGACATCAGCCCGCGCATGGTGGAGATCGCCAAGAAGAAATTCCCGCAGTACCAATTTAAGAGCACGCCGATTGAAGATTTTCATACCGACGAGAAATTTGATTATATTATTATGGTTGATGTGGTTGACCACGTTTACGATATTATGGATGTCTTTAAAAGTGTTTACCGCCTTTCCCATCCGACCACAAAAATTATTTTAACCACAATTAACCCCTGGTGGGATCCGATTTTAATGTTGATGGAAAAATGGGGCCAAAAGATGCCCGAGGGGCCGCATAATTTTATTGAAAAAAGGAACATTTCCAAAATTCTGGAAATGATGAGTTTTTCTGTCAGCTATTCTGGGTATCTTTTGCTTTTTCCTAAATTTATTCCAATCCTGTCATATTTGGCAAACACATTGGGTGTCAGGATTTGGGGTTTAAATAAATTTTCTTCTGTGCAGTATATGGTCGTTCAGCCTATGCCGGAAAATAAGACGGACCTGGGGTTGGGCTGTTCGGTGATTATTCCTTGCCATAATGAAGAAGGAAATATTGAGGACGCCATTAAACGTGTCCCGAAAATGGGCAAGGAAACGGAAATAATCGTTATTAATGACGGCAGCACCGATAAAACAGCCGATAAGGTAAGGGCAATACAAAAGCAATACAGTTATTTAAAGCTTATTGATTATTCACCGAATAAAGGAAAGGGGTTTGCGGTAAAAAGCGGCTTTGACGCGGCCACTCAAGAAGTCCTGATGATTTTGGATGCCGATATGGCCGTGCCTCCCGAGGAGTTGCCGCGGTTTTTTGAACCGTTGAATAAAGGTATTTGCCAATTTGTCAACGGCAGCCGGATGGTTTATCCGATGGAAGGCCAAGCGATGCGAACGTTGAATCTATTTGGGAATAAATTATTTGCCCTCTTGATGACTTTTATTACCGGCCAGAATTTAACGGATACCCTTTGCGGGACAAAAGCTTTTTATAAAAAGGATTATGCTTTTATGGAGATGGGAATCGATAAATGGGGTGATTTCGATTTATTGTTCGGGGGGGCAAAGCTTGGCTGCAAGATGGTGGAGGTTCCCGTCCATTATCAAGAGCGTAAAGCTGGAAAATCAAAAATGAAGACTTTTCAACATGGCTGTCATTTATTAATGGCTTGTATTCGCGGATTCAAAGAATTGGTCCTTGTTCCTAAGGTGAATGCTGGTTTTGATAACCGGTAAGAATCGGAAGGTTTTATTATGGTTCATGCGGAAATCAGTAAACAGTTGATGATACGGATCGATAATCGCGTCGGTTCTCTGGCGGAGATAACGAGTTTTATCGCCGCATCGCGTATCAATTTGGTCGCCATCTGTGCCTATGAAATCGAAGGTTTGGTTGCTATTATGTTTGTTACGGAAGATAATAATGCGGCAAAAAAGATTCTTGAGGATCAGAACATTACCGTTGAGGAAGAAGAGGCAATTTTGCTCACCATTGATAATAAGCCAGGCGCCTTGCAGCGGATTACTGATAAAATTGCTGAGGCGGGAATAAATCTGCGCCTACTTTACGGCAGCGTCGCGCGGGACGTGGAGTTAAGCAGGATTATATTGCTTTCCGATAATAATTTGGATGTAATGATGCTTATTAAAACAGAGCTGGAACGAAGTTAGCCTTTACTTCAATTCAACCCAAATGGGGAAATGATCACTAGCTTTGCTGCTTTCCACCTTACCCACCTCAATAATTTCCAATCCCTTAACGTAAATATGATCGACGAAATTTCTTTTATTAAATAGTGTCCAATGACGG
>CAZVZR010000102.1:0-4672 GCA_964630825.1 uncultured Planctomycetales bacterium | reverse complement strand
GAGATTTGACCACGCTTGTCGGGGTTAAACCCACCTTTTGCATGCATCATTTTGTTTCGGGAGTACCGACGGTAGTTCGTATCCGATGCAAAATTTGGGTTTAAAGGATTTACGATTGTGCCGCTGGCGGAATTCAGTATGGAAGGCCGTGTCTTAAGCAAGCAAAGATATTTTTTCGGCCGAGAATCCCAATTGGCGCCGGTGGATTTGGCGCTGGGCTGGGGACCGATGTCCAATTACCAGGTCCTCAAGAATTTAAAAATTTCCCAATCGGACCGCTGGTGTCACTATTCTTATGATGAAGCGCCGATTGTCCCCAGTGAAATTGATAATCATTCTGCCAATATGCATTTGATTCCGGCGAATGCCGAAATTAAACGAAAGATCGAAAAAGTACGACGGGGAGAGATTGTCGCTTTTAAGGGAGCCCTGGTGCAAGTCTCAGACCTCAAGGGTTGGAACTGGGTGAGCTCCTTAAGCCGCAGCGATACGGGCGACGGCGCCTGTGAGGTTGTCTGGGTGGAAGATTTCACGATTAAATAAAATATTTAGACTAAAGCATAATTTTTTACTAGAAAGGGTGTGTATCTGATTTTATTGCGTACACGCCCTTTTTTATTATTTCACTATTCAAATAATATTAATATTAAGTTATACTTATAGTATGGTGGTTAAGTCAAAATTTCCATTGGGTGAAATCTTAATCGAGCGCGGGATTATCACGCGTGAACAGCTCGATAAAGCCCTGCAAACGCAGAAGGAAAAAGGCGGGTTGTTAGGGACGATCCTTTTGGAGTTGGGTTTTATTGATGAAGAAACCGTTTTTCTTCCCATCGTCGCCGGCCAGCAGAACGTTGAATATGTTAATTTAAAAGATATTACTATTTCTCAAGAAGCCATCAGTAAGATTCCTGCCAAATTCGCCACGCATTATCAAATTATGCCTTACGAATTTAAAAACAATACCTTAAATATCGCGACGACACAACCCAACAATGTGCATATGCTTGATGAAGTCGGTCTCGTTGTCAATTGCCGATTAAATCCTGTCTTGGCCAGCGAGAAGGATATTTTAGAAACGATCCGGAAATATTATGGTGTGGGCGCCGAAACAATCGAAAAGATGATGGGGACGGTTGACAGGCCCCGTGGCCAAGTTGTTGATATCGCTCAGATAGAAGAAATCGAATCCGAGGCCTCGATCAGTAAATTTTTGAATCAAATCCTGCTTGAAGCTTACCGCGACCATGCCAGCGATATTCATATTGAGCCTTTTGAAGATGCGTTGCATATTCGCTACCGGATCGATGGTGTTTTATATGATGCGAAGGTCCCGAAGAATATCGTGCATTTTAAGGATTCGATTAATTCGAGGATAAAAATTTTAGCCAACCTTAATATTGCCGAAAAAAGGCTGCCGCAGGACGGGCGTTTTAAAGTCCGTGTCCAGGGCGTTGATCTTGATTTGAGAGTTTCTTTCTTGCCGACCGCGCACGGCGAAAGTGTGGTTTTGCGCCTTCTAAATACGACGAGTCTTTATGGTTTTGAACAATTAGGACTCGCTGCCGATGAAAGAAAGATTCTTGAAGGGCTCATCAACACGCCGCACGGAATTATCTTTCTTACCGGACCGACGGGAAGCGGGAAAACTACAACTTTGTACACCTGCCTTTCTTCAATTAATAAAGAAGATACAAAAGTTGTCACCATTGAGGACCCGGTGGAGTATCAACTCAAAGGGATAACACAGATTCAGGTCAATACCAAAGTCGGGTTAACGTTTGCGACGGGATTGCGATCGATTCTTCGCCACGACCCGGATATTATGATGGTCGGCGAAGTCCGTGACATTGAAACGGCAGAGATTGCTATTCAGTCGGCATTGACCGGGCATTTGATGTTTTCAACATTGCATACGAATGACGCGGCCAGCGGCGTGACCAGGCTCATGGATATGGGCGTCGAGCCGTTTTTGATTACCAGCACGGTTGAATGTTTTATCGCCCAGCGGCTGGTGCGTTTGCTTTGCCCCAAATGTAAGGTCGCCATAAAAGCATCGAAGGAGACTTTAAAAGATTTTAGTGAAGATCCCAATTTGAATTTAACAATATATGAAGCTAAAGGATGTGAAAGCTGCAAGTTAACGGGTTATACGGGCCGGGAAGGAATTTATGAATTCCTTTTAATCACGGAGCCGATCCGTAAGCTTATCATTGCCCGAGCAACGGCCCAAGATATCAAACAGAAGGCGATTGAGATTGGGATGAAGACTTTGTATCAATCCGGGTGGTTGAAGGTTAAGCAGGGCAAGACTACCATCGAAGAAGTTATCCGCGTTACTCAAGAAGAAGATTAAACTGACTAATGACAAAATTTGCTTATAAAGCAAAGCAAGGCCCGGGAAAGATTATCGACGGCGTTATCGAAGCACAGAGCATGGATGTGGCCATCAGCAAGATCATCCAGCAGGGATTTTCGCCGATTGATGTGTTCCCCGCCGGCGAAGAAAAAATAGTCAAAGAAGAAAAGTTGGCTGCCCGCAAAGGCCCCGCGTTTGCCTCACTGCGTTTCTTTAAAAGAATATCCTTAGCTGACAGAGTTCTTTTCACGCAACAAATGAGCGATTTGATCGACGCGGCGGTGCCGATGCTGCGCGCGCTGGAGATTGTTGCTAAGCAAACACAGAATCCGCATTTCAAAGAATTGATTTTGCAAATTCAAAAATCGGTCGAAGACGGAAGTTCTCTCTCCGAAGCGTTAGCCCAACATAAAACGCTTTTCCCGCCTTTATATATCAATATGGTTAAAGCCGGTGAGGTGAGCGGGCAATTGGAAATTGTTTTAAACCGTTTGGCCAGGTATATGGAAAAGGAACAGGAGACGAGAAATAAAGTTATCAGCAGTTTAGCTTACCCGGCGTTGGTTTTAGTTATCGGTTTTGTTTTGGTATTTGTTCTTTTGACTTTTGTTATCCCGCAGCTGACGGTGATGTTTGATGATTTGGGGCAAGAGTTGCCCAAGCCGACAGCAATTTTAATACATGTAAGTAGCTTTTTCGCTAAATCTTGGTGGGTTATATTGGCCCTGCTGGTGGCCGGCGGATTATATTTTAAACAATGGGCGAGTTCACCGGCAGGGAGGATAAAATTTGATACGGCTAAAATGAGGATCCCTTTGTTGGGGAAATTTATTCAGGTTGTCGAGGTTGGGCGGTTTGCGCGGACGTTAGGGACACTGGTCGGAAGCGGAGTGGCCATCACGACAGCGCTAAATTCTGTTTGGTCAACGATGAACAATGTTGTCCTGCAAAATGATATTAAGCGTGTCTCCGAGGAGGTTTCTAATGGATCAAGCTTGAAGGCGTCTTTGCAGAAATGTGTTTTCTTCCCGGAATTAGCCTTGAACATGGTTTCGGTCGGCGAAGAAACAGGACATTTGGACCAGGCCCTTAATAAGGTTGCGGACATTTATGAAAAACAGTCTGATGCCGTCGCGAAAACGATGCTTTCGTTGCTTGGGCCGATTGTTCTTTTGGTGATCGTGGTGATCGTCGGATTTATGCTGGTGGCGATGTTGTTGCCTGTATTTCAAATGAATTCACTGGCTCAATAAAATGTAAAGGAGAGGACGATGGGAAAAAGAAATGATAAGGGGTTTACGTTAATAGAAATTTTATTGGTCGTGACCATCATTCTGATTTTGGCCGCGATGGTCATTCCCAATTTGGCCGGTCGGGGAGAACAGGCCCGTAAGGCCACCGCCAAGGCGGATATTATCTCCAACCTTTCGACGGCACTCGACCTTTACGAATTGGATAATGGAAGTTATCCGACGACAGAACAGGGCCTCGATGCTTTGGTCCACAAACCGACGGCGAATCCCGCCCCGACAAATTGGAACGGGCCTTATTTAAAAAAGAAAAAGGTCCCTATGGATCCATGGGGAAAAGAATATGTTTATGTTTCCCCGGGCCAGCATAATACGGATCAGTTTGATTTGTCTTCTTTGGGCAGTGACGGCGTGGAAAGCAGCGACGATATAACGAATTGGCTGGAAGGGAATGAAAAATAAACCCTTCGACTCACCCTCAACTTTAAAGTTGGGGTATTCGCTCAGGGTTTATACTGAGCCCCGCCAAAGGCGGGGTCGAATGTATAAAGGCTTTACCCTTATTGAAATTTTACTTGTTATTCTTCTTTTAACAATTGTCATTGGCATTACCATTCCGAATTTTAGTTCCTCTCACAAGACACTATTGTTACGCACAACGGTGGATCATTTGGCGTATTTGATGCGGTATGCGCAAAGCCGCGCCGTAGCCGCCAGCCGCGAAATACATTTGGAATTTAATAATGATCTTTCACAGTATTGGTTGACCGAAGGGCCGCCCAGAGAGGATGATTCTGATACGGCTGCCGGCAACAGTTCATTTGAACGCCTGCACGGCCGTTTTGGGCAGAGTTTTGATATTCCCGAAGGTATCACGATTAAGATTGAAGATGGCCTCGGTGTGTCTTTTTATCCCGATGGGCGCATCGAAAAGAAACATATTGTTGTTTGCCGTGACGAAACATGCTTCACAGTTTCTACTCAAGAGCAACGGGGTTATGTCCAGATTTATCCACCTTCGCAAAAAACCACGGCTTTTTAGCCGTGGATGAATGCGAACTAA
>CAZVZR010000101.1:0-5004 GCA_964630825.1 uncultured Planctomycetales bacterium | reverse complement strand
GGCAGTGCGAATCGTTAAGGAAAATTCCGTACGAAACCTTGGCGGAGGCAAAGGGGGAAGTTGTCCAGTCGCTGCGCAGTGCCTGCGCGAAAAGTTCAACAAAAAAATTTGACCATATCTATATAGCGGGTGGAGACCAATTCCAAAACGAACTGGTCAATCAAATCAAGCATGATTTTAATACCGCCGTCGAGCACCGCCCAGCCCCGGATGTTAAGACAAGTAACGGTGCGGGAATTAACATTATTTCCCTTAACCTGCTTAAGGAAAGTGCCTTCTCATTCAAAGAACGGCGGCTACTGGCAAAAGTATTAGACTTAATGTTGGTAGCGTTAATCGGTGTGTGCGTTTTTTCTGGATTTCAGATCAAGAAAATAGACCAATCCATTCATGCGTTAAAGAATTCTTACAAGCCTGCGGATTATAAATACGCCGTCGGTCTTGAAGAAAAAATAAAATCGTTCCATGAAAAGCATTAAACTTCTGCGGTTAATCCGGCGTGAACCGATATTCCTCTTAAGGTTTGTTGTTGTCCTTTTGGGTGCGGGTATTCTTTTTACCCAGGTGAAAGCGGTGCAACAACAGGCACGGGAGTATGCCAAATTAACCAAAGAAAAGGGTTTGATAGCGCGTATCCCCGAAATGAAGAATAAGATTCACACGCATACGCTGATGACGATGCCGCCGGAACAGCTCAAAATTCAAATTAACGAGGTTGAATTTACTCTGGAAGGCACCAGCATTGAAGACGGCATACCTTTTGCCCTTATTGATGGAACGATATACAAAGAAGGCGATATTATTAAAGATTACCGGATTGTGGAGATTAAACACGGCTCGATCACCTTAGAAAACACCTCGACTAAGGAAATCAAGAAATTCAGCCTGCCCCAGCCAGAGAACCTTAAATAGGACCCCCTTATTCTATGAGTTTTTAAATAGGGGACAGAGCCCTAATTCCCCAGGATTAAAATAAATTTGACAGCAGCTTAAAAATAAATATACTATCATCCTGTAACAGTTAATCCCCTAATCGATTTCCCCCAAAAAATTCGAAAGGGGATTTTTTATGCCTAGGAAAGGACGCGTGGTCATCCCGCACCAAGCCCACCATGTTACCCAACGAGGGAATAACCGACAAAACGTATTTGAGACGGAAGAAGATTTTAGTGCGTATTGCTTTTTTATGAACAAGTATGCTTTTGTTTATAAAGTCCATATTTTGGCCTATTGTTTAATGAATAACCATGTCCATTTTGTTGCTGAACCAGAAGAGCGGCAGAGTTTGGCGGGGTTGTTTCGGACGGTACACATGCGGTATGCCCAATATAAAAATTATAAGGAAAGCATGAGTGGCCACTTGTGGCAAGGGCGGTTTTTTTCGTGCGTATTGGGCCAGAGCCATTTGTATAATACAATACGTTATGTTGAGCAGAATCCCGTGCGTGCGCATATGGTGGCCCGCCCTTGGGATTATGCGTGGTCCAGTGCCCGGTTCCATGTCCGTCAGTTTTCTAAAAAATATATTAAAATAAAAAATACGACAATAGTGGATAAGAATAAATGGAAGACGTATCTTATGAATAGTGACCCTGCGATAGATGCTGAAATACGCCGGAAGACTTTGAAGGGGAAAGCTTTGGCAGATCAAGCTTTTATAAAGTATTGGGAAGAAAAGTTGAACTGCCTGCTGAGAGAATTAAAGCCGGGACGAAAAGTGGGATGAAGGCCGAATTAGGGCTCTGTCCCCTATATAAAAAGAATATTTCTTGACAAAAAAATAAATTTTACTAAAATCAGACTAGTAAAATTTTACTAGTTTTTGTTTATTAGTCGATTTGAGTGAAATTACTATGTCTATAAGAACAATACTTGAACAATCTGGGCAGAAATACCCCCAAAAGCCCGCCATTATTTTTAAGGGACAGACGTTAACCTTTGCAGAGCTAAGGGATAACAGTTTTCGCGTGGCTAACTTTTTGAAGGCTAGGGGTGTGGTCAAAGGCGATAAAGTAGCGATTTATTTGCCCAATTGCCCGCAATATGCCTATTGTTATTTTGCCTGTTTTTTACTGGGAGCAGTAGGGGTGCCGTTGGATTTTATGCTCAAAAGTGATGAAATTGTTTCCTGTCTTAACCATTCTGAAACTAAACTTTTGATTGCCTTGCCTAAAAATGATAGCCACTTAGAAAATTTGAAACAAAATGTGCCTTCCCTAAAAACAGTACTTGTTGTTGGCGATGAATTAAATCAAGTTCTACAGTCCACACCAGTTGATTTAGATCCAGTTGACATCAAAGACACCGATCCTTCTCTAATTATGTATACCTCCGGCACAACCGGAAAGCCGAAAGGGATTCTGCTTAATTACAAGCATCTGGAAGGTTCACCGGAAGCGATGCGCCATTTTGTGGATTTTACGGATAAAGATATTAAACTCGCCGCGATTCCCTTTAGCCACATCGGCGGGTTTATTTATTTGCAGAACTGCATCAATTTTGGGATTACGCTCATTTTAATGGATCGTTTTAATCCTTTCGAATTTTTACAAAACATCACTCAATATAAAGTTACCTGTTTTCATATTGTGCCGCCGATGTACAACGCGATTTTGACTTTAAAAGAAATTGAGCGGTTTGATTTATCGAGTTTACGCTGGGTGGTTGTGTTTGGCGCGCCGAACTCACCGGAAATAATGGAACGTTTCCACAAATATTGCCCGAATGCGAAACTTTTAAACGGCTGGGGGATGACGGAAACGTGCCCGCCGAATACGGTCACACCTTTGGGCAGCACGAATATTGCCAGTGTCGGTAAACCGGCGCCGAATTGCGAGATAAAGATTTTTGATGAAAATAGTAAGGAAGTTGCGGCCGAACAAATCGGTGAAATCGTTATTCGCGGCTGGACGGTGATGGACGGATATTACAAGGATCCCGAGTCGACCGCGGAAACTTTGCGTAATGGCTGGTTGTATACCGGCGATTTGGGGAAATTTGACAAGCAAGGATTTTTATATATTCTCGGCCGAAAGAAAGAGATGATCAAAGTCGGCGGGCAGATTGTTTACGCGCCGGAAGTTGAAGCCGCGTTGTATAAAAATGATGCCGTCCTTGAGGTCGCCGTCATCGGCATTCCTGATCGAATGAAGGGCGAGGCGGTTAAGGCGTTTGTGGTTTTAAAAGGTGGCCACAGTTTAAAGGCGGAAGAATTGCGGTATTTTGCGCGGGAACATTTGGCAAATTTCAAAGTGCCGTCGGAAATTGAAATTCGCGAGTCATTGCCTAAGAATCGCACCGGTAAAATAGATAAAAGTTTACTCAAACAAGAAGCAACGGTTTAACTAATAACGGGAGATTAATATGTCAGTAAAAATGCCTAGAGAAGCACACATGACAGGAAGAGATTTAATGGGAATGGTGCAGCTGCGCCCCGAAGACGTCGGTAAATACGCCATTGTGCCCGGCCCACGGGAACGCGCTGATGCCATCGTTAAGAAATTAAAGAATCCCGTCAAGAATTTTACTTTTATGGAATACACAATGCACACGGGCGAATACGAGGGGATAAAAGTTACCGCGATTAATGGCGGCCGGTTCTCTCCGGATACGGCGATCACAACGGAAATTCTCTGCAACGCGCAAGTCAAAGGAATGATCCGGGCCGGCAGCTGCGGAGCGTTACGTGAGGACATGAAAGTTGGTGATTTAGCTGTGGTTACTAATGCCATTAAAGGTGAAGGGGTGACGCAATATTACGTCGACAAATCATTTGTTCCCACCGCAGATAAGGCGCTCTCGGCAGTGGTCAAGGAAGCGGCGGAAAATTCACAGCACATTAAAATGCTGGGGCAAAATAAAGTTCACGTGGGGACTTGCTGGACAACGGATGCGATTTTGCGCGAAACGCGTGAGCACGTCGGTAAAGCAGTTGACGGCGGAGCGATCATCGTCGACATGGTGACGTCAACATTTTTGACTATTGCGCAAGCGTACAAAATTCCCGCAGCGGTTATCTGTGCCATTAGCGACAACGTTATCACCGGTGAGATGGGATTTTTAAACCCGGATTATTATATGGCGGAAGGCGCGACCATCGAAATCGCCTTTGATGTTATCAAAAAACTTGAATCCGCCGGTACCGCTTCGGCTAGATAAATAATATCAGGAGGATCGCAATGTCAAGAATGGTTAAAGACATCCACATGTCGGGAAAAGAGTTAACGGAAATGGTGCAGCTCCGTCGGCAAGACGTTGGCGATTTTGCTATTGTCCCGAGCCCCAAGGACCGTTTAAAAGGGATTTTGAAAGACGTGCAGAACCCGATTAAAAATTTTAGTTTCATGGAATATGAAATGTACACCGGGACGGTGCACGACACCAAAGTAACGGTCATGAACGGCGGGCGCTACGCGGCCGATACGGCGATCACGACAGAGCTTTTGTGCGCGGTACAGATTCCGACGATTATCCGCCTGGGCAGCTGCGGAGCACTGCGTGAAGATATGAAGATTGGCGACATTGTCATTGCCGAGACAACGTTTCGCCAGGAAGGCGTCACGCCGTTTTACGTAGAGGACGCGCAGTTTGAACCAAAGTCCGACAGAAGTTTAGTGAATGGTTTGGAAGAAGCGGCGAAGAAAACCGGGTTGACGGTTCATCGCGGTAAAGTTTGGTCATTGGACGCTTTACTTCGACAAACACGTCCGAACGTAGAGATAGCCGTGGCCAAAGGCTGCATTGCTTCGGATTTGGTGACGTCGACGTTCTTAACGATTTGCAATTTAAATAAAATTCCGGCGGTGGCGATGCTCGCCGTGAGCGACAATGTCATCAGCGGCAAGCTCGGATTCCTCGACGCCAATTTTTACATGACCGAGCACATGCTGACCGGGATTTGTTTTGAGTACATTAAAAAGAACGCCGCAGCCAAACAAACAGTGTAATGACTAAATTAAGATCAAAATCAAAAAGTGCAATCAAAGAATCGCCCTTGTTCTGGCC
>CAZVZR010000100.1:0-5227 GCA_964630825.1 uncultured Planctomycetales bacterium | reverse complement strand
AGGACTGACAACGGTATCGGCATCAAAACACGATACAATAACATTTTTAAAAGGGATCTGTTCCTTTTCAAGGAGCAGGGCGGCTTCTTTAGCGGCACAGGTGACATTAGCGCCTTTAACGCGGGCCTCCCCTTTGGTATCCGCAGGATGAATAACCGTTAGAATATGGAAGAATGTTTTTTTGTATTTTTTTTCTAACGCAAAAACTGCTTCTTTGATATTTTCGTGAGCCCGTTCTTCCAGGGCAAAAACAATAAGCATGCGCGACGTGGGGAAGTCTTGCTGGCTTAAGCTTTGAATTCCCGGTTCAATGATTTCGCGGGATTCTTTGACAATGGGATAAATGACTAAATGATAGATGTCCGTGGAGGCAGGCGGGAGGTGTCTGCTTCTTTTAAGCTCTAGCAATTCTTTTTTATGGCAATAGAGAGAAAAACGCTGACGGAAGCCCAAACCGGCGGCCTTTGCTTTAAGGGATTTTAGATAGGCCGGGGTATGATCAATGTCTTTTATTCTTTCTGCCCAATTGGTTTTGTTTTCAATTTTTAACCGGTAATAAGATAACGCCAGAAAAACAGTCATATACAATAAGCGTAGCAGCCAGTAAAAATAAAAAGCGATGATGATAATCGCTGCCCAAAACGGCTGGAAGATGGAGAGCATCGTTAGGCCGATGATAATGACCCAACTGGTTAGCCCGGGCAGTATCTCAAAGAACCGTTGAAGAAAACGATCTTTGCCGGTGAGGTTTTTTGAGGTGTATACAAATTGCATAGAACAATCTTTAAGGTTTATCGCCGGGGATGTCGGCTTTTTGTTGTTCCGGTTCATTGTGTCCCGGCAACGTGATAAGAGATTCTTTGGTGAAAATCGGGACCGACATCAGTTGCCCGGTTTTTTCTTCCAGAAAGAAAAGGCGGCCAAGATTTTCTAAATAAGAGACAGCGGATCCTTTTTTGACTATAACAATTTGCTGGACTTCCGGCTGGCCAAAAGAATGAGTTTCCGTGATAAGAACTTTGTCATTGTCGAGATAAAGGATCTGGGCGCCGTTATTGACCCAGAAAGCATCCCGAATATGTGCCGCCGCGACATTCAGCCAATTTATCCGCGGGCCTTTTTCAAAAAGGCCGTCTTCGGCGGGAGGAGTAAAATCAATAAAGCCGACATCCGCGTCTTTCCAGAAAAGAAGGCGCTCATGGTTCTCATCAAATTTGAAGCCGCGTATTCCGTCGGCTACCAAGTTATAGGGCAATTGATTGGATACCAGAGCCCCATTTTCACTTAAGAATACCAGAATTTTTTCGGACAAGACAGACAGGCGCAGTTTTTTGTATTTGCCAAATAAACTTTTAGCGAAAGGAGTGTCTTCTAATAAAGGAAGAGGATTCTCGCCGTTTCTGTCATACCGCATGATAGAATAATTTTCTAATAAGGTGTATAGATTGTGATGGTGGGGAGCAACGCTACGAACGTCTTTTATGATTTGCGGATGAATGGCCTGTGCTGACAAATCAACAAAATTGAGAATGCCTTTTTGAAGAGAATACAACTCGTTATTGTCGCGTGATTCCCAAACAATTTCTTCGGGGATAAGAGGAAATAGCGGCGTGATATCTTTGAGAATGTTATTGGTGTCTTCCAAATTTATCCAGGAAAAGATTTTATTGTCCTGTAATTTTGATTCAATAACCAAGCAAGAACTTCCGGGGACGGTATTGATTTTAATGATTTCAGCTTTTGCCATGGGGTCTTCAGGTTTTACCAGAGGAAACAGGCCTTGAGTTTCCAGGGGGGCATTCTCTTCCGGCGGGGCGTTTTTAAGGTCTTCTTTCCAGCGGAAAACGAAGAGGTCCTTTAACAGCGGCCCTTGGCGCAGAAGAAAGAAAGGATGCGGGCTAAAAGAAATTAAATCTTGGTAAGCATTGACGCTGTATTTTTCTAAGTTCCAATCTTGCGGGATTAAAAGGATATTTTCCGGGGCGGTGGCTTTGGTGGCTTCGACGGGAATATCTTTGGCCCAAAGTTTATAATCTTTAAGCATAAGTTCGATGTGAAATTTTCCCGGTGGGAGATTTTGGATAATGGTGGGGGTCGGTTCAGCAAAGGGCTGATGATTGATATACACCGTGGCCCCGGGCGGGGTTGTGGCAAGGTAGATGATGCCTGTTTTTTGTAAGCTTTGATTTTCCGGTTTGAAGATGACCCCAAACGCGTAAAGAATCAAAAGGGGGCAAAGAACAAGATAGGTGAGGAAGAAAAAATAAAATAAAATTCTTCGTAAAACTAGCATGTATATATAATATCAAGAAAATCAACAACTCAACAAGATAAATAAATAAGAAGCAAAACAGTTTCGGGAAAGCGCCGATATTAATTAGGAATAAATGATAACCCTCTATTTGTTTTCTTTTCTCGCCGGATTTGTCACCATCTTGGCGCCGTGTATTTGGCCTTTGTTGCCGATCGTTTTTTCTGCTTCCAGCGGGGGCGGGAAAAGAAGGCCATTAGGAATCACCCTCGGCGTTATGACCAGCTTCAGCCTTTTCACCCTTTCTGTATCCTACCTCGAAAAAGCGTTTCACATTAACGCCAATATTTTTCGCTTAGCCGCGGTTATCGTGATCGGCCTTTTAGGGTTGTCGATGATCATTCCTTCTTTGGGGACACAGTTCGAGAATTTTATTAATCGGTTGTTAAGCCCTTTGCAGAACTGTTTTAAGAAAGAAGGGGGCGGGTTTATTGCTGGATACATGACGGGGTTTTCGATCGGGCTGGTGTGGGCACCGTGCGCCGGGCCGATTTTGGCGACCATTGCGACGCTGGCGGCGACGCAAGCCGTCAATACAAAAGTGGTTCTGGTGACCTTGGTGTATGTGAGCGGCCTGGGCGTGCCGTTATTTCTTTTTTCGTTGACGGGATCTTTGTTTTTCAGCCGCGTCCGTCGGTTAACCAAATACACCGGGCGCATTCAGCAAATATTCGGGTTGGTGATGATCATTGCCGCAGTACTTATTTACACCAATTACGACAAGAAAATTCAGCTTAAGATCCTCGATATTTTTCCGTCTTACGGAAATTTTCTAAGCAAAATTGAAAACAACGAAAAAGTGGAAAAAGAGCTCAGCGCTTTGCGAGGAGAAAATAAAAATGAAACAAAAAATACTGTTGTTGCGCTTGCGCCTTCCGAAAGCTTGCCTGATTTAGGGCCTGCGCCAGAATTTGCCGGAATTGCTCAGTGGCTTAATGCTCCCGCGCCTTTGTCGATGGAACAGCTGCGGGGAAAGGTTGTTCTGATTGATTTCTGGACGTACAGTTGTGTTAATTGCGTCAGGACATTGCCGCACGTGATCGGCTGGTATGAAAAATATAAAGATAAGAATTTTGTCGTGATTGGTGTGCACACGCCGGAGTTTGCCTTTGAGAAAGAAACGCAAAATGTGCGAAACGCCCTGGGACAATTTAAGATTAATTATCCGGTGGCGCAGGATAACGATTATAAAACCTGGCAGGCTTTTGAGAATCATTATTGGCCGGCGGAATATTTGATCGATGCTAACGGCCACATTCGCCGGACGCATTTTGGCGAAGGGCATTACGATGAGATGGAGTCGGCGATACGGCAGCTGTTAAATGAGTCTGGAAATACCGTCGAAGTGAAAGCAGATTTATTGGAAGACACGACTCCGAAATACACCCGTACGCCCGAGACATACTTGGGAACAAGAAGAATTGAACGATTTGCTTCCAATGAGAAGATTCTTGGCGGTACGCAAATGTTTAGCCGGCCCGCGGTTATCCCGTCGAACCACTTTGCCTACAAAGGGACCTGGAATATTTCTGGCGAAGCAGCTACGGCCAGCAAAGGCGCTGTCTTAGAAATTAATTTTCAAGCCGACAAGGTTTTTCTGGTCATCGGGCCGCGTGCAGCAGGTGATCAAATAAAACTTTTCATTGATGGAAAGCTTGTTGATGAATCCAATGGCGGAGCAGATGTGAAAGCAGGAGGAGTCATCCTCGAGGGAGAGAGGCTGTACCATCTGGTAGATTTGAAAGGTAAGGTGACAACACATTTACTACGGATTGAATTTCAAAATGACGGGGATTCTGTTTACGCGTTTACTTTTGGTTAATGAAAAATTTTAATTCGAAAATATTAATTTGCTTGTTTTTTTTATTTTTTTCAACGGGTGCCCGCGCTCAGGAAATAACCGTGGCTGTGGCTGCCAGTGTCCAGTTTCCGTTTGAAGAATTGCAGGCAGAGTTTCAAAGAGAAACTGGGGTTAATGTTAAATCGGTAATCGGTTCGTCGGGGAAATTGACGACACAAATTGAAAACGGCGCGCCGTTTGACATTTTTCTTTCCGCGGACACGGATTACCCTCAGGCGCTGCAAAAGGAAGGGCTGACGTACAATCCGCCGAAAATTTACGGGTACGGGACGCTGGTGTTGTGGACGCTTGCTGGCGATTTGGATTTGTCGAAAGGAGTCCCGGGACTGGTAGCACACTGGGCTCACAAAGTGGCGATTGCTAATCCCGCGACAGCGCCGTACGGCCGCCAGGCGGTCAACGCCTTGAAGCATTTTAAAATTTACAAACAAGTGTCTTCGAAATTAGTTTACGGCGAAAGCATTGCCCAGGTGAACCAATTCGTCACGTCGAAAGCCGCGGACGTGGGCTTCACGGCCAAATCCGTCGTGCTCGCGCCGAACGTAAAAGATCAGGGGAAGTGGTTTGAGGTTGAAAAAGAAGCTTACGAACCGATTGCGCAGGCAGCGGTGATTCTCAAGTATGCCGAAGAAAAGAATTTGGCACCGGCGCAAAAGTTTTTTGATTTTCTTTTTTCTCCCGCAGCTCAGGGAATTTTTAAAAAATACGGCTACACTGTGCCTGAAGAAGGGTTAAAAAATGAATAAACTTAAAGGAAAAATCGTCGACATTCAATCCTCTGACAACATCTCTCTTGTCAGAGTTGACGTTGAAGGAGATATTCTCAGTTCGATTGTCCTGGAAGGAAATAAAGGGCCGTCGAATTACAAAGTCAAAGACAGCGTCACCTTACTTTTTAAAGAAACTGAAGTGGGGTTGGCCAAAAATTTGACCGGCCTGATCAGTTTGCGAAACCGGTTTAAGTCCGTGATTAAAAAAATGGACAAAGGGCAAATTCTAACCAAAATCACTTTGACTTACAAAGACCAGATGATTGAATCCATTATCTCGACACA
>CAZVZR010000099.1:0-5717 GCA_964630825.1 uncultured Planctomycetales bacterium | reverse complement strand
CCAAATACCTCAGGGAGATTCAGTTGCTTATTGAGCAAATGGCCCCCAAAGGGCATATGTCTGATGAGGATAAGAATTGGTTTCCTGCTCAATTTTTTGATGGCAAAGAGGCTTATCAGTCTCGGATCCGGTTGCGCGGGGATGCTGCTGACCACTGGATTAACCCCAAGAAATCTTGGCGTATTAAATTTAGTAAAAATAAATTTTTAAAAGGATACAGAGTGGTAAATTTTGTCATCCCATTTGATAAGGCTTTTACTAATGAGAAAATCGCTTATGATGTGGGCCGTGAACTTGGGATTTTGGCCCCGGACGCGGGATTTGCGTTGCTCCACATTAATGGTGTGGATATGGGATTGTACCTTTGGTATGAACAAAACAGTACCGAGATGTTGGAAAAATTGAAATATCCGCAGAGTGAAATTTTACGGTTTAACAATCTCGGGATGCATGGGTTTGGGTATGCAAGGACAGAAGACAATCTCACTGGATTTTTAAGCAGTTATACCGGAACAATTCAGAAAGCAGGCGCTCCTGCGCTGCGTCAGAGTTTTGAACGTTGGGATGAACTTCTAGAGTTACTCAAGAATGGTTCTGATAGCGATTTACGGCAACAGGTTCCGTACATTTTGGATATGGGAAAAACTCTGAAATTAAACGCGTTGACGTGGCTGTTCGGAAGTCTTCATCTTTGGGGGGCGGATAATTCACGCTGGTATTATGACAATACAACCGGTTTATTTGAACCAATAATTTATGATATTGCGACAGCTACACCTATCATAAAAGATCGTCAAGGGACCTTTGAAACAGCGATGAAGGATGATTATTTAATTAAACGGATTTTGCGTATTCCGGAATTCCGGCAAGAACGCAATAAGTATCTTTGGATGCTTGTTAATGATCCCAAATTTGATTTAGCCACACGCAGCGACGATTTGTACCAGAAATTGAAGCCATATGTTTATAAAGGAGTGGATTCCCGAGGCTGGGATATTGAAAATTTACACCAGGAGGGGTTAAAGACATTCCGGTATAACAAGGATACATTAAAGGAATATTTGGATTACTCAAAAGTTTTGGTGACTCCCAAGTTAGATTTTCAAGGCGATCAATCTCTGCTTACATTTTCCATCGTCCCGGATGGGTTATCCGCGTTGGCCATCAAATCCCTGCAAATAAAGTTTTCTGATACGATGGAAATAGCTCCAGAGAAAGTAAAGGTTTACCAGAAAGGGATGGATGGGAAACAAAAAGAATTGTCCGTAACTTCTCTGTGGAATAATCATAATTTAACTATCGCTTTTAAGGACGTCCAGATGACGGCGCCCGTTGATGAAAATCTCATCCCTCAATACCAGGATTTTACGTTGCAGGTAAGCCTTCCTCTTTCTGGATCTAATATTCTATCGGGAGAGAAGTCTGTCGTTGAGGAGATTAAATGGGAAATCCAAAATACGATCAGCCAGCGGCAACTTAGCAAGTTTGATATTTTTCAATCACCGGTGGTTTATACACGCGGGGAAGGGGTTGCTGCCCGCATTGCAATGCCGGCAGAAGAATTCTTGAAGCAAACGCTTTTGCCGTTTAAGTTAAACGGCAATGAGTTAATATTAGAAGAGGGAAATTATAATTTGCTGTCGGATTTAACAATTCCCGGCGGATACATCTTGCACTTGCAGCCCGGGGTAGTCCTCAACTTAGGCGAGAAAGTCAGTATCCTAACTTATCAGCCTGTTGTGATTGAAGGCAGTAAAGATAAGCCTGTCATTATTCAGGCCCTTGATAAGGATAAACCGTGGGGAAGTTTTGCGGTGATCAACGCTAAAGGGGAATCAAAAGTACGTTATTTGCATATTGAAGGGGGCAACGAGGCTTGGGTCAATGGTGTTTTCACTTCAGGCGAGCTTTGTTTTTATTCTTCCGACGTGAGTATGGAAGATAGCCAGATTAGTTTGGCGCACGCCGATGATGGATTAAACGTAAAGAATGCCCGGGTGGATATAAGGAATACAAGCTTTATTGATAATTACGCTGATAATTTTGACGGTGATTGGATACACGGTACAGTTTCCCACTGTGTGTTTAAGCATGGTAATGACCGAAAAGAAAGTTCGAATGGAGATGGCCTTGATATTTCAGGGTCCAATGTGGTTGTTAAAGATAGTTTATTTATGGGCATGGGAGACAAAGGATTAAGTATCGGCGAGCATAGCACAGTTTTGGCCATAAATAATATTATCCGCAATTGTTCCATCGGGCTTGCTTCCAAAGATTTATCACAATCTAAAGTATATGCCAGTATTTTTTATGAAAATAAAACAGCCCTCGCCGCGTATCGTAAGAAGCCGATTTTCGGCGGTGGGCATACTGAAGTTGTCGGCAGTTTGATTTGGGATAATAAACAAGATTTTGAAATTGATAAGGAATCGACGGTTTCTCTGACGGGCGTGGGGTTGAAAAGTTTTACCGCACAGCCCAATGTCACCACCCAAGATATCCGTTTGGGAGATATTGATCAATTTTACAGCATCAGTGATGAAAACGAAGTTGTCTTTAAAAATAATATCGGGGACTCACCTTTTGCGCATGGGCCGGTAATTGAAAATAATATTCTTCAGGAAACAGGGTTGCCTGATCTTACCAAAAATCCTTTGGGCACAGTTAACCATGTGGGCCTTTCGCATGAATAATAAAGCACGTTGTGAGTTAAAGTATCAGTTGACGGTATTTGAGTATCTCCGCCTTAAAAACCGAATACGTTGTTTTGTGGATACGGATCAGTATTCGTTGGTTGCGCCGCAGAACCGGTACTATGTCCGGAGTTTGTATTTTGATACCTATAATTATTGGGCCTATTTTGATAAATTGACCGGATCGCCCGAACGCATAAAATTAAGGATACGGACGTATTTCTCCACGCCGAAAGCGCCTTTTGTGAATGTTGAGCTTAAAGTAAGGCGGTATGGCGAGATCGAGAAGTATGTGGCGCGTGTGTCCGTTGCTGATTGCGAACAATTCCTGAAAACAAAAAAATGGAAGAACGATTCAGAGCCAGTACTCAATGAATTTCAACGCCTGGTCATGCTTAAAAGTTTAGCGCCCAAACTTCTTGTAGATTATGAACGCGAAGCATATGTGGCCAAAGGCGATCGAAATGTGCGGATAACCTTTGACCACAATATGCGGTTTGCTTATGCGGATGAATTATATCCGGCTGCCGCGTTGTTCCGGAAGAAAGATTCCTTTTTGGTTGTTTTTGAAATTAAATGTCAACAAGATACGCCTCTTTGGTTAGAACAAATCGTTAAAGAATTTAATTTGAAAATTGTCCCCAACAGTAAGTATGCGCATGGGATTGAACAAACACAGCATGCTATATTTGTTTAGTTCATGCTGCATCTTGAAAGGGAGTTGTTGTGCCGCTTGTTTCCGTCGTGATACCTTGCCGTAATGAACAAGATAATATCACTGACACAGTGCTCGGTATTCAGAAGGAATTTGAGCAAAACAGTGTTGATTATGAAGTCATCATTGTTAATGATGGCAGCACGGATAATACCGAAAATATTGTTAAAGGGTTAAGCCGGGCCAACAGGCGCATTAGATTGATTAAAAATGATCCGCCTTACGGAATCGGCAACGCCATTAAACGTGGATTAAATGAGTATAAGGGTGAGTTTGTTATAACGGCGATGGCAGATGCTTCTGATGATCCTAAAGATATGGTCTCCTATGTCAGAGAAGTTCAGAAAGGCTATGATTGTTGTTTTGGTTCAAGGTGGCAAAAAGGCGCCTTGGTTGAGAATTACCCACGATTTAAACTTCTTATAAATCGGTTGGCCAATTTTGTTATCAGTGTTATTTTTGGCCTGCGTTATAATGATGTTACGAATGCTTTTAAATGTTACAGCCGTGAAACCATCGAAGGAATTAAGCCCATTTTGTCACATCATTTTAATGTGACGATTGAATTGCCCTTAAAAGCAATTATCCGAGGATATCACTATGCTGTTGTTGTAACGAATTGGCGGGGTCGCAAGCGAGGTTTCTCTAGTTTGGCAATTAAAGAGATGGGGAGCCGTTATCTTTTCATTATGTTGTATCTTTGGCTGGAAAAAACATTAAGCAAAGGTGATTACAGAAGAAAGTCGGAGCAATAGTTCATGCGTCTTATTTTGTTTGAATATATCGATGAAGTTAAAAGTTTTTTAAATCAATACGGGAAAGACATCCTGTTGGGCCCAGATGCCCTTATTATTAGCCTTCATCCAAAGGTTCGATCTTTTTTAAAAGAAGAAGGTGTTGAATCTTACGACACCATCTCTTATTTTGACAACAACGCGCATCACCGCGCCATCCTTAAGTCTGAACAGGTTTTAAATGTTTTTTTGAAAGTGTTTAATTATACGGATCAATTTGGCGTAAAAAAATCGTATGAAGAATTCTTTGTGCTTTATATGCGGTCATTTGTTTCTTATTTGTATGAGGTGGTTGAGATTTTACAGGCAGCAAACGAAAAGCATGATATTAAGGAAATCATTTGTTGTCAACAGGACGATTTCAAGGAAATGCAAAGAAATAGCGCTTTGCTTCAAGACGGTGAGCGTTATTTGGGGTTTATTGTTAAAGAATTTTGCGAGAAGAACAACATTGCTTTTCGGCCAGTCAAATGGGAAAAGCAAAACAGTAATTCGATGGAAAGAATTTTATGTAGATGCGTACGTTTTATCAATCAATGCTTGGCCGTTTGCGATTTTAAGCTGGGTGGGTCGCGTTCTTTACGCAATTCTCCGCTTGTTGTTGTCCCTGGTTTGTCGTATCGCATGGACAACCTCTTAAAAGAAATAAAAAAACGCCACCCGGGGACGAAGTGCGTCATGGTTTGGGACAGCGAAGGCAGTTTAAAAAAAGAATTGGGGAAGCTCAAGATTATTTTGACGCATTTCATTGATAGAGTTAAGGGGAAGGTAACGATTTTGGAGAAAATCATTACCGTTGATTTGTTAAAAGGGTTGTTCCCTCAGGACAGGCAAGAACAGAAGAAGCTCGAGGCATTTTTTGTAAAGTTTGAAGAAATATTAAATTCTCCTCGAGAAAAAGATGTTTTTCAATATAGGGGCATCGATACCGCTTTATTTATCGGCCTGAAATTAAAATATGGCATCAAAGCGGAGCTTAAAAATTTACAGCATTTGATTACGGTTTTATACCATGTCTTAAAAGACCTTAATCCAAAACTTTTGATGGCAATGTACAGCCGGGGAATTTACTGCGCCATGGGGGAGTTGTCGCATCAATTAGGTTTTGCATCGCTTAATATCAGCCACGGTACGCATGTGCCCCCGAATAATGAAGCTGAGCAGATTGAAAATTTTCAACTCGGCCGCGGTGTTATCATTAATGACTACAAATATGTGGCGGTACAGACGCCGTGGGCGAACCGTTTCCTGGATTACTACCAAGATTCCCGGCCGCGGATCATGACTGGGCCGCTTTTATATTCCAGGGTTAATAGTAGTGACAGAGAAAAATTGCGGTACGAGTTGGCGGGAAATAATTCCAAGGCCAAGATTGTGGTGCATGCCTCGACGCAAAAAATGCGCCACAGCATGCGCTTTCATATCGTCGAAACTTTGGATGAATATTTGTCCTCTTTGGGAGATATTATCAGTGCGATTAATCAACTGGAAGATTTTTATTTTGTTTTACGGCCG
>CAZVZR010000098.1:0-5886 GCA_964630825.1 uncultured Planctomycetales bacterium | reverse complement strand
CCATCAGTACAGGCACGCCGCTTGGACCCTTATTTTGTACGGGCGAACGGCCGTTCGCCCCTACTTTACCCTTTAAGCCGAACATTTCCCGCCAGGCCGCAACCGGCATAAAATGTCGACCGGCAAAGCCCGGAAGCTGTTCAATCGCCTCTTGTAATCGCTGATTAAATTGTTCCGGGCCCAAATCTTCAAAAATATTTCGCATGTTGTCTGCCTCTTGGCCACGGATTCCGATTAACAGATACCAGAAGTTTAGGGCAGCGACATTACGCACATACGGAACGCCGACCATAATTTTCCCTTTAAGTTTCTCATTCTCTTGCGCTTTGAGCCACCATGCCTTAAATGAATTCCACAATAACGGCAGTTGGGTAAGAATTCTTTCCGCACCTAAATCAATTTTCTCTTCGATACGCGCAATAGAATCTTTATATGGATTGGCTACGGCCCAAACTTCTAAGTTTTGGGCTATTTCCCCGCCAGCCTTCAGCTCGTGAATAAGTTTAAGAATCTTCACCGCATCCATCGCTAAATATTTATGTTCAAGTCTCTTGGCTATAAAAGCCATCCCTAACGCTCGCAAAATCTTAACGGCTACTTGCACCATGCGTCGTAGCGGCGAACCGCCGGAGACGACCAAAAAGCCGTGGATGCCTTCCTTTGCCATCGTCTTAATTCGCTGACGAATCTCTTCTTCGCTGTAGATCTGGGCGCCGATGGTATAAATCAACTTCATGGGATGGGATTGTTTGATCCGTCTTACGAAATCAACCGCATCGATCGAGTTAAATACTTTAAAGGTTGGCTGATAGCCGTAATAAAGTTGCAGTGCCCAACCCACGATCGGCCAATTCGCGATGTTATCAATAATTTGCAATGCTTGAATCAGACACTTTGAATATTGCGGCCAATCAGGAATAACTACTGATCTAAAATGACCTGATTGTATTTGCGATTTAAAGAATGTTTCTTTCTCTTGGTACGCCCTTGACGCCAATTCTTGCTTGTGCGGTGGATTAAATTCAACGGAATCCTTTAGCGATACTATGCTTTTCTCGGTTTTCTTAACGGACGGACTGCTATAAACGGGTTCCGTTGATTCAAAAATAACAACATTGTTGATTGGCTGCGGCTTGATTGCTTTTAACCATCCTTCATAGGGATTGGTCTGTTTATCAAAATATTGGGTGGCCCTAATAGCCGACGGCCAGGAAACGATACGGATCTTATGATCAAAAGAGATCCGCTTTAATCTCTCCGCAAATATGCTTAACGTCGACTCAGAAAATGGGCTGAAGAAAAAGAAGACGGTCCCTTCACTGATATCAAAATCCAAGGCGTTGCCGGTTAAAAGCTCGACATTTCCTAAATTCAATTTTTCTTTGAGCTTGAGCGCATCGTTAAGCCGACCTTCAACAATCTCGATGCCAATGGCCTTCTTTATATTGCTTCCCAAAGCTGTCCATAAAACAACCTGGCCTTTGCCGGCGCCCGCATCAACAAATACATCTTCCGGTTGCAAATTAAGCGCTTGGACAATATCTCTGATCAGATCATACTTGGTTTCCACATAAACAAATTGTTCTTGAGCAAACTGCGGCACGCGGCGATCCGTGGTGAGCTGAGCGACTTTAGATTTATGGGGCAAATCTAACAACCAGTTATTCACATCCTGATTAAGGAACATGGTATGTGCCTGCAAATAACGGACGGTATCTCTGCGTAAATCGATATCTTCATTGAGCCGGTTCTTAAGTTTCTCTTTTTGTAAATCAGCGAGCTCTTCAAATCGGCTGGGATGTTTATTGAGAAGACCCATAAAGGAAATAAACTTGTCCCGGCTGGCATTCAAAACCAGATTGACTCTTTCTTCTGTAATGGGAATATTAGCTCTAAAATCGATATACTCTTCCAGGTCAATCGCGTCCTCCTCGTGAAGCGGTGACCAGCGTCCCCATTTTCCTGTCCCCCAGTAATCGCCGGCGCCGCTAATCACCGGAATACCGCCTTCATTGAGTCCTTGTTCCCATCCACCAAATTCAAAATTGTCATCATTAAGCACACTAGAAACGACATCTTCAATTGTTTGATTATAATGCCATTCATTATGGCTGCCTTCTTCTGCCCGGCGCAACTGTTGTGCAATAACTTCCTGTTTGCTGCGCAGAACTTCGCGCGTAACTTGATCATTTTCATCAACGGACCAAATAAATGTTTCTTCTTTAGGCGTTATTTCCAACCAGCCTAAATTCCCGGCAAAACCGTGATAAATACTAACATCGACATTAATAACTCTTTCTTCTACATCTTGGAAACGTACTTTCAGCCCCTTAATCGGCCTTGCATTGTGCCCGATGATTTGAGGTATCGGATAAAATTCCGTTTCTCCATCACGGGCAGCTTGTCCCAAGACACCGACGCGTTCTTTGCCAATCCTACCGTCGAGAATTGTCTGTTCAGCCTCGATCAGATCTAATGTCCGGGCAAACTTTATACCCAGATCATTTAAATAATCCCTCATCTTCTTTATCCGCATCGGCGTCGTTAATATGACTCTAAGGGAAGGAACTTGTTCTTCTATTCTTGCACAGGTATCCTTAAATAAACCCGCATGCGTGACCAGACGCCCGGCAAGAATGGTCGCAATCTGCAAATCCCCAGAAATAAGATCTTCCCGCATCATTTCTCTTAAAAGAACCGCTTGTTCCTGCGTCACGTTACCAGCACGAACATCGTAAGATTGGTGAGGATCGGCGATAAGCCATAACTCATGATTACCAGCTAAACGAACGACGCGGCTGCCGACTTCCCTGGCCTGATGTTGCAAGCGACGTAAATACATGTAGGTGGCAAAACTCCCCGGGGTTCGGCCAATCACATCACCGACCTGAACCACAGTGATGCCGCGGGCATCTTTTCGCCAATCGCCATTTTCATCAATTAAATTGCCTATCTTAAGTCCCTTTTGCAATGCTTCCAGCTCCCCATCCAAATCGCCCCAAACAATGGTTGTCCCTGACGGGGGTGGAACACCGTCGGATTTCGGCATTCCGGGGAATAAACTCATCGCCAAAAGGCCGGAAGTAAAAACATCGACGGTAAATAAACTCTCAAATAACTTTATCGTGCCGAAGAATGCAAAAAGCAGGACCACAGGCAAAACCTTATGAATAGCCTCTTTTATTTGCTGACGATTCAAATATGTTTTATGTTGTTTATTGGCATTTCTTCTTAGACGGGCAATTTTATTTTTTATAGTATCCGTGATCTCCTTTTGGAAATGCTCTTTTAATACCGCATAAAGCTCCTCGAGCGATGCAAAAACAAATAACCTCTTATTTTGATAACCATGTTCATCGAGATGCTGTCGCCGTTCCTGATAATATTCTTCCTTGGTCTGATTCCGATAAACCTTAGGAAGGCCATTGGTGTTATGCGGTTCAAAGATCGCCTCCGCCGTCATATAATCAACAACAATGATATTTTCTTCTTTGCCGACTTTGACCTGCCAATTCTTTTCCTCAGTGATCGCCTTAATTAAACCCAATTCTTTGAGTACAATCCCCGTATCACGCTCAAACTGCGACGGGAATTTCATGCCCTTGTAGTAAACCTCCTGAGGTCCTGGTTCACCTTCGATCTCTTTAGGATCAAACCCAGCAGCTTTCAACAGTCTCGGATAAGATTTATATTCTTCAATAGCCTTTAAAACAAAAGCGTTCGGTGTTGTATCCGGACGGCCGATCGCTTGCTCAATGAGACGCTGCATTTCCGGTGTTTTGTTGTGCCGTAACGCAGCGTGCTGGATCGCTTCTTTACCGTATTTTTGAGCTATCAATTTAATAGCCTCAGGCATTTTAGCTATCTGCTCTTCTGTCCATCCCGTTTTTAATTGAAATTCGATATCGAGAGATTGTGGTTTGATTTTATTTTTTATAAGCCATTGATATAAAGCATGCCTTTTTTTGCCCATTTTCTGGGCAACGTTTTTCATGGTCGGCTTTAATTTTTCTTCTTTAAGTTCCGCCACGGCTTTTTTGATAGCCGCAATTCGTTCTTCTTTTTGAATCGGTATCCCAATTACCGGCGGCACCATGGCCAAAAGCGCTACTCCCGGATGAAGTCCAAACAAGGCTATACCAACTAGCCCCAAGCCCAGCCATAGAAGACTGCTTAAAACTATATTTGTTGAGCGGCTTTCTTTGTTCGAATCTAAATACTCTTGCATATATTTTCTTAAAGCTTCCCGCACCTTTAATTGTTTGGTTTCATATTCTGTCCGTCCTGCGGGTATCGGCTGATGCTTTTTTGCTTTGGGGTTAAGCTCTTCTTCATCGCTTTCCCTGTCACGCCGGCCGCTAATAAATAAACCTGCCGTTTCGTAAATACGATTCATTGCCGCCAAATGTTTTTTAAGTTCTTCCGGATTACCTTCCTCCAGGAATTTATTTAAGAAACGTACAACCAACATCCAATATGTATTATCGATGTTGATACCTTTATACTCATCGCGCGATTGCCCTTCTAACAAGATAGCGATTGAAGCAGACTTAATTTCTAAGCGGACCTCCTCGGAACGGTTCTCTGGCTTAATATGCCCTTGGTCGCCTTTTTTGAGGTAATTTAAGTGCTTTTGATATAGCCGTTCGCAATTATAGAAATTCCGGGAAAGCGAATTATTCGCGTAAACAAGATAATGGATCAACCAATTTAATTCATGGCCATGAGCAAGCTCCCTTAACTCAAATATGTTTTTATAACTTTTTAGAAGCCTGGGAAACCATTTTGCAATGACCAGCGGGGAAAGACCTAAGTTCAGATGAATATTCCAGTAATGGTTATACGGCATGAACGGTTTCATGAATTGCGGCAGACGGAAGCGTTCATCTAGTATATGAGCTAGATCAGCTAAAGCAGTTGTCGGTCCTATCGTAACCTCTAGTAACAACCCATCTCTTTGCCATTGCTCGACCTCGATCCCGACAATTTCCCCACGGTCATCGATAGCTAACGCAGGTAATGTTGCCGTATCTACACTGAATATCTCATTAACAATTTGAAAACTCACCGCTTTTGCTTTGTTCGCAGATTGATCGAGGAAAGGCATAAAATCCGAAGGTTTAAACTTTAATTTTTGCACCACTAAGCTTAAAAACTTTTCCATAAACAGTGGCTTGTTATCTGATTTCGCTTTCTTGATAATGTCAACAAACCATTCATTCCCATCAATCAAAACATTCATTAATGTTTGTTTTCTCATTCCATAAATTAATTGAAACTTTTTATACAGGCTGAGGCCACCAACAAAAGGAGCGATAGCGTCAGTATACAGCGCCAGTTCATTATAAAGTTCCGCCGTGACAAATTTCCTTGCTCTTGGGCGTAAAGATTGTATGGCGAGCTGGCCATGGTCATGCTGCTCACCTTTTCCGCTTCGGATCATATTGATCAAGACCCGTAAAGTGCTGGCTTTATCTGCCGTCGACAAATTCAAAAATCTTTCTACGCCTTTTTTACGCAAATTCTTACTGGAAGATACTAAATTTTCTAACACTGGCTTCACTTGTTTGTTCTGCCAGAAAAGGCCGGGAATTAAAACAGCGGCCAGAACGACCGAGTGATCGCCCATTCCCGCGAATAAACTGATGCCGCCAATAAAGACAATAACTAGAGGAATGATTACATCCTTTAACCATTCCGGAAGAGAAATCGTTTGAGGGACTTCACTTGCCATTTCTGCAGAAGCCGTCTCCACGATCGGCCGGTGTTCAACAACCGGCACAATGACCGCATGATCATCCTGTTTACGTACTTGTGTATAATTGCTGGGGGCATATTCCCAAGCGCCCGGCCTTAAATCAACGAGTTCACCCTTTTGCGCGCCTT
>CAZVZR010000097.1:0-6122 GCA_964630825.1 uncultured Planctomycetales bacterium | reverse complement strand
CCGGCGTTAGTGACAATGTTCCCGGCGGCAAAAACACTTTCCACCGATGTCATGAATGTTTCTTCGTCAACCCAAAGCGTGCCATCTTCATCCAGCTTCAAACGGTTATCAAATTTCGCAATCAGGGAATTGGGCCGATGGCCGATACCGATAATGACCGTGTCGCATTCTAAAACAAATTCCGATCCCGGAACTTCCATCAACTGCCACTTCCCTGTCCCTTGCGCGTCAGCATAATCCATCCGGACACAACGCAGCCCGGAAACAAAACCAGTTTCATTAGATAAAACTTCCAGCGGGCGGACAAGCGGTTCAAAATGTACCTTCTCCTGCTTGCCAAATTCGCGTTCCTCATCACGTACCCGCATCTCTTCTTCCGTCCGTCGGAAAATTAAAGTTACATCCCGCCCGTACCTTACCGCAGCGCGGGCACAATCAAGGGCCGTATTCCCGGAACCGATAACCGCAACCTTTTCCCCCAAATAAAAATTCGGTGCCTTGCGCAAAAGAAAATTCGCCGGGTTTAAATTGACCCGCATTAAGAATTCTTCTCCGTAAAATACCCCACCTAAATTGGCACCGGGTAAATCCATAAATTGCGGGGTCCCCGCTCCCGTAGCGAGTAAAATCGCAACGTACCCCTGCGTAAAAATTTCTTGAAAGTTTATGGTCTGGCCGACAAAGGCATTTGTTTGAATCGTAACGCCGAGGTCTTTTATCTGATCGATTTCAAAATCTAGAATTTTTTTGGGAATACGGAATTCAGGAATCCCATACCGTAAAACTCCACCGGGCCGGTCAAGGGCTTCAAAAATTGTTACCTGAAAATCTTTTTTAGCTAACTCATAAGCTGCCGCTAAGCCCGTCGGGCCAGAACCGATGACAGCAATCTTCTTTCCGCGCGGGGCAGCCTTATTGGTTTTGGGGCGAAACGTCGGCCGGCGGTCCCAGCAGCCGCGGTCAAAAGCGAAACGTTCCAGTGCCCTGATACCGATGGGTGCTTTTTCTTCATTTAAAATACAAGCGGGTTCGCACGGTGCCGAACAAATCCGCCCGCAGATGCCGGGAAAAGGGTTGTTTTCTTTAATTTTACGGTAAGCGGCTTCGGTATTGCCCTCGCGCAGAAGCCTGATAAATCCGGGAATATCAATCCCCAGCGGGCAACCGCGCAGGCAAGTTGCGTCAGCGCATTGAGGACAGCGTGTTGCTTCCCCCGTTGCTAGCCTTTGAGAATACCCGAGAGAAACTTCCTGAAAGTTTTTTGCTCTTCGTTGTGCTGGCTGAACGAGGAGCTGTGCTTTTGCCATAACTCATGACCTTTTGAAGCGGTGATTCGGATAGAATAATCTTTCCAGTCGACCTGATGGCCGTCGAACTCAGGGCCTTCAATGCAAGACAAAACCATCCGGCCGGCAACATTGACCCGGCAAGAGCCGCACATGCCCATGCAATCGACCATAATGGGATTAAGCTGCACGTGGGTGGCCATTTGATGGTCGCGGGTTAAAGAACTGACGGCGCTCATCATTTCTGATGAACCGATAGCATACACCAGATGAATATCCTGTTTCTTCATTAAATTATTTAAAACGTCCGTCGCCAAACCACGGCGTTCATACGACCCGTCTTCCGTAGTAATAAAAATACTATTGCAGCAGATACGAAACTGCGATTCAAGCAGAAGTGTTTTCTTTGTCCTTGCGCCAATGATTCCGATAACTTTATTTCCTGTACGCTTAAACGCGCGGGCAATCGGTAACATCTGTGCTGTTCCAATACCCGTCGCGATACAAACAACCGTCCCTTTTTCTTCAACCTTTCGGCTGTCGGTTTCTAAAACAGAAACGGGATCCGTGTTACTGCGAGGTGGAACAAGTTTATCAATCCTCGCGGGAATGCCCAATGGCCCCAGAACTGAAAACACGGAGTCTTGGATCGCCAGGGCGCCCAGCTTCTGCGTTGTTAGACCGACTTCCTGGATAATCAGAGAGATTGTCCCGCGGCTGGCATCCCAATCGACAACTGTTAAAGGAATCGTTTCATCGCCTTCTTCAGGCGCGGCACGGACAAATTGCCCTGGCTGAACCTTGCGGGCAATGGCTGGCGCAAAAATATCTAAACGTTTAATGTTAGTGGCAAGAATTTGTTTGTTTAAAATTTTATACATAACTTTAAGGGAACCAGTTACCGGTTACCAGTTACCCGTGATAAATTTTTATACTGGTTACTGGTCACTACTTCTTTAGCATTTTAAGCAATTCAGTCGTCGAGTGCGTGTTAAGTACGTCTTCTTTTGTCAACCAACCGCGCCGGGCAATCGTGACGCCAAAACCTATATGATCTAAATGTTCGATACGGTGCGCGTCGGTATTAATAACAAATTTAACGCCCTGCTCCCGGGCATAATAAACATTTGCGGAATTTAAATCCAGACGAATCGGAAAAGCGTTGATTTCCAAAAATACATTATGGTCAACCGCTGCCTTGCATACCGCCTTAAAATCGATATGGTAAGGCTCCCTTTTCCCCAAATGCACACCCGTCGGATGCGCGATAATGTTGACATTTTTATTTTGGATAGCCCGGAGTAGCCGGTTGGTCAACTTTTGGGAATCCTGGGTAAACCCGCTATGAATAGCAGCGATTACGATATCAAATTCACTTAAAACTTTTCCATTGTAATCTAAATTGCCTTCCGTGTCTATCTCAACTTCTGTGCCGAAAAGAATCCGAAAATCCTTAAATTTTTTATTTAACACATCGATCTCTTTCTTCTTTTTCACCAAATCTTCAACCGAAACACCGCGGGCCACGAACAGTTTAGGCGAATGGTCCGTCATCGCCAGGTACTGATAACCTTTCTTCTGCGCGGCCTCAGCCATCTGCTCAATGGAATTGTATCCATCCGAATAGGTAGAATGCGCGTGCAGATCGCCTCGCAGGTCTTTTTGCTCAACCAGCTTGGGTATCTGCGGACTTTTTTCACCAAATAATTTCTCCTCCCCGATATCTTCCCTTAATTCCGGTGGAATATACGGCAGACCCAAAGCCTTAAAACACTCTTCTTCCGTCTTGCTCGCCAGGAGTTTTTCCTTTTCTCCATGGACCGAAAAAATACCGTACTCGTTAACTTTCTTATTTTCCTTCATCGCGAGCTGCCGCAGCTTAACATTAAAATTTTTTGATCCCGTAAAATACAACAACGCCGCGCCAAAACTGTCTTTCTCGACAACGCGCAAATCAACTTGAACATTATCCTGAGTCAAAATTGATGATTTAGTTTCACCGTGAGCATTAACATTCTTTACTTCCGGAAGCTTAACAAAAGCATCCATCACTTTGGCAGGATTTGTGGACGTAACCAAAATATCAATATCACCGATGGTCTCTAAGCCACGGCGTAAGCTTCCGGAAGGAACAACAAGTTTAACTTCTTTTAATTTTCTTAAGGCCTCCACAACGGTTTGCGCCGCCTGTGTTGCCGTGCCTAAATTCATCCGTTTCTGGCCCTGCTCAATGACGGCAATGCCTTTGAGAATATTTTCAATCGTCTTTTCTTTGAATTTAGGAAGTTGGGCGAGCTTGCCTTCTTGTGCCGCCTTTTTAAGCTCCTCCACTGTTTTTATCTTTAACTCACCGAAAAATAATTTTGCTTTCTTGGGGCCAACGGAAGGGATATTTACAATATCGAGTAGAGTCTCCGGAACTTCCTTGATGAGTTTTTCATACGCGGACATCTTGCCGGTGTCGAGATATTCGATGATTTTGGCTTCGAGTTCTTTGCCAATCCCGGGGATCTCGCGCAGGCGGCCTTCATTTTTAATCGTGGCGATATCTTCAGATAAAGTGGCAATTGTCTCCGCTGCTTTAAAATACGCACGGGTTTTAAAAACAATTTCCCCTTTTATTTCTAAAAGAGTACCTATCTTCTCAAAAATGTCCGCAATTTCTCTATTGCGCATAAATCTCCCCACGGCTCTTTACTCGTGGTTTCCTGCAAGGGTGAACAACTAGGTTCAAACATTAGCAACCCAAATAGATTTAACAGCTTAACTGTGAGTTGTCAAATTTATCTTCTCCCAATTTTACACTAAACAAACGTTTTACCAGTTTCAGAAAATTGCATCAAATATATTTCCAATCAAACGAAAAGGAAAAGCCAGTACGTCACCAATAAGATGAAAAGTACCACCGAAAATCCCGCCATCAGATTTTCGTGTTGATGACTCATTTATCGTCGTTTTCTCTGTCGTTGTTTTTGTCGCCGGTAAAGGCTGCTGTTGTTCTACTCCCACGTTGGATTCACTGGTTGAGGTTGTTTCCGTTGTTGTTTGTTTAGCTGTGTAACCGGTGGCCATGAACAATACCAAGATGAGCATCATAGTGGTAGACACATTCGGAATACATCTCATGATTCTTTTTACTTTCATTTGCCAAGATTGTGAATGCATATACACACCTCCTTTGCTGAATTTTCTTTTTAATCTTTATCCGCCCTTAAATAGAAAAGGCCCACCCGAGTATCCTCAACAGAGAGTATCGTGGACCTTTTCTATTCAACAGTTTTTACGCAAAGACTGCCGCTTTACTGATTAACAACCGGGTTCTGCGTCTGATCGATGACTTTTGTCAGGGCAATCGCGATATTTTTCCCGCCCTCCTGTTTTAATTCGACCTTAACGGTATCGCCTTTCTTTAATTCCTGAATGGAACTAATTTCAGCGAGTTTGGTGTTGTCGTTTACTTCGACAGCCATTGCACTGGGTGCAACCGTATCGGCTGTGCTTTCCTTAGAAATTGTCAGCACATTCTTCTGAATGTCTTGGACAATTCCTTGTATTTGTGTTTCCGGTGTTTTTGTTTCTGAAGCTTTTGCTTCTGGAGCTTGATACTTATCCTGCATTAATGCCATTGATGTAACTGCCCAAAAAGATACTGCTGTAACACATAGGAAATAGATGTAACTTTTCTTCATCGCCCACCTCCTTTTTTTGTTTTACCTAACCACAAAATACAAAAATAAAGATTAAATCAGGATTAAAATTAAATTAATTTTAAAATAGGGAAAGGAACATCCTAGATGGGGGCAAGGCGTGAAGGGAGAAAATTATCCTGGCTGATTTTCACTATATATTATTAGTCAGGAGAGTTCACCAGAAGACGCCGGGCGGAGGTTTGGGAAGGGTGCCGGCAAATTTTAATAATTGCCCTATCAAAGTGAACGTGTGCCCGATAACTAGGCCCGGCAGTTGTAAAAGGGCACAGCCCGTACCAGTAAAAATAAATACGCTGACAAAAGCGAAAAATAAATATTTCCTTAAATGGTTTATTGCTCTGTTTCGACCCATACATTCCATACAAAGCTTTTCTTAAAGCCGCGCCTGACGGCCAGTTCTTTGGCAAGGGCCTTGATATTTTTGTTTTCCCCTTTAATTTTTACTGTGTAGCGGCTCACTTGCGAGAGGCAAACACTTATCTCCATACTGTCGCCCACAAGGCGAACCTTTTTAATTTTTTCCAGCGGGATAAATGTTTGCGCCCAATCTCCGGCGGCACCTCTTAGAAACAGCTTATATTCGCTTAAAACAATATCCCCTTCAAAATCAGATGCTCCGTCCAAATATTTCCCCTGTCCGTAAACAATTTCCATTGTTATTTCATCCGCAAAAATATTTTCGTTTCGAAAGAATTTTTATCCGCCGTAGTCACCGCGCCAACCGCGTCAATCGACTGCAAGCTGTCTAAAATCGGATTAATCACCTCATTTAAATAGCGCTCCTGCATTTGTGGGTCTCCGGTGGTATGGGTGTCGTAACCCTGCAGCATCGCCTGCAGCTGGGTTTCCTGTTCTTTTAAAGAATTAATTTGTGTATCGGTGGTAATGACTTTCTGTTTTAAATCTTCCAAGTCTTTCATTTTTTTCTCAACCGGCATCCCGCTGGCTTGATACTTCTGAATGCCTTCATTAAGATAATTAACTTGGAGTTGCATATCCTGTTTTTGGTCTTCCCCGTTTTTTATTTCCGCACGCACATCATCTAAACGCTTTTGTGTTCCCTCCTTAAAAGCCTGCTCTTTATTTTCTCTGTCGATATTCCAATCACTGCCCCATTTCCCCACAT
>CAZVZR010000096.1:0-6240 GCA_964630825.1 uncultured Planctomycetales bacterium | reverse complement strand
GAGCCTTTCACCGCAAGACACTGTTCGCGATATCAAAATGCTGGAAAATTTATTAAAAAAAGAAAAGCTTATCTAAAATGTCAAAAGACTATTTGATTTTAGGTGCTAATGGCCTGTTAGGCAGCAGTGTGGTGGAAAACCTTCCGCATGATGCCACTTGGCTTGGGACATGTTTTCATCGCCCGGTGGAAGGACTGTATCCTTTGGATATTACAGATAAAGATCAAGTACAACGTGTCTTTGAACAATGCCAGCCGAAACGTGTTCTTTACTGTGTAAATTTAAAAGGGGGCGTGGATTTTTGCGAGAAGAATCCCGCGGCCGCTAAGAAACTTCATTTCGATGCCACGCAAATCATTGGCAATGAATGCCAAAAGTATAATTCTAAATTTCTCTACCTCTCGACGGAATGTGTCTTTGATGGCCAAAAGGAAGAGTATGTTGAAGAAGACCGAAGGAACCCCCAGAACGAGTATGGCCAATGGAAGGCCGAAAGCGAAAAATGGATCCAGCTTCATTTAAAGGATTATCTCATTATCCGTACCATGTCTATTTTTGGCTGGCAGCCGCAGACGCAAACACCGAATGCGCTGATGAAACTTTATTTCTCAATACAAAAGAAAGAAAAAATAGCCGTTCCCACCTTTCGCTGGGGCACGCCGACGTATGTTCATGATTTGGCCAAGGCGTTGCTCATGCTGGCGCAAACACCGGATGTGGGGATTTACCATGTGGCGGGGCAAAGTTATTTGAGCCGTTATGATTGGATGAAAAAAACTTGCGAACGATTAGGTTGGGATTCCTCGTGCCTGATCGCCGCGACGGAACCGACTGTCGAAATGGTTTTCCGTCCGTACAAAGTTAAATTGAACACGGACAAAATCTGGGAAAAACATAAAATCAAACTGCCCACCCTCGAAGAAAGCCTCAGTTTATTAAAGGAAGAAATAGAAAAGAAGGTCTCCTGAATCGTGAGTTCCGCACAAATTCCTAAAATCAGCGTTGTGATGACCGTTTATAATGGTACCCGTTTTATCGGCGAGGCTATCGACAGTATCCTCAATCAGACTTTTAAAGATTTTGAATTTGTTATTGTTGATAATAATAGTACAGATGGCTCACAAGATATCATCGCCTCTTATAAGGATGACAGGATTATTTTTATCCGTAACAAGGAAAATCTGGGCCAAACCAAGGCCTTGAATATCGGCGTTCGGCAGGCACGGGGAGAATTTATCGCCCGGATGGATGCCGATGATATTTCACTCCCGCAACGTTTAGAAAAACAATATGAATTTTTGCTGAATAATCCATCGATTGCGGTTGTCGGTGCTCATTATTTGGAAATGACAGAAGAAGGTAAAACTATCCGGGAATTCCGTATGCCGAGGGATCCTTTGGAAATAAAATGTTTCTTGTTGGGATCTTTTGCGTTGTGTTGCCACTGCGTGCCGCATCCGATTGTGCTCATGCGCAAAGCGGCCCTCGTAGATGTCGGGTTATATAACGAAGAATTTATCGCCCAGGATTATGACCTTTGGGTAAAGCTGTCGCGCAAATATCTGTTCTCCAATGTGAATGAAGTTTTATTTAAGTACCGCCTAGCCCGCAGTGCCCAGTCACAAAATTTGCGCCATATTTACCAAAAAGAAAACGCTCAAGTTATTTTGCGAAACATTGAGCATTATTGGCCAGAATTAAATAATGAAAGAAAGAAAAGCCTGTGGCTTATGCTAAATTTTTATCCGCAGGAAAAAGAAACGTCCGGTACGGAAGTTTTGGATGTGTTTGATGAATTTTTCGCCAAAGCAGTATCAACATATCAAGATAGGGGAGAGGTTATTAAAACAAAACGCAAGATAAAATTTTTCTATACACCAGTTTTGTTTATCAGCCATCCTTTGTTTGCTTTACACAAGGCGATCTTGTTTATCCTACAGTGTCCTACTTTATTGTTTGAAAAGAAGTTTTATGCTAAAATCCTCAAATCTTTTCAGCAAAAGAATAACAGAAGTAACGACTTGGTTATCCAGGGTTAATATAAAATATGTCCGCCACACGCATTATTAATTACGAACACTTCCTTAAACCCGAACATTTAAAGTTTAATCAAAGCGTACATCCACAGATAAAAAATATTGAAGAGCATGTAGAGTGGTTTATGTACCAGAGCCCTTTAAATCCAGCGCCGGATTTTTTGCTGGGTTTCTGGACGGTAACTGAGGAAGGAAACGTTGTTGCGCATTATCCGGCTTATGAAATCCGCTGGCACTATAAAGGCAAAGAACGGCAGGGATTTATCGGTTTTGATCATCATGTTCATCCGGATTATCGTCACAAAGGACTCGGAGGGTGGTTGCTCTTGCGCATGATTAAAAAATACCGGCCTTTTTTCGGAATGGGGTTAACCGACGCGGTCAAACCTCTTTACGAATCAGCCCGTGTTCCAGCGGTGGGTTATAATATGAAATATTTGTGGCTTAACCGGCCGGTTAAAGCGGTGCAACATTTTCTTGAGAAGCGTTTAGGAAAAATAAATACTCTTCCGGCGGCGGCGCCGGAACCCCCGAAAAAAATTGTTTCTGGCGGCACAACATTTTCCTTGATGACGGGATTTCCTTTCAATTCTTATAAGCCCTATTATGAAGAGGATGTGATCGAACTTTCACGTTCAGCGGATTTCCTTAAATGGCGGTTCTTTGATTCTTACCGTAAGTATTATTTTTATTATGGCGAGTTCCAATCACGCTCGATGTATTTTATTCTCAGGAATGTTCAGTATAAAGGATTGAATCTCCTTTTAATCGCCGATTTTAAATTTCCATTGGGCGAGGCACAAGCCGGAAAGATATTTTTTAATTCGGTTAAAGCCATTGCCAAAGCATTAAAGGTGGACGGGATTATTACCATTAGTTCGTATTCTGTTTTTGACCAGAGGTTAAAGGAATCCGGATTTTTTGCCATCGGGAAACCCGCTCCGGTAGTCTCCACAGTTTATAAATATGCCGAGGATATACCCAAGGACACCAAGCCTCCCATCCACATAACGATGGCCGACTCGGATTTGGATTTAACGTTTGGAGACCAATAATGAATGCGACAACCATTGACCGTATTGGGCGTATTTTAAAAAATTTACAGGTAGATAAAATCAACCAGTTCTTATCGGCGAAAGATTATATCCGGGTTACGGTCAGCCATTATGTCAAAAAAGGGGAAGAACAGAATTTTGAGGATATTATTCGGTATTTCCGCGATAATTATGAAATTATTGGGCCGCAAGAATTGTTTTCCTGCCTTGAAGGCAAGAAGCCTTTGCAGGGCAAGAAGCTTTTAATGACCTTTGATGATGGTTTAAAATCATCCTGCGATGCCGCAAAGAATATTCTTTCTAAGTTTAACATCAAGGCCATATTTTTTATACCGACGATGATACTGGAATTAAAATCGCCCAAAGAAATGAGGGATTTTTTTAGTCATTATGTTTATTATAACGAAGTTCCTACCGGGGGATTAACAGAAGAAGAGTATATCGCTATGACTAAAGAAGACATTGTAGATTTGCATCATCAAGGGCACATGATCCTACCGCATACCCATACACACTGCCGGTTAATTGATATCCGTGATCCCGCTACCGCCGAAACAGAACTTGTTAAACCCAAACAGATACTTGAGGGCTTGCTCAAAGAATCTCCTCGAGGCTTTGCGTTTCCCATCGGTACAGAGAGGGTTGTTTCCTCATATTCTTTTTCGTGTATTCAGCGTGAATATCAATATTGTTTTAGTGCCTTGGCCGGGAAAAATACCCTTAAAACCAATCCTTATTTTTTACACCGTGACTGTATTCATGCCCACTACAGCCTTGCGCATGTGCAGAGCATGACGCAAGGCGTATTCGATGGTTTTTATCATTTTAAAATGCTCCGTTTAAAAAAACGTTTTATCCACCTTCGCAAAAAACCACGGCTTTTTAGCCGAGGATGAATGCGAACTAAAAAGCCGTGTTGAAGAAGGATGTCGCCCTCGGTGGATAACCCCGACGAGTATGGCGAAATTATCGGAGAAAATTTCGCCATATCTTACGAGTCGGGGTAAAGCAGGGACCACGGCTGTTAAGCCGTGGGGAGCTCCATGAATTAAAGGATAGGCTATGAGGAATTTACTGATATCGATAACAGAGCATCGGCATTACCGCCGGATAATTATTTTTTTATTTATTATTCTTTTTAGTTTGCGCCTGCATAACCTTGTTGCCGACCCGCCCAATTGGAAACGGATTGGGGACATTTTTGACGAAGGTTCCTGGCTCGTGAATGCCAAGGATGCAATTGTCTTTGGCCAGATCACGCTCGATGACCACAACAAATGGCTTACCATTCCCTTAAATTCCTTTTTGTGGATTATGAGTTTCAAGATATTCGGCGTCGGACTTTTTAGTGCCCGCTTAGTTTCGGCTGTTTCCGGCTGCCTGACACTCGTTTTGATTTATTGGGTGATGCTAAAAGCATATAACCGTAAAATGGCTATTTTGGCTTTACTTTGTTTGGGCCTAAATGAAACTTATCTTATGTATAACCGCCTTATTTTGGTAGAGTCTACCATCGGCTTGTGTGTTTTATCATCATTCGTTTTATGGCATTTGGGACAGCAAGGGAAGAAATATTATTTTCTTTGCGGGGTTGCTGTTGCCTTAGCTTTCCTGGCCAAAAGTTATAATCTTATTTATTACTCGGCATTGGCGGCCATTTGGCTTAAAGAGTATTGGAATTTTTTGAAACAAAGAAAAATTATAGAAGCATTAAAACCCGTCGGCTTAGCGCTAGCGGGATTCTTTTTAATTGTTATCCCATTTTTTGTTTTTGTATTTCTGCCCAATTATAAATTTCTTAAGAATGAGTATGCTCACCTGGCTTTTCATACGGTACATATTGCAGGAATAAAAGGCTTGTTGAGTTTGATGGCGTTAGGGTTTTCCCAATCGCTCGCCGAGCATCTTTTGACACAATTGCCAGCGAGTTTGCTTGTTGTTTTTCTTATCGCTTTAGTTATTTATGTTATGTCGCAGCCAGCGTTTAACTTAGGCAAGGTGATCAGTAATCTTAATCCGGTAATCTTTTACAGCCTTGTTTTTGCCGTAATCTCTTGGATTTCCTGCTTTCCTTTTGGTTTTATTGACAGGCGCCAAGTTGTTTTTCTTATCCCATGGTCGATCCTGGCTTCTCGCGCAATTTATTTTCTCTTGTTTGAAGATAAAAATAAAATCTTTAACGAAAATTATGAAAAGAAAAGGGATTCGCAGCTTTCAGTCGTTTTGGGAATCTTTGCTTATTCTCTATGGGCTTTTATTCATGTCCTTTACCGAAAGTATGAAATTATCGATTTTCCGTTTAAAAGCAAATATCTCGCTTTCTTGGCATTAGGCGGAGTTATCTTAATGGTAATTTTGATTTTGTCCCAGGTGGGAAGGTCTGTTTTAGGGCAACAGAAAATTATGAAATATTGCCCGCTTCTTTCGTTTGTTTTGTTAGCTGCCTTACCATTATCAAGAAGCTTAAAGACAATGGGAGAAGTGGTATTCGGCTGGGGATTTATGCCGCATTTCCCGGAGTATGGGGATGTTATAAGAGTTTTGTTGTTTTTAGGCCTGCTTTTCCTTTGTTTTGCGTTGTTGAATAAGGATTTTACCATTAATAGCCTCTTTACCGCAGAAGCGGCCAGATTTTGGATTAGCGGATATCTTGTCATTAATTGCGCGATGATTTTTTTGTCTGTCTTTATGGCTCCGCGCAGTATTTATGAGGAGTCGCGCCGGCTTGCCCGTCTTATCCCGCCAGGGGCCATTGTCGAAGGAACCTGTGCCCACCAGCTGGGCATAGAGGACAAATTTTATACCTTTAATCGCTATCAAATATCTAAAACACAATTTAAAAATTTAAGAACGGATGCCGGCTATTACATGTTTCCTGTTCCACAGGAACATGTTGTGGAGATTGATGAAACGGAAAAAAATTGGTATCTTAAGGAAGGGCACCAATTTTTGACTACAGTAAAAATCCTGCCTTACTTATTCTCGAAGGATAATTACCGGGTTGTCCTGCAGGTTTACGCCATTCCAGAGAATCGAGACAAGCGCGTTTATCCACCTTCGCAAAAAACCACGGCTTTTTAGCCGTGGATGAATACGAACTAAAAAGCCGTGTTGAAGAAGGATGTCGCCCTCGGTGGATAACCCCGACG
>CAZVZR010000095.1:0-7197 GCA_964630825.1 uncultured Planctomycetales bacterium | reverse complement strand
GGCCGATCATTTCACGCAATATGATCGTCGTATCCCCGCCAAAAGGAGTTAAATAATACGGCGCACCGGCTAAAATACCGCCATTCTCCGTCACAAGATACTGGGCGGTGTAAATAAATTTTTTCCACAACTTAAGTTTCCTGTCGACGACTTCATAACGGCCGTTACCGATAATTCGATAAACAGTTGAGGCCAAGCGTAAGTGATAAAGTTCAACAATGACTTTCAACTTGAAAAGGCTATTTAACGACGGATAACGAAGCGGCCGATGGTTTGAATGAAGTTCGACAATAAGCTCAACGGCATCTTGCTCTGGCGCTTTAACAATAAACTCGCCACCGCGTATCGTAACCACTACTTCCCGCGGGAACATGAGGCGGGCCATATAAACGTGGTGATCTTTGCTTTGTTGGGCAATCATCGGGCCTTTAATAGCGATAAACTCGCGATCCGATACTTTAATAATTTGATTCATTTGAATGCCTTCGCCGCCGAATTCAATTTCACGGATATCTTTGGCAGCATCGGGATCTTCCATGCCGATACGGTTATAATTTCTTACCGATATACCGCTGCCGAATACCCCATTAATGCTAAAATCAGAACCGAAATGCTCAACCTTCAATACATACCGCATGCCGTTTAGCTGGCCATTATGTTTGATAATTCGGTTACTCATATCCCTTGCGCCTAAAATTACCTGCGGCATAACATCAGTTTTCTCTTCATCAAGGCGCTTGATCGTCAACTCAATCTGGGCGTTGCCGGACGGCTTAGAAAGGTTGACCTTGCGCACATTCGCTTCATCCCATGTTAAAATCTGGCCGGCACGATGACGAATCAGATCTACAAAAGCCATGTGACGGATATCGTCGTGTTCATCTTTAAGTGTCCCTTCCAAATAATTTAATTTGATGTAGGCATAACGGCCGAGATGATACAGCGCATAAAGAACTGCCGGTGTTATTACCAAAAGAACCCCATATATATAAATTGCAAAGATTGTTACCATGGCTGCGGCGATTTCAGCGAAGACATTTCCACGGATACGTTTATTGTCTTTAAATGTTCGACGAGTCTTTTGGATACCTTCGGTGGCGATACTTTGTTTCCCTGCTTCCGTCGCCAATTCCAGATCCGCAACAAGCTGAAGGCTCCAATCCCGAAGAGTATGACGATGAATAATCCCTGATAACAATTGGCCGTTTCTTTCGGCAAGAGATTGTTGTTGAGAAGAACGTGCCAAGTGGACTGTTTCATAAAGCCTCTCTGACATGCCTAAAATATCCTGAGGATTAATTTCAATCAGCCCTTCATGTAACTCTTCAAAGGCACCGGCAGCATGAGAAGCTAAAATGATGGAGGGGTTAACACGAACAGCTGCCGCGCCAAAACGCTCTACCAAGCGGCCATTGATCATACGGATAAGTTCGGGATTGTTCATCTCTCCCATTTCTTTAATGACAAGGTTCATGCCGTCTAAAAGCGGATTCACAAACCCAATATCGGAGGCGGCCATGGCACCGATTGTCTCTTCATAATCTTTGGAATATTCATATAAGACAACCACTGGCCACTTTTTAGCAAAAATTTGGCGATGCTCTTCTTCGGTACGAATAATCCCGTCAACAAAATCCACATCCGGCGAGAATTCTGCGTTGATCTCTTTAACAAGCTGATGAATGCGGTCTTGCAAACTGCTGTACTGAGCAATCTTTTCGCGGGATGGAATTAAGAAAGCTACGTATTGAACATTCAAGGCAAGCTTGGGATCGCGTCTTAACATGTGCCGGAAAGCTTCCATCCCTTCCACTATCCCTTTACTCAAATCCATGCGTTCAGCGCGAAGAATGAGGACCTTATTACCCACGTGGACTTTAATATTCTGAATAAATTCAATGGCAATGTTGCTTAAAGCGACCTGCTTGATAACCGCCGGGTCAATTGAAATTGGGTTGTTAACCACAAAAGTCTCGTGTGTTTTGCCAGAAACGATTGTCTTAACGATCCCTTCTTCCCAGTTAACCTGGTTATTCGTTAAGTCTGAGACAGTATCCATGAAATGATCGGCATAATGCTTGATATGGAAACCAATAACATCATTAGCCAACATGCCTTCAACAATTTCCCGGACAATATAGTCAGGAAGCGCACGCAACATAAAATTAGTTTCTACCCAGGGAATATGCACAAACAATTCGGTTGTCCCTCTAAAACCTGCTTCACGTAAATATTTTGCTAAGAGATAAAAATGATAATCGTGGATGATTAAGCGGGAGCTATTAAGAAGCTGTAATTGTTGATTTAAGGTATGGGCGATTTTCCGATTAACCCATCGGTACCCTTCCTTAAAGGCATCTTGTGTTTGGACGGTGTAAACTTCTCCGGGAAGTTTATGCTGAACGAACCATAACAACGGGTTGACAATGATGTTATAAAAGAGATTGTAGCGGTCTGCCGGGACTTCAATAAACCGCAAATAAATATTATCGCCGGTCGTAACAAAAAGATTGGAGCTGGCTAAAAGTTTTTCTTCTTCATTGGTTGCGGTGGCAAAGACCACGCCGCCATTTTCAATGCGCAGGGCGTCATGGATACTCGGGGCAACACCGCCGGGAGCACGGCGAGTATCCCATTCATTATCCGTAAGATTGATGACAACGGGTGAGCGGTTAACAACGACCGCAAGCGGTGAGGCACCTAAATTCTGTTTGACTTCGCTAATGGTGTGCAGGGTAAAACGAGGATTCTTGGAAACAAATTTTTCAACTTGAACAGGGGCATCGCGTTTAGCATCGCGGGGGGCTAAATATTTATATACAGCCAAGATACCTAATGAAGAAATGATGAATACTAAGACCGGGCCTAACATACTCACATCAAATATACCCAATACTAAGCCAACGGTGAGCAGGCCGGCAGCTTCTACATTCATAATGCCGGCATTGCGCCGTGTTTGTTTCTTACTTTCTTTCTTATTTTCCAAAGCCACTATAAGCAATTCCCGCAAATCAACTAATTGATGATTCTTGAAATCTTTGACTAACGGATCATGGGCAGGCATTGTCTGGTGAACAAATTCTTCAATTTTCTCTCCTGCTTCTTCAGCGCTGTTTTCAAGCAGGATTGATAACGGCGCCCAGGTATACCGGATAAGCTCTGGGTTTAAATTAACGACGGAGCTGGTGGATTCATCAACAATCACCATTAAGTTGATCAAAATTTGGCCATAATCGTATTCGGAAGTATAATCATGGATACGACCAGCAATATCGCTGATACGGAAATGAATGTTCGCTTCTTCGGCGAGTTCCCGGACAGCTGCTGCCGGCACAGATTCGCGTCGTCCTTCAGGATCCAAATCATTTTGATACATAATCTTGGTGCGCAATAATTCTTCTCTTTCCTTGCGCGATTCATATTTTTCAGATGTCTCTGCAGGCCCGTCAACTTTACCGGAAGCCGTTGTAATTTGTCCCGGAATGGCGGTAGTGTTATATGTCCTTTGTGCCAATAACATTAACCACTCCCCATTGATCTTGCGCAAAACAAATGCCCCAGCAATTAAATATTTATTTTTCCCTACAGGGGTGAGATACCAGCTTTCGATATCTGACCGACGATGATACCGACCTGTCTTGTGAGCTTGGCGGATAACCTTTTTCAATTGCTTAGCTGAAAGGCGGTTTAATTTAGCAACTAATTTCTGGCCATTGGCAACCGTGGATTGCCCTTCTTTTGCACGATGGGAAAGAACAATAAATGTGGCCACAGCACCGATAACAACGCCCAACGCTACCCAGAAAATTGTCGGCATCATTACCTGCATGCCGGCCAAACTTGCAAATACATTCCTTAATCCGGCAAAACCTTTATTAGAGAAAGAAATTACGACACCTAAACCTGCTATCCCGAGCAACAATGCAGAAACAACCAACATTGCTTTGCCAGCTTGGCGTTTGGCAATAACTGGAGCAGGCACTAACTTTTTCTCATTACGCTGCCTTCCTAAGAGCAACCTTAATTTCTTTTGGGCACGATGAAGATTCATCTTAACCATTCCCCGTGATATATGTAACCTTTCAGCGATCTCATCGTAATCGTATCCTGCCATAACCAACATCAATGTTTCCCTATGCTTCGCTGGGAGCTTGCGTGAAGCTTCCTCGACCTTATCTAATAGTTCACCGGCAGTAGCGATTTCAAAAGCACTATTTAAGTCTGCAGAATGATTCCAGCCGGAAGAAGAATCTACTTGCTCTTGAGGTACAATCTCTACGGATACGGTTCTGTCCCCTCCCTTGCGTTTTGCGCTTCTATAGAACATACGAACTTGATTGATGGCGGTCTTCCCAATATATGTCCTAATAGATGTCTGGGCCTTTTGCGGATCCGATAAAATCTTAGCTATTTTTATAGAAGTTTCTTGAACAACATCTTCAATATCATCAGGATTATACTTTCCGCCCATCATTTTCCATATAAAAGCAGCCGCGTATTCAGTCCAACGGTTGAGTTCCGGCTCCAACCCTTTTTGGATGATTCGTAATCGCACCATCTGCAACTCTTCCTTCGCTTTCTCAACACCAATAGGAGTTCGCACATTTTCCATTTCCTGCAGCAAGCGATCGTATGTCCAATTCCCGGTAAACTTAGCCAGATTCTCGTCATTAAAATGACGGTAAATATAAAGGACTCCTTCTTTCTCATTAAACTCAACAATCATTTTGGAAATATCTTTAACTTGTCCGTCAACATCAATGATCTGGCCTTCAAGAACCAGCGCTGTTGGCTGATTGTAATCTTTGTTAACAATTTTTAACGTGGCTGATGGATTCCACTGAACCGTTCTCGCTAAGCCGTATGATCGTATCGCCACCGTCTTAATCCCAGTGGCGTCGTAAGTTGCAAAGCGAATCATTTGTTTTTGTGTAGCTACGGCAAACATCACTTCCGCTGAACTGCAGCACGGTGCGTAATCAGCGCCGTTTCCACCGACCCACAGGCCTGAAGTAATGCGATTCTTCTTATTGTCTTGAACAGGTTGAATGAACATAACCGCCGGAACCGCCGCTAATACAAACGCAACTTCAGGTGACAGATAAAGAGAAAAGGCTGTTGTCGCTAATAAGGCGATGACCCCAAAACCGCCACGGTTGATTAGGGGTCGCAACAGCCTTTTAATATTTTCAATGTTTTGAAGGAATTTGGCCGCCCGAAGAATATTCTCTGGAATTTCAACCTTGACAATAAAATTCTCACCGTTAGGCCCATAATTCTTCAGTCGTTTAATTTCGCCCAACGCAACGGCGGTACTGACTATCTTGGCTCTATCATGGATATTGGGAATATAAGCGGCATAACTATACGCCTTGACTCCCGGCACATAATGGATAAATTCTTTATCGAAGGTGGCGCGGGCGCGACGCTGGGCGAGCGGGAACTGCATGAGGACAACTGTTCTCGGCCGAATGTTGTTTCTTTCAAGGGCTTTAATGCTTCTTCTTATATTTTCACCAGTGTTGGTGGAATCTTCTTCCTTGAGGATGATATTTTCTGGAACACCGTTCTCGATGAGGATGGATTTGAAATATTCGGCTTCTGTCTGATTGCCAACTAAGGAGATGCCTTCATGGGCGCGGCTGCCGGTTTTGCCGGAAACGAGAATTTGTTTAACGATACCGGTGTGATAAAGTTTCGCAGCTTCTTCAGCAACGCGGCGGTCCATCGAACCCAGGACCAAAAGAAGATCAGCAGGATTTTCGGAGGTGAAAGGTAAATCTTCGCGCACGGCCAAGTAATCGAACACGCTCTGCTTCAAGGCAAAATATTTACGATATGCAGCAATACTTAAGATTCCAATAGCAATGATCACCACCGGAGCGATAACTTTAATTCCAACCAAACCGGCGACGCCGGCGACACCAACCACGCCAACCCCTTCTAATCCCGCAGCAAATCCACGTCGATTGCGTCCGCCATTGCCAGACATTCCCAGCAACGTAACCAAGCTGGATTTCTTTATGAGATTGGCCAATCCGGTTGCATAAGAATCGTCGGCTTCTTCATCATTTTCAAACATACGGGCATAAACTGCATCGAGTTTCTCATCAGCGAATTCTTTGCCGAGTTTGTTAGCGGCGCTTCCCTTACTAAAATCATGATAAACATAACCACGAACCGCTGCTTTCCAAGTCGCTTGCGCTTCGGCAGAATCGTTTCTGCGTTCAAAGGCGATAACTATAGGATTGTAACCCGGATGGAAAATATGGGTCATGTGATATTTAATGCGTTCAAATCCGGTGTAGTTTTCGGCAAGCGGTAATTCAATGTAATGGGCTTTCATTTCTCTTGCCAGAACTCTTAAATACTCAATTTTGATCAATGGATCACGTGGATCACCAACGACCAAAACACCTAATCGGTCATTTTCAATCGCCACGCGATAATTAGAAATAGCCGCGAGTGTTTTATCGCCGGTGATTTTCGTCATGCCTACCATTTCGATTAAAAGAAGATCCGGCGTCAAACGGGCAGCGGCTTTGGTAATGGCACCTTTGAACGATACCGGCATAATTCCGGAACGATTGAACAAACGATCAATATTTTCACTCAACATAATTCTCTTCTGGGCAAACCTGGCCAAGCGTAAAATATTTTTTCCTGAAGATACCAAAACTTCCAAAGCTTTGGTCAATTTTGTACTAAGCACCGGTTCTTCTTTTGATAACTTTCGGCTCAACGCCAAAACCTTGGCCTTAGGACTGATGGTTTCATCCGCAATGATCCATTTATTGATGAACTGGCTGATAATACGCATATTTCTTGATTTTGCCTGGCCGCGCGGCATGGCTTCCCCAAGCATCTTTAAGAATCCGGCCAAGCCATTGGTCGCGGAAATATTGCTGGGGATGAAAGAGTTGCTCATAATGATTGTTTGTTCCGTAACAACGCGAGCGCTATGCAGAACTGTCGTCACCACATTGCCGTCCGAATGATTCAGAAGAATGATTTCACGTTCGCCACCGGCTAATCTTCTGGCCTTTTCACGCTCTTCGCCGGCCCGGTAATCTTTAAATTCAGATAAAAATTTAATCGAAGCGTCCAAACGTTTGGCATAAGTGATAAACGCACCTTGTTTGCGGTCTAATTTTTCTGACGGGCCACGATGCACACCAACGAAGGTGTCTTCCGGAT
>CAZVZR010000094.1:0-7545 GCA_964630825.1 uncultured Planctomycetales bacterium | reverse complement strand
CAAAAGATGATTGATGATCTTTATAACAATGCCCCAGACATGTTTGTCTCGATTGAGGCCAAAACGGCGGATATTATCGAATGCAATAAAACTTTAGTGGAGAATTTAGGTTACGAAAAAGATAAGCTCATTGGGCGTTCGTTTTTTGACATTTGCCATTCTGATTGTCTTGAGTATGCCCAAAAAGCTTTTGACGTTTTTGTAGTGACCGGAAAAGTGGAAAGCGTCGAACTGCAAATAAAAAGAAAAGACGGCAGCAGCATTTATGTCAGAATGAATGCCTCCGCTGTCCGCAATAAGGCCGGAACTATTCTTTACAGCCGGTCGGTCATGTATGATATTACCAAAGAAAAAAAGGCGGAAGAGTCGTTAAAGTCTTACGCATTGGAGAAACAGCAAAAGGAATTGGTGATCAAACAAAAAGATTCAGCGCTGCAGGAAATCCTGGAACAAATGAAACTGGAGCAAAGACAAAGGGAAGAGGATATTGCTATTAATATAGAAACGTTGATTGTGCCTTTGTTAAAGAAAATGCGCATGAAACTCCCCAAATCGGATAAGCAACACGTTGATCTTTTAAAAAAGAATTTAGACAATCTGACAACGGATTTTGCCAGGAACATATCTACCCGTAAGTTCCATTTATCTCCGCGTGAAATAGAGGTTTGTAATATGATTAAACAGGGCTTAAGTACCAAGGAAATAGCCAGCATTATGAAAGTTGCGGTGGGCACTATAGAAACTCAACGTAACCGCATCCGTAAAAAGATGGGGCTGGCTAAAAGCGGCGCTAATTTAAGTACGCATTTGCAATCCCTTTGAAAAATTATTTTTGGTATTTTTTCAACGGCCAGATTGACTTTTCTCGCTAAAAACACCTCACCTTAGAAATTCCCCCCTCGAACCGATTTGGCCGAATATATACAAGATGTACATGATTTAGGCCATATTTCGCCCAAACTAACCGTTTTGCCAAACCATATTTCCCAAAATATATACACGATGTATAGTTTTTGTATTGGTTTTCCTTAAGTGGCCGGCCACAGCAGGGGGTTTATACTAGCCTTAAAGAAAGCGCTTTCTGGAAACGCTATCAAAAATAAAAAAAATGGGCCAGTCCCGGCCAAGGAGATGAGACAATGATTAAACATGCAGAAGGTGGGTTGTTAACGATACCGGAAAAACGTTATTTGCCGCGCTGGAGTGTCCGTGACCGAGTTTTATATCAACTGGAAAATCAGTTGGAAGTAATGGAAGGTGAAATTGAAAATCTGACATGTTCCGGCGTTTGCATTCATACCAAAGGCAGTACGCGTTGGAACGATTTTGCCGCTGGACAAAATGTTAAAATCAGCCTTTATTTATCAATGACTTCCATTATCGGTGTAAACGGCAGAGTCATGTGGGTTGAGAGGTTAAATGAATATAGTAAAGAAAAACGCGTGGGGATTTCTTTCTATAATACCTCTGCCAACATTCAAGATCAATTGTTGGAGTATGCGCTCCAGTCTGATAGGGAAGAAATTGTCAGGCAATGGTTTCACGGTTGGAATTAAAGTGATAAGTGATATGTAACGCGTTTTACGTGTCGCGTGTCATTTCTCATTTTAACAAGGAGGTAAGCATGATTCAGAATTTTGACGATAATTTAATTTATAGCGGAAATTATTATTCTGTTTATTGGCATGGCAAAGGTTTTAACAGGATTGAAGGTTATGAAAATTCTCGGGGGGAAGCAAACCAAGCCATACAAAAGTTATCCTACTTGGCCGGGCGTTTAGCCGACCATGGCCAAATTTTCGATAAAACAAAATTCAGGCTTGAAGACAAAAAACATAAAATTTATGTCTTTAAGACAAAGAATGAAAGATTTTTATGTTTCTTCAAACAGGGGAATGCGGTCATCGTTACTTCAGGATATCGAAAGTCGAAAAGTAAGATCGATAAACAAGAATTAGAGAAAGCCATAAAAATTCGTGATCAGTATTTTTGTCAGAATTAAATGAACCGCAGCCGTAGCAGGCTAACATGCCCTGGAAAAATCGATATACAAGAATCATTTCTCAGAAAGTAAAAATCTGTGATGACCCAATTCTCTTTCAACTCCCTCCCAGCAATCCAATTACCCAGAAGATTCTTACATAACCATGATGAGAATGCCCGGAAGATACTTTTCAAAAAAGTATCTTCTTTTTTGATGGCAGCACAAGTCATTACAAAAAATAAGGAGAAGCTGTGGAAACATTGTTAATAGAAGGCAATCCCAAGGACGCACAAGTTTTACAAAACGTTTTTAGAGATCCTGACCACGTCTGGGATGATATTGTCCATGTCAGATCTTTGAAAGATGCTTTTGAAGAAATTAAACGGAAACATTTTGATGTGGCGGTTGTCAATCTTAATTTGCCTGACAGCCGGGGAATAAAAACGATAAAGAAATTGATGGCCGAGGCGCCGTTGTTAGCTGTCATTGTTTTAATTGAGCCGCGTGACCAATTATTAGGTATAAAGGCGGTTCATTTGGGGGTTCAGAATTATTTGATAAAAGGCAATTTGGATGGGCCTATCCTTTTTCGTTCGATGCAATATGCCATTGAACGTAAGAAAAATAACGACCAGCTTAAGAAATCCAAGGATCAGCTTGAGACAGAAAAATTTAGGTTGGAAGAGGTCATGAGTATGATCGAGAAGGATTTAAACAGTTCTATTCATCAGGATTTGGACCGGCTCATTGATATTGTGATTAAGAAAATAGCCGAGGTCTTATCAGCTGAAAAATGCTCATTAATGTTTTTTGATCAGGATACAGGGCGGTTATGTATTAGAGGGCAAATCGGGATAGATGAGGAATTTATTGGAAAGAACAATCCACAAGACGACAATGCGATCGGGAAAATCGTGGTTAAGGAAAGAGCCCCTTTTTTAGTCCGGGATATAGAAAAAAGCCCTCATTTTTTAAGGCCCAACCGGCCGACTTATAAAAGTAAATCTTTTATGAGTGCGCCGCTTATTTTGCGCAGCGGCATACTGGGAGTCATCAATGTCGCGGATAAAAATGCTGTTGATGGCGATATGTTTAACGAAGTTGACTTTAAAACTTTCCTGATGATCGCGCGGAACGTGGCCGTCGCTATTGAGAATGCGAAAGTTTATAAAGAATTGAAATATCTTGTTATCACTGATCCGTTAACGAGCGTTTATAATTTTCGCCATTTTTGTAAAGTCCTGGATTACGAGATTGAGCGGGCGGTCCGGCTCAAAGAACCGTTATGCCTACTTTTTATTGATGTGGATGATTTTAAATCGTATAACGATGCTTATGGGCATCAGGCGGGCGATAATTTGCTCAAAAGTATTACCAAAGTTTTAAGGGAGAGCCTTCGCAAAATCGACATTGTATGCCGTTACGCCGGGGATGAGTTTGTTGTTATTTTGCCCAGGACAGATATTTTTCAAGCGGAAGTTGTCGCCAAAAAAATAATATCAAAAGGCATGGACTTGCCGTTAGAGAGAAAAATCACATTAAGTATAGGGATTGGCCAATGGGGCCAGGGTATGGATCGGCAGGATTTAGTAAGAAGGTCAGATGGGGCATTATTTGAGGCGAAGAGGCAGGGGAAAAATACGGTCTGTACCTGGGGGAAAAAACCCGAAGAGGTCAAGGCGATCAAGGACCAGGAGGAAAATGATGATTTAGAAAATAACATCGAATACAGCATACAAGACGAAAATGATAATTATATGATAGATTTACAAACTGCAAAATTGATGCAGAATTACAGGAAATTGGGAGAAGCTGTGTAGATATTGGAGGCTATAAAAATGTTCAAACAAGGTAATACTCAACGCATCGTTTTTTCTGATAGCCGGACTTTTCGGAGGGGCGATATTATGAGCGGGGTTAAGTATCAATTAAAAGATGGGCTAGAAATTCTAGAAGGGGCCACTGTGAATTTGAGTGCCGGAGGGGGCTGTATTTGTACGAAGAAGTTGTTTCTTCTGCCCGGCTACAAAATCACATTAAACATCCATTTTTTAAAGACAAATATTATCGGCATAAATGGGGAAGTTGTTTGGGTTAAGACCATAGAGGGGAAAAATCAAGCCGGCATTGTTTTTTTAAATGCAGGCAGGAAAATACAAAATTTAATTGCGGAGAATGCCTTGAGAGCCAATAAAATTGATGAAGAAAGCGATCAAACACCTGCCGTGCCTGCTCTGGTAGGGTCTGCCTTGAATTAATATATCATTTTTCATTTAAGGTGAAATATGTCTATTAAAGAATTGAGAAAATATCTTAACGATTTTCAGCCGGACCTGCGATCCGGGAAAAAAGATTCTTCTTTTTGCAAACGGGGGAATAAAAAGCTTTTTATGCCGAGGCTTGCCGAAAGAAACCTGGGCGATTTTCTGGTTGAAGAGAAGAATGATTTTACGGAAGTAGGTAATGGCAATGAAATTAATTATGCTGGTTTAAGGCAATTTGTTTATGTGCAAAAAGATGGCAAAGATATCTTTATTTTCGATAATCACAAGCATGCTTTTTTATTTTGGGTATATGCGGTCAGGAAGGGAAAACTTAGGGCGGGGGGGACTCTTCTTCACGTGGACCAGCACAGAGATACCCGGGAACCGGGGGACTATCTTAGTTCTTTGTCAGCGCTTGATCTTAATATAGCATTTCACTATACCCAGGAAGACCTTAACGGTGGCAATCTTATTGAACCAGCCCTTGCCTTAAACATTTTTGCGGACGTTGCTTATGTTACTAAATCAGCGGATTTTTACAAGCGGACACCAGAGGAATTCACCCTCGACCTCGATCTTGATATCTTTGCGGCGGAGATGGGGAATATTTCTTATGAATATAAAATTCGAAAAATTAAAACTTACATGGAGAAGGCAAATTTTATAACTATTGCTACGAGCCCATTTTTTATGAGCCAAAGAGAGGCGACGAGGATTATCGGCGAATTATTATGAGCGGTTCTTTGATAGCACATTATTTTTGCCGGTAAGTGGGGAAGACGTGGGTTTTGTCCCTTGGTGTTATTATTTAATGCCGATAAATGCCCCGGTTCCTGTATGGGTTACAGTGCCATCTACACGGTATCGGAACTGAATATTGTCACCGGTGTTGCCTCCGTCAAGGTTATTGCGTTTTGCGGTGATTCGGTATATCCATGGAGCCCCCTCAGGCTTAATGTCGTAGGTAAAATGTGCTCCCGGGTCCAACCCTGGGTCAAGAATATCTAAATTGTTAACACCTGGCCCTGGGGAGTTGAGAACACAATCATCATAGTTTTGAGTTTGGAGGTAACAGCGTTCGTAAGATTCCCGAAGCACCTTAATTATGCTGATGGCTTCAACGCTTCTGGAGAACTCAACCATCCTAAAAAAACGGGGCAAGGCTAGGGATGTAAGTATTCCCACAATAATGATGACAATAATTATTTCTAAAAGTGTAAAAGCATTTTTTCTCATAATTAGAGGGATCCCGAAGGATAAATATTCTTTTTTATTGTATTCCAATTGCTTTTAAAATCAAAGCCAAAATCTTTTTTATCCACTGCGAGGCTTTTGCAAGCAAAGGCCATTTTTGGCTTATTTACCGAGGGAGGTAAAATATATTTGACAAACAACGTACTTACAGGCATAATTTGTACGTAGTAAATAAATGACAAGAATCAAAAAGTGTAAGGTGTTTGAGAAGTCGCTTTACGGCTATTGTTTCTGCACGGAGTTGGTCCTAGAATCTTTCTAGGAACAATCAAGAGCATCTGAGGACGCAGTGGAAGTGTTGGAATCGGATCTGCCATTATTTACTAAAAATTCAGGGAAAAGGAGGTAGTAAATAATGGTAAAAGGAACAGTGAAGTGGTTTAACGACAAAAAAGGGTATGGTTTCATTACTCCGGAGTCAGGCAAAGATGTATTTGTTCACCATAGCGCAATTCAGGGCGAAGGGTACAAATCATTAGCCGAAGGCCAAGCAGTCGAATTTGAGATTGTCAACGGGCCCAAGGGAGAACAAGCCCAAAATGTTGTAAAAGCATAAATGAAAAAAATAATAAGCCCGGTCATTCATTTGACCGGGCTTGTTTTTTTATCCGCCTTCGCTGAATTACTTTCGTGTTCAGCTTCGGCGGATAACCCCTCCAGGCAGTTACTTCCGCGCTTCTAAAGCAAACTTAATTTTATTTCTACATTTCAATCATTTAAAAAGAATCGTGTTATAATGCGTCCATGCGGAAAATAGTTATCGGCAACTTAGTTTTATTTTTATTCGCGGGTTGCACACCGCTTCCGCAAGGCCAATATTATCTTCCCCCCAGCGAACTTCCCTTTACCAATCGTTTAATGAAAACTTCCGGCTATTGGATAAGCCGCCATCCGTATCCTGATAAAACCGTTCTTGCTGCTAAAGAAATCACTTCCTTTAACAAAGACATTCGTGAACGCCTTAAGTTAACAAAAGATTTAGCCCAATGGCCGGCGTCATTTTCCGGGAAGGAATTAAAAGCTTCCATAGAAACAATATTCTCTGAAATTAAAAATAGCGGTTATTTCTTGGGTAACGGAAAACCTGCTGATGAAGTTTTCTTTATCAGGGTTAAGGAAAATATGAGTTTAAATAATATTCCGGAGGCAATCCAACGGCAGTACGCAATAGTTGTTCATTATGCCGATCAGCGGTTTTTCCCAACGAACGAAGGATTGTTCGAGAAACCCAATGACCCGGATTTTGATTATTTGCAAAACAGCGCGCTGGATGTCGGCGTACCGGTTGTGGTTTTACACGAAAGCGCTGATAAAAAATGGTATTACGTGGAATCATCGGCGAGCGTCGGCTGGGTAGAGGCGGATAATATTGCTTTAGGCAATGAGGAAGAAATTATGGATTCTGTTTCGCCGACCCCATTTATTATTGTTACAGATCCCAAAGCAGATTTATTTCTGAATGAAGAGATGACACACTATTATGATTATGTTTTAATGGGGGGACAGTTACCTTTAATAAGGAAAACAGATTTCTTTTATGAGGTGCCTTTGCCGCTGCGTAGTCTCACCGGTCGATGTCAATGGCAGAAAGGGTATGTTCCTTTAAGCCAAGCTCACGAAGGGTACCTTACGTATACACCGAGGACGATTTTAACGCAGGCGTTTAAAATGCTTAACGCTCCTTATGGTTGGGGCGGGATGTACGGTGAACAGGATTGTTCGCGTTTTGTGCAGGAAGTCTTCGCTACTGTTGGCATTGAGTTACCGCGTGATTCAAAAAATCAAGCAAAGGTGGGAATCACAACGGCTTCTTTTAAGCAAGAAACTACGGATGAGGAAAAATTGGCCGCCTTAAAGAAATATGCTGTTGGCGGAATGACACTTTTAAACCTTAAAGGGCATATTATGCTTTTTGTCGGCGATGAGGACGGGCGTTTCTACGGTATCCATTCGATTTGGGCCTATCGCCAGCCGGGCAAAGGGCAGGATAATGTTTTTGTTTTAAATCGCGTGACGCTTTCGGATTTGTCATTAGGCGACGGG
>CAZVZR010000093.1:0-7715 GCA_964630825.1 uncultured Planctomycetales bacterium | reverse complement strand
GTGGAATTCTTAAATTAGATGACCAGTATTCTGATGTTTATGCGGTCAAAGATGGCGTCTGCCCCAGTGGCGCTGGGACCATTTGCCAGGATCCGCAGTTTAATGGAGTTACCGTAGGGATAGGTGCGGTACAGGTCCCATTGGACAGAAATAATTATGATGTTACGCTTAAAGCCACCAGCCCTGCGCGTGATACCGGGACAGTGCTCACTGGCTATGACAATCTGGATAATCAGAAAATGGTTAGAGACAGCCGTTGGGATATGGGTGCTTTTGAATTTAATACTTGCGGTAACGGCATTAAAGAAGGCAATGAACAGTGCGATGACGGCAATCGTTTAAACAATGACGGCTGTTCTTCTATTTGTCAACTTGAAACTTCAAACCAGGTCACGTATTCTTTGAAACTCAGTTCTAAGGCGAGCCGTTCCGGAGCGGTCGATCTTAATAACGCGGTCGTTTCCGGTAATATTTATGTTTTTACGTCACCGGATACGGATGTGGATTTCGTTAAGTTTTATCTTGATAATCCTACAATGACAACAATAAAAAAGTCGGAGGGTTTAGCTCCCTATGATTTTGCCGGGACAGCCAGCGATGGCACGGCGAACCCATATAGTACAACACCACTGAGTGAAGGTACACACAACATAAGCGCAAAGTTGACGTTGTTAAATGGGTCAATACGGACAGCAAGTGCAAATTTTACCGTTCAGAATATACAACCGGTCTGCGGCGACGGGATATTACAAGGTTCTGAACAATGCGATGACAAAAATACCACTTCCGGAGACGGCTGCTCATCAACATGTGTTGTTGAATATTGTGGTGATGGTATTGTCCAAACCGCATTAGGTGAACAATGCGATGATCATAATAATTTAAATAATGATGGCTGTTCATCCACTTGCCGCATTGAAAGTAAATATTCTATCAAATTAAGTTATCAGGCCAATCGTTCGAGTGCGGTCAATCTTAATAACGCTACGGTGGTTATTGGCAATGTTTATATTTTTACGGCCCCAGATACCAATGTGAAATCGGTGAATTTCTACCTTGATAATCCATTATTGAATTCTATCAAGAAAACGGAAGGTGTAGCACCTTTTGACTTTGCCGGAACAGCCGGCGATGGTACGGCAAACCCTTATAATACCGTTCAATTGACTGCTGGGTTACACAATATAAGCGTAATCCTAACATTGTTGGACGGGACAACAGAGATTGATAGTGCTAATTTTACTGTTCCAAGTACAGCTTCAGTCTGCGGTAACGGAATTTTGCAAGGCACAGAACAATGCGATGATGGAAATATTGTTAGCGGAGACGGCTGTTCTTCAGCATGTGTTGTGGAATATTGCGGCGATGGGATTATTCAGTCAGGGCTAGGTGAAAAGTGTGATGATCATAATATCATTAGTGGTGATGGATGTTCGAGTACATGTACTATTGAATCCACCGCAACGCTTGTTTACCAACTGTCTTCAGCTAATTTTAACGGGTTAACGGATTATATTTCACTTCCCGATAGCTCGAATTGGGACGTGGTTGCTTCGAGTACAGATAATTGGACAATTGACTTTAAGGTAAAACATAATTCAACCTCAAGAGACCAGACGTATGTTGGACAATTTTTAGATTCGGGTACGCAATGGCAATTAGTATATTCTGGCAGTCAAGGGATAAGGTTTTGGGTGGCGAAAAGCGGGATAACAGTTATCGATACGGGTGTGCATGGTGCGATTAATGATACGAATTGGCATCATATTGCACTAGCCAAAGTTGGTAATAAATATGCAATTTATTTGGACGGTAATCAGGTCAGTTATGTGCAGGACAATGATGTAATGAATACGACAGCCAGGCTTTACATTGGGGCTGAAGCAGGTTTGATACGTTTTTTAAACGGGCAGTTAGCAAATTTTCATATTTGGAAGGGAAATGATTTTGGAGCTGCCCCCAATTCATTGCTCACAGACAAAATTACACCGCCGTAGAAAATTCGTTTTTAACTGCATTTAATCTTCCAATTTTCCCGATAACCTACAATAACGTTTATTAATAGCAACACATGTTTATGAATTTATACAGCTAACTGACAGTGTCTGTATTGGTTTGTCATAGACTGTCCTAGTGTGGGGTTATTTACAAGTCTAATTTGATTATCATAACTATATGCAATTAATATGGTTACTTATTTTTAGCGTTTTTTATGTAACTCCGCCGATTTGGCATAAAAGTTGCTATATATCACAGTGTAACAGGTAGATACAGGAAGGGAGGCGAATGATGAAAAAAGACTTAAGAAAAACCAAGAGAATAAAAGTTATATTAGCGGTAGCATTTTTATGTGCTGTTTGTGTTACTAACTCGTCAGCGGATTTATGGTTTTTGAAGTCATCGCGCGGAACTGCCATATCCGGAATTGGTTCACTTCCCAAAGCGCAAATGAATGAGTTCACTGCGTTTTCTTCCGCAACACCAAAATCGCACGCTCCAGAACCTTCCACTATGGCCCTTTTTGGCAGCGGAATTGTAGGGATGATTGTCAGTCTTGTTCGCCGTGCTTATGCTACCATTAAGAGAATTTTTGATATTGTAGCTGCGATTTGCGGCATTGCTTTACTTTCTCCTTTATTTTTAATCACAGCTATCCTTATTAAACTTACTTCCCGTGGGCCAATTTTCTTTAAACAGACACGTGTGGGTAAGGATGGAAAACTTTTCGAGATTTTTAAATTTCGTACAATGAAAGTTGATGCGGAAAAAGAGACGGGTCCTGTTTGGGCCAAGGCTAACGATAACCGGTTAATTCCGGTTGGGCAATTTTTGCGTAAAGCGCATATTGATGAAATTCCGCAATTCATTAACATTTTAAGAGGTGAAATGAGTTTGATCGGCCCGCGTCCTGAGCGGCCGGTTTTTGTTGAGAAATTCAGGCAAGAAATTCCGGATTATGAGAAACGTTTGGCCGTAAAACCGGGAATAACTGGATTAGCACAAGTTTGGCATAGATACGATGAAACGATTGAAGATGTTAAAAAGAAAATTAAATACGATATTTTATATATTAAGAAGTTATGCCTTTGGACAGATGTAACTATTTTTTTACGAACATTTCGAGTGGTTCTTACAGGTGAGGGTGCACGGTAAAATATTATTCAGCATCCTTAAGAATAAAAAAGGATGTATTTTAATATAGTATAAGAGAAAGAAAGTTAAAAGAAACAAGCAGAACCAGAAAATTAATTAGAGAAGGGGGATTAAAATAATGAAGAAATTAATCTTAATTTTAACAGTTGTAACAGTTGCCGGTTTAATGGCGACAGGCGCTTGGGCGCAGCCGTTTGGCACACAAATGGGTGCCGATACATACGGTATTGCTCAAGGGGGAACTAATATTTTAACGATTCCTACACCGAGAGATGACAACGATAATCCTGCAGGTAAAAACTTGGACATCAATGATGCCATTAACTTGCTGTTGAGCACTTCGTATGCGCATAACTCCGATGTTGATTTTTTGCGCCATACCGGCCAGGACAGCATTTGGACAGATTTGAGCGACAAGGACAATTCAGGAACTTTTGTTTTTCTCGGCTTAACTGCAGCCAATACCAACACATTGCGTGTTTATGATGTTGCTACTCCGGGAACAAAGATTAAAGTTTTACCGTCTTTAAGTGGGTTTGATTTTACCGGGGATGGTTCCGCTGCGCATCCTTTTCTTGCGGGATTTTCACCATTTTCACCGGGAACAAACTTTGGATGGAATTTAAAATCAACCACAACTAGTTCCGTTACCTCCTTATGGGATTCAAATCCTGCCTTTAACCCGGGTGGTTACGATCACATGTTAACTTATGATTTAGCAAAATTAGCAGGCAAAACAGTGTACATCAAATCATGTTCTAATATTAATAACTCCACAACATGCACGATTGTTAGTACATATACATTCAACCATCCGTATCTTCTTGGTTTTGAAGATAAACCGTGCGTAACAAATACGAATGGTGATGTGGCTTGCGGTGATGAAGATTATGATGATACTATGTTCCTTGTTGACCGTGTGGCCCCGATTGTTCCTGAACCTCTGAGTTTAATGCTTTTAGGTAGCGGGCTTTTTGGTTTTGCTGGTATGCGTAGGAAAAGAAATTAATTATCGAGATCGGTTCTGGGTAGTGGAGGAGGCAGTATTGCGCTTTTAGGTGCAAGTTCCATACCCCCTGGAGTTAGCACCTTAAGTCTAAGTACTGAAATCCCTACGTTTCATAATCCGGAATCTGTTAGTATACTTTTGATGGGAAGCGGTTAGCTGCAAAAGTATTATATAGATAGAAAAGCACTAAGAAGTAAAGTAAGTTATATGTAGTAGCCACGGGAATAGAAAGAGTTGTTAAGAGTTAACTAATTTTACCCTGTTTTTTGGGGTAATTAACCAAGAAATCAGAAACTTTCTGTGTTTCCGTGGATTCGATATATAAAAAGGCAGGTTATTCTATTAAAGTGATAACCTGCCTTTTTTATGCATGAAATCATCGTTTTATAGTTGGTGAAAAGGTTGACAAGGCTATTTGTAGCATGTTAGCATGCCATCTGAATGCTTAAAGTTTGGATGTGTTTTTTATCTAAGAAATAACAATTTTCCCCACTGAAGGGGGCAAAAGCTATGGCGCAAAGAAAGACCTCCAGTCATCCGCTTCTTTTACTTAAAAGTTCTGTCCAAACTCTCTGGAATAACCCCCTAATTTTCTATCCTTTTGTAACAGTTGCTTTTATCCAACTTTTAGTTCTTGAAATTTTATACTTTTCGCCGCGGGTTCCGCTAGTCAATTTTTTTGGCCCGCTTATACGGCGTATGGCAGGAGAAGCATACGTGCATTATCCTTACAATTTTATTGTTTTGCCCAAGTTTTTTCAGGATGCCCAAATCCTCATCTTTTTATTTATCAGCAGTTTTTTTATTGCCTCTGCCATTAATATTATTAGTGATATTAATAACGATAAAAAAGGAAATTGGAATGCGGCAATGAAAAAATCAGGGAGGCAGTATTTTCATGTTGTTGTAGCTGCCTCAGTATCCCTTTTGGTGCTCTATGGGGTTTCGAAAGGGTATGGGCTGCTCATTAAACGTGCTTTACAACTTCGGTCAACCGCGGGGATCTTTTACTTGATTAAGGTGGTTATTGTTGAAGGCACGCCGTATCTTAACTTACTATTTGGGGTATTTGTTAACAGTTTATTTGCTTTTGTTCTTCCTTTGGTTATGATTGACAGGAAAAATGTTTTTGTCGCGCTTGTCCTAAATTTTGTAAAATTCTGGAAATCTTTTTTTTATATTTTTATTGTTATTTTGATTCCAACATTCTTTTATGTTCCGGTACTTCTTCTGACAAATGGAATTTCGCTTAAAAGCCAAGAAATTGTTATTTATCCCGAGATTTATTTTTGGCTTATTGTTTTTAGTGTAGTGGTAATGACGTTTATTGATGCGGTGACTTACACCGCCATTACTAGTTATTTTTTGCTGAAAAAGGAAGAAAAATGAAGAAGCTTGTGCTGACATATGTTGCGATTTTGATAAGCTTGCATATCTTTTTGGCTTCGGTCGATTCTCAAGGAACGTATGTGGTTGAGCGGGAGTTATGGCGGGCTAATCAAGAGTTTACAAAAATTGCACGTTCACCCGAGGCTGTGCCGGTACGACAATTTGACTTTTTAATTAAGCGCTATGAGAAAATTATTGCGGTCCATCCGCGGTCTCAGTTAATTCAGGCAGCGTATTTGCATATCGGCGATGTTTATATTTTACAGAAAAATTACGAAACTGCGCGGCAGAAGTTTCAAGAAACCAAGGCACATTATCAAAACGATAAGGAGTTTTTGGCAGAATTGGATGGGCGGGTAGGTAAGACGTATGAATTAGAAGGCAATTGGCCACAGGCACACGCTACTTATAAGGCCATATGGGAAACTTATCCGGATACCAGTATGGGGTTAAAATTACCTGTGTATATCGCCCAATATTATGGCCGTCAAAAAAATACAGCCGGTATGGTGGAAGCGTATGCCGAGGCAAACATGCATTTTCGGAAATTAGCAGATGCGCATCCAGATTCAATTATCGGTTTCCAGTCATTGCGCGCTTTAGCTTCATGTTACGCCGAGCAGGCTAAATGGCAAGACGCAATTAATACGCTGGAAGAAGTGTTGGTCAAGCATTCCGATCGGCAGTACGCAACCCCTCAAAATATTGATGAGGTGGTGAAAATGATTAATGTGATTGCGGCTTTTAAATTAGAAAATTACGATGCCGCCACCGATGTTTACAAACGGTTTATTGCACAATTTCCCAATAGCCATTTAAGTGAATATCTAAAACAGCATATTAGTGCTTTTGATCAGTTAAAACAAAAAGGCATAAAGATTTCTAATAAGAAAGAATAATGAGTCCTCTTGTAAACACAACCAAGGAAGATATTCCCTTACAGACATTACTTCAAAAAATTGGGGAAATCTGTACGGATGTTAATGAGGTAACGACCGAGAAAATGCTTTTGGAGCTTTCTTTGCGGCGGACAATGGATATTTTTGGTGCGTCGCGTGGGTCAATATTTATCTTAAGCGATGATGGGAAAGAATTGATCTTAAAGACCGCTCAAGGCATCGCCCAGGATGAGGAGAAAAGCCTGGTAAAAAGGATGGGGGAGGGGATTATTGGGCAGGTTGCCGAGCTTAAACGGCCGATGTTTGTCGAGAATATTGCTAAAGATCACCGGTTTAAAGATCATAAACCGAGGGGACGTTATAAGACACCATCTTTTTTGTGCACACCGCTCATTGTTAAGGACGAACTAATCGGTGTTATTAATATTAGCGATAAGGAAACCGGCCATCGATTTAACAAAGATGAATTACAGCTACTGGATTTTTTAGCGACTCAAATAGCTTTAAATTATCGCCGTATTGAGCTTTACAATCAATTTGAGCGAGCCTTAAAAGAAACGCATCATTTAAAGAATAAGCTTGGAAAAAGTGACGAAGAGGCCAAACATTTGAAAAAGCAGATTTATGTTCAGGAAAAATTAGCGACTATTGGAAAGTTGGCTGGCGGCATTGCCCATGAGTTTAACAATCCTTTGGATGGAGTCATGCGCTACACCAATTTATGTTTAGAGCACATTAAAGGCGATGACGTTGTCCGCGGTTATTTACTGGAAGTCAAGCACGGGCTAAACCGGATGGCCAATATTGTTAAAAATTTATTGGCTTGTTCGCGCGAGGATTTTGTCCGGGCGCAGAAAGTCGATTTTCATCAAAGTTTAGATTATGCTATCTCGACATTAAGAAATGAGATCGCTTTTAAGGATATTAAAGTTGTGAAGCATGTCCAAGAATCAATTCAGCCGATAAATGACTTGGGGCTCGAACGGATCCTGACAAACCTAATGCGTAATGGCATTGACGCGATGAAAGGTGCTGGAACGCTCACGGTCAAAGCCTCTGCTCATAACGGCACTTTGGCGTTAGCTGTTAGTGATACAGGCACGGGGATTTCCCAGGAAAATATGGAAAAGATTTTTGAGCCATTTTTTACCACCAAAGATATTGATAAGGGGTGCGGCCTGGGGTTGACTATTGTGGGCGAAATAGTTAAGAGTTACGGTGGAACAATTGACGTTGAAAGCGAAATTGGTAAAGGCACCACGTTT
>CAZVZR010000092.1:0-7880 GCA_964630825.1 uncultured Planctomycetales bacterium | reverse complement strand
TAAATTCTTCATACCTTACTTCAAGGCGCTTTTGATCTGGATATAAATTTTTTAATCTTGGTAATAATATCTGGGTATTATGCAAATCTTGCAAGCCGTGCCGCAACACAGGACCATCTTCTTCCTTTAATATTTGTCTATCTATTTCGATCACATAATCAGGACGAATGCCCAAGAAATTACTATCAAATGCCGCATGATGAAGCTTACAAAGAGAAATCCCGTTAGTAACGATAGGTTCTCCCTCTAGTTCTGGATCAGGAATAATATGGGCTGCATCCAATAATTCTAAATGTCTCAATCGACAACAAGCACATTGCTCCTGATATGCATCCAAGACCCGCTCCCGGAAACCTCTTTGATGCAAGCGCACACGAACCTCAGTCGTAATATATTGCCTTCTTCCATCCTCTTGCTCTTCAGTCATATGCGGTGATTTTTTAAGTTGATTTTTATCATCTGCTATCACTTCGAAGGCTAAATCCCAAGGAAGGTCAGCTACGATAAAAATCGGAAAAATCGCCAAATATCGTCCAGGTCGCAATCCAATAAAATAAATCAATGGCACTTTCTGTTTCATAGCATTTCTCAAACCTACATTATCACGATGATTCGGATCTGTACCCCGATATTTATAAAGTAAATTCCCACCCTTGTTAATAGCATCCCTATATGGGCTATTCGGCGACGTTGTTATTGATAATGGGAGTTCAAGCAGACGAGGCTTAAAAATTCCCTGCGGACCAAGAAGCGGAACACGTTCACCTTCATACTCAAAACCTTTTGATAATAACTCGCGGGGCAAAACATCCCCATGAATACTTATCTGCTTGGAAAGCCAATCAAATGCAACTAATCGAATTCTTTCTTGCAAAATTTATCCCTCTTTTAATTAGCGACAGGGACCTACTTTTCCATCCTGCTCTTAAAAAAATTCTTCGTATCTTCATCCATAAAATACACGTAACACCCTTTAAGTCCGCGGGTTAAAAGGACACGGTACGTATTTTTGACCATATCGATAAACTTATCCTTAGAGCGCTTAACGACGGAATCGGCGTTATTCTCTCGCATTCCCTGCCAAGCGGATGCACTCGGATCATAAACCAAATCTTTTCCAAAAATCACACCAACATAATCAAATTCAAAGCCTTGGGCTGTATAAACACACCCGACTTGATTGATACCATTAGGATCATAAGCCCACAAATCGGCCGGTGGAATGCCAGGAGCCAAATGTTTTGCCTCCGGCCGTGCGTCCCACGGTCTTTTATAGTCTCCGATAATGACATCGTTCGGAAGCGTACCATCGGGGTTAGGATTAGACCACGGCCAACAAAAACCGGCGGATACTCGTCCGGTAAATCCCTGGCTCACTTTCTCGCGGATGGCGGTTTCTAGCTCTCCAGGCGATTCAAAAATCTTGAAATCAAATTTTTCCTTTTCATCCCAAAGCACATTGGCCGTACGCTCAACGCCTAAAGTATTGTTAATCCAATTGACAAAACCGTCGGATCCAGCACATCTAAACTGTATGTCCAATTCATATTCAAGAAGTTTACAATTATTCGCTTTAGCACTCTCTTTCAAATACTGAACAGATCCGATTTCATTTGGGCGAACCACCTGTTTGTCATCGATAAAGAATACACAAACCTTGGAAGCATTGACTAATTCATTAATTTGTGGAAGCCCTGAACGTTTTGCTTTAGGAGTAAAGCGACTATTACTTGTACTTCTTATACGATGGGATTCATCGGCAATCAAAACATCAATATCATTGTGCTGAGCGGTGCCATAACTATTAAAATATTTGAATTGGGCGGAAGCTCGCGTCCCCATTATTTTTCTCAAAGTCCCCGTAAAAGCACGGGATCCCGTAGCATAATGCGCGTTATACCCCTGACGTAACAAATCGGCCATCAAATTAATGGCAATAACTGATTTTCCTGTCCCTGGACCACCCTTAATAATAATGGCTATTTTTTGCTTATCATGAAAACCTTTGCGGGCAGCTAACAATACCTGTTCATAAATAACGAGTTGCTCGTCCAAAAGAATATACTCTGATTTGCTTTTAATCATGGTACTTACATGATCCATCAGTTTTTTGCTGGGACGGTATTTACTTTCCTCGACCCTTTGCAAAACTTCCATCCCATCACCCTCTTCCAATTTGGGAACCAAAAAATCTTTCAATCGGTCAACATCATCCGCCGTAAAGAGCGGAAACCGTTCTAAATGCTTCTGAAACCTTGGGGCAAAAATAATATCCTCTCGGTAATAATTATAATTATGTAAATAGGAACAGGCAGAAAGAGTAACAGGGCTGGTGTCCGTATTAAAAACGGTGTGGACGTCTCCGAGATACATTTGGTACTGGCCCACTTGAACCGATGGGTGAAGAACATCTCTTTTTGCGCCACCCACCCAAGTGGAAACAAGTTGATCACTTTCCGTTTCTTCGCATTTATCCCATTGCTTTAATTCAATAATAACCGCATTGTCCTGCCCTTTTGAGTCCTTACCACAGAGCATACAATCCAATCGTTTAGAACTTAAAGGCAGTTGGTATTCAAGAATAATTCCATGATAAAGAAGTTCGGCATATTGCACGACTTGGGATAAAGATCGAAGGGAATTACGCCAGGAATTAACTTCGTTGGGAGAAGGCTGATAACGAAGATGATAAAAAAATGCGGTTTTTAACTTTTCTGCTATTTGGTTCTGGATGGTGTCTTGTAGAAACTGCTCTGAGGATCCAGCGTATAATCTCATTCTTTAAAGTTCGGTGTATTTCTTGGCGGAATTTTTTGCCTTCTCAACAGGGTACTTTTTCCGGTTATGTTCAATCTTATCAATTATTGAAGAGGCGATGTCGATACCCGTGACGTTGGAGAGATTAATACAGAAACAAAGAATGTCTGCTAACTCATGTTGGATTTTTTGGCGGTTTGTTTCATTTAAGAGATCTTTTTCAATTTCATCGTTGGTTTTCCAGAGAAATTGTTCTAACAATTCTCCGGCTTCAATGCTAATGGCTTCGGCGAGGTTTTTGGGAGAGTGAAACTGTTTCCAGTCTCTTTCATCGCGAAATTTCTCGAGGATTGTTTTTAAGTGAGCAAGGGTTGTATTGTGATCATTCTGAGTCATTTAATTTCCTAATTATTACTGGTCAATATTAACATCAAACCTGTTCTTTTGACTACTTAATTTTTACTCCCACCTTTGCGCATATCCGTTTTCCAACAATAAGTTATTCAAGTAAACATCCTCCCTCTGGTCGGATACTCCTTCGCTTGTATTTGATAGCCTTCGCTCAGTCGTATCATTAGGAATAAAGACGTCGGCGAGATAGCGGTCATACTTATCTGACTTACTGGAGCGGATGATGAGGCGGCTGGCTTCCTTAATATAGGATTGGACGAAGGCTTTGGCGGCGGTGCCTTCTTTGGTGTCCATCTCAGGGCAGTCGATCCCGCGCAGACGCAAAATCTGTTTGGCCCACACATCAAAACCCAAGTCCAGGCGCACCTTCAAGGTATCGCCGTCAATCACCCGTTCCACAAAGGCCTGATACGTGTAAAGGTCTTTGGCCGTCCTTGCGCTGGCCAAAAATTTGTAATCCTCGCCCGCTTCTTTTGATTCCACGATCATTTTGTCGCTGAACTTTGAAAGCTGGCTCGCTTTGACTTTGTAAAAATTGCTGAAACCCAGATCGATGAGAAGCTCGGGCTCGAGAGAGGCGGCAATCGTGGGGCGCTTGGTGATTTGATAGGTGTAGAGCGTGCCGCGTAAAGGGGTTAAGGGTTCCACTACTGCTTTAGCCTTAAGCTCTAAGCCGTAAGCCTTACCCTCCCGCTGGTCGGGTACTTCTTCCCTTGTATTTGATAGTCTTCGGTCAGTCGCAGTGGTCAGTTTTTCTTCCTTGATCCGGGCAGCAAGTTCGTCGGTTGACCAATCCTTTATTGCGGCGGACTTTTCCAGCCGGGCGCGCAACTTATCGTTAGAAACGGTGATCAGTTTACGGTAATGAGTCCAAGTGAATTGGTGGCGCGCGCCGCCAATCGGCAAACGCGGGTATGCTTTGGCGAACTGGATACAACGTTTAAGTGTGCTGACCTCAACTTTAAGGTCTTCTGAAAGGCGGCTGACCACCTCTGCGCCGTACGCCGCGCGGTCTTTGTGTTTGAGGATGTCGGCGTGAATGATCCGCCCCGTTTCCCAATACGTCTTAACGCGCTGTGCTTCGACGCGCGCCTGGCCTTCCACGAGGGCCTTCTTGACTTTCGTGAGGAGCTTGGCATATCCGTTAGCTGTAATAGAAATAGGCATGGCTTTGTCTCGGATAACGTTTGCAGTTTCTTTCTATTTATTTTTTGATCCTCATTAAAGTTGGCCCTGAATCGACGGAACAAACTTCGGCCCCGGGGCGGGGTTAGCTTTCATCTCTTCTTCGTGGCGCTTCCTGATTTTCTCCTCCCACAAAGCACGCTCCGCATCGCTCGGCGCCTGAAGGTTAATCGTCAATGGGTTGCTCCAAATATATTCGTGTTTCGCTGTCAGCAGGCCTTTGGGCCGGAAGGCTAATCGAAATTTAAGCGCACCCGAAGAGATATTGCGCGGCAATAAAATTTCCAGATTCTTTGCATATGCCTCTCCCGGCTTTAACACTACATCCTGCTTGCCCAATTTATCTTCTCCGCAGTCCTTTGTTCCGAGGTCGTTGATGACGCTGCCCCGGATATCCGAACTCCAATTAAATGTGTAATCTTTACAAACCGGAACTTCGATAACCTGGTCACTACCGGAATTGTTGGTAATTTTTACCTGTACCCGAAAAACCGCCGAAGCAAATACATCTGACATCCCATCACCTCCCATATAAATCATAGCGACAATGGGTTCTCCGCCAAACAACTTAACACTTTCCTGTTCAACATTGATTTCGACCTTAAACGGCCCCTTGTCTTGCGCAGCAACTTGCCCGGAGTAGGTCAACAGGCCTAAGAGAAAAACAATAAACAATAATCGACTTTTTTTCATTCTTGCCTCCTTAAATAATTTAACCTTTAAAAAATAAAAAATCCCTGCCTTGCTTACTTTTTCATTTTTAAATAAAATGATATTGTTTTATCTATCATAAAATCTGCCGAAAACTTTTCCCGAATAAACTCCCGCGCCTTGAGCCCCATTTTGCGAGCAGCGTCTTTATTCTCCAAAAGTTTAATAATGGCAAACGCCAGGTGTTCGCTGTTTTCCGGCCGAACTAAAAGCCCGGTTTCACCGTCTTGAATTAAACTGGGAATCCCACCGACATTGCTGGCCACAACGGGAAGCCCGCAGGCCTGCGCCTCCATAATCGATAGGCCCAAACCTTCCTGGCGCGACGGCATCACAAAAATATCCATGACCGGCAGGTACTCGGCTGTTTTATTGACGATCGGATAAAAAACGACATTGTTATTCAAATTTAACGCGCTCACCTGTTTTCTAAGCGCTTCTTCCATTTTTCCTTCACCGAAAAACAAAAGCTTCGCCTGCGGAAACCGGGCGACAACTTTTTTCATCGCCGCGATCAGAATATCCGGCCCTTTAACATCGGATAATCTGGCAATATTGCCGATAACAAAGTCATCGTTAAGGTTGAGTTTCTGACGGCATTCTCTTTTCAAGTTCTCATTAACTAACGGAAATTGTTCAATATCAACACCGCTCTCAATTAAAACAACTTTACTTTCAGGAACCTTGAAATCTTCCACCAAATGCTTTCGCACCGCCGGGCTAATGGCAATCACCGCATCACCCCAACAGGGAAACAGCCGACGGAACCACCGTGTTCTAAAATACCCGTGACAAGTCGCGACGTAAGGTTTCTTGGTTGAGTTCTTTAACAGCTGGCCCATTACTTGGGTGATACGGGTGTGTGCATGGATAATGTCGATACTTTGGTTGCGGATAATATCGCCGACAGGTTTGAGCGCGAAATAAATCTTAGGCGAGAGTTCCGACTTGGTACGAACGGAAAGATTTATGACTTGCGCACCGAGGGCCCGGAACTCACCTTCTTTATCGCCGCCGCTGGTAACGACAAAAACCTTGTGCCCTTTTTTGAGCAGGCCTTTGGTTAACGTAAATAAATAACTTGTTATCCCGCCGGCATTTAAATGCGTGGAGAGAAAAAGGATATTCACGAGGCCACCTCTGCTCCCGCGCCCATGAACACCTCAATTTGCTGCAAAACATCCTCAGGCCTTATTTCTTTCATGCACGCGTGCGTCATGATCCGGCAGCGGCTGCGGTAGCACGGTGAACAGGCCAGTTTCCGCTGAAAAACAAAAATCTTTTTTGCCGGCGGGGAATGCCGGACAGAATCCGTCGGCCCAAACAACGCGATCACCGGGGTTTGTACCGACGCCGCCACGTGGAGCGGCGCCGAATCCGGCGTCACGTAAACATGGCAACGCTTGATGAGCGCCGCTAATTGCAACAGATCCGTTTTTCCGACGAAATTCGTCGGTTTAGATTTTGTCAAAGATAAAAGGTGCCGGGCCAAACCCTTTTCGCTTTCGGCGCCGGTGATAATCACCCGAATATTTTTTGCCGCCATCAGGTCGCATAAACGGGCAATGTGCTCAATGGGCCAATTTTTGGTCGCCCATTTTTCCGAGGCAGAAATATTGATGCCGACTATTTTCTTACTGTTACTCAGCCATTCGGCATCCAAAAGTTCTTTGGCATACTGTTCATCCTGCGAAGTCGGCCACAGCTCAAGGAGCGTACTCTCCCGGTACGAAATCCCGAATTGGTTCAAGATCTGGAACTGGTGCATCACCGGCGGGATCCCATCTTTGTATGCCTTGACCGGATTCGACAGAAGGAAACCCCATTTGCCGTTATCGAAACCGTAACTTTCCCGCGCGAAACTCAAAAAACTTAACAGGTGGCTCAGCCGGTTGTTCTGGAAATCAATGATTTTGTCAAATTTATAACGCCGTAATTTTTGCGAAAATTTTAACAAGCCCCCGATCCCTTTATTATCTTTTTTATAATCAATAACAATCAGTTCATCGACATACGGGCACTGTTGCAGGATTTCCCGCGACTCTTTTCCGACCAAGCAAAATATTTTTGCGATCGGAAACTGTTTACGGATAGCCTTCAATGACGCCGTCACTAACACCACGTCCCCCAGCGAGCCCATTTTGATAACCAAAATATTCTGCGTGTTTAAAACTTCCTCGTAAACCTTAAGCGTCCTTTCGGCCATATGCTCAATGGTAAAATTGGAAACCAATTTCTTTTTGGCTTCTTCAGCAATTGACGCACTTAATTTTTTATCTTTCCAGAGGCGCACAACGGCATCGGCCATTGCCTCCGCATCCTTCGGCATAACCAAAAGGCCGGTTTTTTCGTTATCAATAATATCGATAACACCGCCGACGCTGGTGGCCACCACCGGGACACCGGAGGCCTGTGCTTCTAAAATGACGCGGCCGAAACCTTCCTGCGTTATCGTCGATAAAACCAAAATGTCCGTCTGCGCCAAAAGCTGCGGGATATCGGCGCGGTCTCCCCAAAAAACAACCTCTTCTTTTATTCCCAAGCGCTGCACCCAGAGCTCCAATTCCTGCTTATAGGAAATTTTTTGCGCCGGGACATCGCCGATAACCCACACGCGCAGAGACGGAATGTGCCGCCTGACTTTGGCCATCGCCTTAAGAAAATAAATATGGCCCTTAAGCGGAGTAATCCGCCCGACGATAGCAACCGTGCAGTGCGCGCCGTCTCTTTGCGGCTCGACGTTAAATTTATCCAAATCCACGCCGCGCGGAATCCGCCGTATCGATTCGGGTGGAACATCAAAATTTTTAACCATA
>CAZVZR010000091.1:0-7905 GCA_964630825.1 uncultured Planctomycetales bacterium | reverse complement strand
TTTTTAATATCGTTGGGGATAAAATTCCCAATGAAAAGAATATTCTCTATGGAGAGGACGGCCAGCAGATTGTGTTTTCTGACGTGGATAAAGCTATTGAGGAAATAAAGGGGAATAAGGAATTTAACGGCCGGTTACGTTTCCTGGGTGAGATCTATGACGAGAACGAGAAGCTAAAGCTTTTATATAACGCTGATATTTTTGTCCTGCCGTCGTATTCGGAAGGCTGCCCGATGTCTGTTCTGGAAGCCATGGCTGTGGGCGTGCCGGTTGTCGTTACCCCGGTTGGTGCGCTTAAAGAGATCATTAAAGAGGTGGAAAACGGTTGGTTTGCCCCAATCGGCAACAGCCAGGTGCTTAAAGAAAAGATTCTTTCTTTGATTAATGATCCTCGTGGACGGGAAAATATGGGTTTGAATAACCGTGAGAAGATGAAAAACGAATTTTCTCTCGAAATAGTAGTCGATAATCTAACGAATTTGTTTAATCAACTGGCTTAATATGTCTAAATTATTCAGCGATAGAAGATTAATAATTATTTTCTTAATTTGTTTTATTTATTGGGGGTATTTATTCTTTGCCTCCCAAATGGATATTTCTATGGATGCGCTAAGTTATGAATCGATAGGAAGGATGATTTACCAACAAGGGTGGGTTGAATTTTTGAAGAATGGGCCTAACCGGGAACCGATTTATCCGGCTCTGGTGGCTTTTGCGATGGCATTAGCCGACAAGTTATCGGTGTCTTATATGTCCATCCAGAAGATCTTGCAAATTTTGATTCTTTTTTGTACCCAAATTCTCACGTTGATCGTTCTTCAGAAACTCAATGTGCGCAAAAGTATCTCTTATTTAACCATGTTGTATATGGGTATTTCACCGGCGATGATTAACTCCACTTTCAGTTTGTATTCGGAAATTGCCAGTTATCTTTTCGTTGTCGATTGTGTTCTTTTAAATATTTTTATCTGGGAGAAGTTTAAATCATCTTCCTTGAGCAAAATTTTTGGGTGGAGTATTATTTCGGGAATCTTTTATCTTTTGGCTACATTTGCCAAAGGCGCATTTGTTTTTGTGATGTTTGGTTTCCTTTTAGTTTATGCGCTCGCCGGTATTTTTCAAAAACGATATTTTATGAAAACAGCAATTTATGTGTTAGGAACATTTGTCGTGTTCCAGGCATTTTTTATTCCTTATAAATGGTTGAATAAAAAATACAACGGCAATTATGTTTATACGACGCGTTTTGAACCTTTGTTTTACGCTAACGCAGATAAGAGAACACGGCCGTTAACGAAGCGGATCCTTCTGTCGCACTTGGCCTCTATCCCCGGAGAGAAAGTATGCCGCAGGTTTTTTACGGAAAGCGAGTGTGACTACACCGGCCTTCGTGCACAAGATGATATTGCCGGGCTCGAGTTGCCCAAGTATCTCAATGGACTTACTAACGACGAAGCCCGGGCGAAATCAATGGCTTTGGCACTTGAGAAAATAAAACAAAAGCCGTTTCAATACCTTTTATTTATGGCTTTCGATGGTTTACGGATGTTTTTTTGGGAATCGACGCAAATCGGGTTTGTCAGGTATCCTTTGTGGCTGGAACATCTCTATGGTTCGGGGCTGTTTAAAAATGGTTTGCGCTTTGCAGTTTCATGTATAACGTTTTGGGCCGTCGGTTATTTAATATTTTATGTGTTTGGAAATCGACGGAAAATTTTCACCGGCGAAGAGGGTGACAGAGTGTATTTATTAAATTTCTTTATGCTTTTGTTAATGTTTTTATTTATTGCCGGCTATGCGGTGATGACAATCCTTACGCGGTACGCGCTTCCGATTGTCCCGTTGTATCTGATTGCTATTGCTTTTGCTGTAGACAGAACCATTGGAGTTAGAAGATGAAAGACCGTTGGTTTGACATTTATTTTGTTCTGATAACGATCGCATACATTTTATGGAGGATTTTTATTTGCCTGCAAAAAGTTTAACCCACTTGCGGCATCTGCCGACGTATATACTTATTATTGGTTATCCCGTCTTCTGGCTGGAAATGTATTTTCACCAAAATAACTGGGGGGTAACCACACCGTTGGCGATAGTGGTTCTTGCCGTGATGGTTTTGTTTATGACAGTACGTAGTTGGCGGTATCTTCAAGAGGAAAGGGTCAGTTTCTTTGAGTATTTCGAGAAGGCGGGCTTATTTGAGAAATTTTATTTAGTCACTGGCGGGGTTCTGGTTATTGCGGTTTTGATCATAGGCTTTATGGCAGCCACTTTGCCGCCGCATTTATCACAAGAATACGATGCCCTCAATTATCACCTGACGATTCCACGGCAACACCTTATCCTGAATTCCTTTCGGCACATTCCCTGGTCGACGGCTGATTTATTTCCTTTGCCGGTCGATTTTGCCTTGGCTCCGTATTGGTTTGTGACTGCGTTACCGAATAAAATCTCGCAGTTTGTTTTTCTTTTGGCCCTTATCGCCGTGTCCAAAAATTTATGCCAGCGTTTCTCCCCAAATGGCTATCCGGCTAGAATTTTAGTTTGTTTTGCGATTTTGGGGTCGCATTGTTTTGGTGTTCAAATCGGGACGGCCATGCTGGATATTGTGTTGTGTTATTTATTTATCGCTGCCATCGATAGCTTTCTGGCCGGCGCTATTTTCTTAAGCGCCGTTGAGTTTACATTTTATTTTTGGTCAAAATCTTTTGTGCCGCCGCAAACTATATTTATTATTGCTATTGTGGGTGGGCTAATTTTGGTATTAAAAAAGGCGGGATTCAAAATTCTAACTTGGGATTTTGATCAGGAACTCACGGTACAAGAGATGAAAGCGTTATGGGCAGCATTAAAGAATTTTTTTAAAATATTTTTAGTATTAAGTATATTAATAGGCGGCCCATTTATTATAAAATCTACTGTTTGCTCTGGGACACCGCTCTATCCTTTCAAGCCGGGTTTGATTAAATTAAACCCCAATATCGATGATCATTCAAAACACTGGGAATCTTTAATGGGAGCCACAAAAACTCACATGACAACGAAGGATCAGTACGGCCATGGGCGGAGTTTGGGGAGTTTTATAAAGCATTTTTGGCTTGTTGCGGTCCCGGAAAAGGGGGTTAACAATACGTTTGATTATCCTTTGGGTTTAATGTTCCTCGTTTTTTTGGGGCCATTTTTTATGCTTATTGCGCAATCCCTAAAAAAGGGAGAAATCCCTTTACTCCCGCTTTGGGCAGTTGTATTTTGGTTATCATGGTGGATGGGCTCGCAGCAGGCCAGGTTTTTATATATCCCACTGGTTTTGATTTACCTTACGGTGGGGACAGGTTTTAAATTTCAAACGAAAATCTTCAAGTGCGCTGTTACCCTCAGCATGTTTTTGGCCGTTTTGTCAGTTTACCGGGCGCATAAGCCTGATTTTGGTAAATCAAGTTGGGAAGTATTAAGAGATAAAGATAAAACAGTTGTAGAAATGAGCAAAAGGCAAATTGCTGACGGTAAAATGGAATCCGTGAATTTAGAATATCACGACGTGCCTTATGCCCAATTTCCGGTTACGGTTACCAAAGAAAAATGGCCTTATGTTATTGCAATGGATGAGGATGAAAAAGGGTTAAATGATTAAGAGAGTCCTTTTTTTATGGGGAGTCAGTATAATTTTGGTTTTGGCGATTCCTGCCTCGGGGTTGCAGGAAGACAATGCGCCGGAAAAATTTGTTAAGCGCCCCAAAATCTACGAAGCTTTCCTGGTTCAGCATGATTGGGTCCGGTACTTAGAAATCGGCAAACCATCCCAAAATATTAAGTCTTTTCTAGAGTATCATGAGAAATTCATTCCATTTCAAGATATAATCTTGACAAAATTTTTACCGTATACTGATGGAGAAAATTCCACTTACACGAATTATTTTGGCGTAAGGGGATATTATGCACATAATTTCAGCGGTACGGGTGATTTTGATTTTATATTCACTACGACGGAAGAGCCTGAAGGTGTCAAATATTTCGCCAGGTATATAAAAAGTTCGATTTTTAAAAATAAAATGGCAAGGCACACCTTATCTAGAAGCAATGGCGATACCCTTGAATTTACCAGCCCGATTTCCATGAAAGAATTCAATGCGGCGTTTTGTTTAAATACCGGGGATGTGGATGCTGATGGGCGTGCCGACCTCATTATTAATGGTAAATTATATTTATCTTCCAATTTCGGGAAGGATAAAGAGCAGCATTTTTTTAACATGAACGATGGCATAAAGGTCGGCTATCAATCAGTTTTCTTAAAGAATGCTCAAGGGCCATTTTCCAATCAATTGATAGCCAGGGTTCCTCTTCCCGAGCCTGGCAACACGCGGATCGACACTATAGAATTGCTTGGGTATAACCCTGTTTCAAAAGGGCTGGTAAATTTATATTCGGTTAAAGTCCCCATGGAAATTGGCTATATCGACGGCAATACGCCTTATATGCTTTATCCGATGGACGATTTGGACCACGATGGGTCTGATGAACTTATCGTTATACACCAAGACATCATCAGTGTTTTATTTAGCAAATCGTTTTACAATTTTACCAAAGCTAAAATAATAATCTTGCCGGAACCTTTAAAATCCTTCCCAAATGAAAATTTATTGGTCGGAGGTATTGGTGATTATAACCAGGATGGGGTGCCTGATTTCTGGATCTCATTTAGAAATTTCAGGGGCCGCGGAACGGCGCGCCTTATTGACGGCAGTACATTGATAAAAGACAATGGAAAAAATTCAGTTGAATTATCAGATGTGCAATTGTTTCAGCTGGATGGATATTCGGCTTTGTCTATGATTGATGACGGCATCGGAAGTTCATTAAGTTATCATGCCGGAGATATTGATCATGATGGGAAGCCTGATTTTTCCATAGGAGCACACTATAACCTTTCTTACACAGGGTCTTTATATGTTTTAACATCGGCGAATTTGCAAAAAATTTTGGATAAAGGTATTTTCCGCATTGACGTATTAAATGACAAGGTATGGCGTTTTCGGCCATCGATGACAGCAGAAGCAGCCCCCGGCTATTTTCATTTTGACAATGTGGATATTAATGGGGACGGATTTGATGATATTGTTATCAGTGCCGACAATGACAGTGAAAGCGGGCCGCAAAGCGGGGCTGTTTATGTGCTTGATGGGAGAAAGATCACTCAAAAACTGCAGGGAGAAGATGGGCAGGTTGTTCAATCCGCAGAAGGCAAGAACCGGTATTTAAATAAGAAGAAGTAGGTTTCCAAAGCTAATCCCCACGTAATTTTTTTTCCTTCCTTATTTTTCCGCGCCACGTAATCAATGGGGACCTCATGAATTTTGACGCCTTTCCGCAGGAGTTTCGCGGTAATTTCCGTATCAAAAGTGAAGCGTTCCGATTCAATCTTAATGCTCTTTAAGGTTTCGCTTGGAAATAGTTTAAACCCGGTATGGAAATCGTTGATCTGGGATCCGTACAAAAGGTTGATGGTGAGCCGGGAGATTGTATTGGCCATACGGTTAACGAAGGCCATGCCTTTAATATTGCCTAAAAACCGTGAACCGTAGACGACCGCGGCTTTTCCCTCCAGAATCGGGTTTAAAAGGGAAGGGTAAGCGGATGGATCGTATTCTAAATCGGCGTCCTGAATAATGATATAGTCTCCGGTTGCCCTAGCAATGCCTTGTTTAACGGCAGCTGTTTTTCCTTGGTTTGGTTTTTGAAAAATGGCGATGATGGGGAGTTTTTTTTGTAAGTCTTCTAATATCGCGGTTGATCCATCCGTTGAGCCGTCATCAACCACAATGACTTCCTTTTGAATATTTTGTGGGAGGTTAACGGCTAAGACCTTCTCGATGATGGGTTTTAAGGTGTCTTTTTCGTTGTAGGCTGGGAGGATAACAGTAAGTTTCATATAAATATTAATATATATAGAAATATTATCTATTTTTACGGCTCAACCAACTGTAAAAAGGGATTGATTTTTCCCGATATTCTTATAAGATTGAGGGTATTCCTATAATAGCAGTTGGCCTCAAAAGTGCAATTATTTAAAGACCAATTTAGAAAATGAGCACCCGAACGCAAATCCTCAAAGACTTTTACAATCCATTAGCTGCCTCCCGGGAGAAATGGATAAGAAAGAATGATTTCTATTTTCAGGAATTATTGCGGTATTATCGATTTTTTATTCCCGAAGGCAGTTCTGTTTTGGAGCTTGGTTGCGGAACCGGGGATTTTCTCGCCGGATTAGCGCCTTCGTATGGAGTCGGCGTTGATGTCAGCGATCAAATGGTGGCCGTAGCAAAAGAAAAATATCCGAAATTGGAATTTGTTTGTGCGAATATAGAAGAGTTTAAGTCAAATAAGACATTTGATTATATCATTATCTCCGATACATTAGGCTCGGTTGAAAATATTCAGGATTTATTGCAAAAGCTCCATGCGGTCATGACGGCGGACACGCGGGTTTTGATAAATTATTATAATGAACTTTGGGGGCCGGTACTGCGTTTCGGAGAGAAATGCGGCCTTAAAATGCCGGAGGTTGTTTTTAACTGGTTGTCCATTGATGATATTGCGAACTTTCTGGAAATTTCCGGGTATCAAACGATACGCCGGGATTTTTTGTTTCTTTTGCCCAAACGGATTCCTGTTTTGTCTTTTATTTTTAACCGGTGGATCGCTAAACTCCCATTTGTCCGAAGGTTAAATTTGATCCACAGCGTTATCGCCCGGCCTTTACGTAAGCCCGAAAATGCGGAGAAACTGACTGTTTCCGTTGTTCTCACTTGCCGTGATGAAGAAGAAAACATCGAAGGTTTAGTGACCGGCATTCCCGAAATGGGCCAGCATACCGAAATCATTTTTGTTGAAGGGCATTCCAAAGACAACACGGTCGGCAAGATTAAAGAGATGATAGCCAAATACCCTAAGAAGGATATTAAGCATTATACGCAAGCAGGGATTGGCCAAGGCGATGCGTTTCATTTGGGTTTTGCCAAAGCGCAAGGCGATTTAGTTTGTTGGCTTGAAGCAGATTTGACGATTCCTCCGCAAGAAATAAAATTATTCTGGGACGCGTATATATCAGGCCGAGGGGAATATCTTAACGGGACAAGGTTTATTTATCAGATGGAAAAGAATTCAATGCCGTTTCTTAATTTTGTCGGTAACCGGTTTTTCGGAAATATTTTTACCCCAATCTTAGGCCAGCGTTTTACGGATACATTATGCGGCTTTAAGGCGATATCAAAGAAAAATTATGAAAAGGTGAGAAAGAATATTAACCAATTCGGGGACTTCGATCCCTTCGGTGATTTTCAATTAATATTTGGGGCCATTAAAAATTCCCTTAAAGTGGCGGAAATACCCGTTCATTACCGCCCGCGGCAATACGGGACATCGAAAGCTTATGGGAAAACATTCTTCAGTTTTTGCCGCCATGCGTGGTTATTGGTAAAAATGAGTTACGTTGCCTTTGAAAAATTTGTGCTTATGTAGGTTGGCAGGAGATTATAAAAGCTAAAATTCAATTAAGAATCTATGTCATTACAAGAAACTTTATATTCAGATACGGCATTAAAGAGGTTGAAACGGATTGTGTTGATGCTGAAGAAATCCCCTTTCTTAGGTAGAAGTTGGGATTTTTTATCCAGGAAGATTTACTTCCCTTTTAAAAAAATGAGCGAGGCATATGAAATTAGTGTGATAAGAAAAGAGGTTAAGAGGGGCGATGTTGTCGTTGATGTCGGGGCTGGAATGGGCTTTTATACTTTAATGTTTTCCCAATTAGTCGGGGCGGAAGGCAAGGTTTTCTCGTTTGAACCTGATCCTGATAACTTTAAATATCTTTCACAAGCTGTCACAAGAAATAAGTGTACTAATGTTGTG
>CAZVZR010000090.1:0-7914 GCA_964630825.1 uncultured Planctomycetales bacterium | reverse complement strand
TGTCCCGGAGATGACGAATATTAAAAGTTTCTTATAATATTTTTTTAAAAACTCCTCTGCCCCCGGCACAAAATCCGACTTCACCACGCCGTCATAACAATAATCCGTGAACAATTGTCCAAGCTGTTTAGATTTTTCCTGGCTTAAGGATTTCTTAAGAATTTCTTTATAAATATAATCAAATTTTTTATACCGGCTCATGCCGCCATTATCCATATGATATTTAACAATCTCGGTCAATTGTTCTGGATAATCCAGAAAAAGTTTCCGCATTGCCTCGATCTTGACTTCCAGCGATTCACAGATAACCCCGTCAAAATCAAATATGATGGCTTTGAGCATACTCTCCCCCAACGTGTTCTTCCCAGCGTTCACCGATATTATGCAATTTATGGTCGAAATCAAAATAATCTCCTAAGAACTCCCGAGATTTCTGAATATATTCGGCCGTGATTTCTTCTTTAAACAACCGTTCTGCCGTTTGCCTTAACTCATCCGAAGAATAAACGTAGACAGGAATAGGGCTTAATCCGGTCATGGCATTCATGTCGACAATGGCCGGTAACCGGGGGACGACGATACGGCATCCCCAGGATAACCCGTTAAAAACAACCGTTGATTCCGTCACGATCAAAATCTTGGCCTCCGCGAGGATTTCATTAATTGGTGAAGTGACAAAACGAAATATATTTTGCGGGAACGAAAAAGACAGTGAGCTTAAAATCGGATTAATCGGGCAAAAAGGATGTGATTTAATCAGGATCTCTCCGTCGTGAAAATCCTTAAACGCACTATGAATGAACATCAGCAATTCCCTGCCTTCCGCAGGAGAAATCGGCATAACGACAACCACCCTGTTGCGTTTGTTGATATGTGCCAATTTTTCTAAATTTGCTTTATACCCATCTTCGCGTAAGGCCCCTAAACGAAAAAGCCGCTCCGGATTCCAACCGGATTCCTGCAAAACACCCATCGGAATCCTGCCGGCACAGGCAATACGTTTGGGTTTAGGCATTTTCTCAATCCCGCCTTCCTCCAAATCTTTTCGCGCGCTGAAATAATTTAATAATAAATACGGCACGGTTGTATGCTGAATTCCAACTGTCGTTAACGCTGGCCTGTCTTGTACCGCGCTGTTGAGAGCTTTTTCCCATGACTGCATTTCAGTGATATGCGTGATCACGGCCTTTCCTTGTAACTGCGCGGTGACATTTCTAAACTGTAAATAATAACTTAACCCCTCCGCCGATTTTGACCCACAAAAAGAAGAGAGAAAATCTTTGGCCAATATTGGCCAGATGTTGGCATTCTGGCCGGGAAATACGCACTTCTTCCGTAAAATAGACAACATTGAATTGAATTTTACGGCATTCTTCAAAAACTCGAGTATTAAACGCCCATAATCCTTCAACGTAAGAAATTCGTCGAGAAAAAACATGCACGACCCCATGCCATTGACTTGCGTAGCCAACTCAAGGCTTCGGGTAAAATCATAACCCTCCCGTTCGACAAACATCGACAGCCAAACAATCCGGTCTTTGTCTTTGCTTTCCAAATATTCCTGTAACGGCCCGTAAAAAAGGTTCGTAAAACGCCCTTTGGAAAAATCCTCTGTTTTCATCAAAGGAAAATACGTCACCAAAACATATTCTGCATTGCGTAATTTGCTTTCACGCTGTGCTAAAATGCGCATTTGTGACTTCGCTTTTTTGGCTTTTAAATACACCGACGTTAATCGTAAAAATCCGTTGATAATATGCAGAACCATGGCCGCTCTGTCAGGAAGAACAAATTTTGTGCGTAGATTGACATATCTAACTGTGTTATCTTTTGTCGATAACAACGTTTGGACTAACGGCTGGTTTTCAATATCAAGGTAAACGGCATCACACTGGAACTGTTCTCTGATTTCCAATAACGCCATTAACGCCGTCAGGTTATTGTAAATTTTGCTTCTGAGGGGGCTTTTTTCGGCGAGGCTCGAGGTCCACCACAACGAAAAGTTTGCGGACAGGCAACGAAAGGTTTCCTTCAGGTTCTTTCCCGAAAAATTCTTTTCTTCAGCCAGACTTGAAATAAAATTCAGGTAACTATTTTTGATTTGGAATGATTCTTGATGAAAAATCTTGGCGTAAGGGACTTCGGCGGGTGGGTTGGTTAAATCTTTAAAACAATCTACTGCCTGACGGATCTTTTCATCGTCACTTAAAATGGGGCAGAGAAAGACCCGGGTATCTTTTGAAAACAGGCCTTTGCGGGATTGCGGGGTTGCCCCGGAATCGAATACATAGAGAACCCTTTTAGGCATCAATAGAAGAATTTAGCATTTCGGAGGAACGTTGATCGCGCTTAGGCGTGCTATGGATTTCAGTGTGCATTTCGCTGAGCATCTCAATAATCCCCTGGCCTAAGTCGACGTATTCGTTGCCGCGGATTTTTGAGGCCATTTGCGGCTTAAAGACATACGGCGTAACTTCGTAGTGTTCCTTCGATTGAGCTGGTACATATTCAATTTTGATACGGTTCTTGAAAATTTCCCTGACCATCACTAACAAATCTTTGATCTTGATTTGCTCGGCACCGGTAATGATAATGCTTCGATTATCATAGTCCTCTGCCAGGATATCGACGCTCAGCCGGGCGGCATCAAGGACGTGAATATATTCGCGCAACTCTTCCCCGTCTCCGGCACGGATTATTTTATTTTCGGACAAGGCCTGTTTAAGCATCCGGTAAATCCAGTTTTTGTCGTTGGAGCGCGGGCCGTACAAAGAACCATAACGTAAAATGGTGTATTTTAAACCGTAGGCCTTGGCATAATTTTCAATAAACAATTCGCAGGCCTGCTTGCTGCTGCGGTAAAACAACCCGGAATCACTGTAAACGTAAACGGAACTGGCAAAAATAAATTTCTTAATTTTCGTATTTTTAATGGCTTCTAAAATATTTAAATTCCCCATGACATTGACCTGAATCGTGTCTCTCGGCCGGTAGGCGGCGTCCTCGATATCCGCCAAAGCGACAAAATTATAAACAATATCCGCCCCGGAAATGGCCTGAGCAACCATCCGTTCATCGAGAATATCTCCGATGATCATTTTTTGATTTTCTAAAAGGTAGGGTGATTCTGATCGGTCAAAAATAACGACTTTATGGCCTTGTTTACTTAAAACATCGGCCACATGACTGCCTAAAAACCCGCTGCCTCCAAAAACTGTTACATTCATCTAACGATCTCCTTTTTGAGATTCTTGGTAGGGGCGTACGGCCGTACGCCCCTACTCACAATATTTTTTATCCCTGTCAAAAGATTGGCGACGGCTTCTTTCTCCATCGCAATGCGTGCCTCACGGGCATAAGATCCGATATGTGTGGTGAGAACGACGTTGTCAAGCTCGGCTAACTTCCCCTGATAAGGCTCCTCATCAAAAACATCTAACGCTGCGCCGGCTAAGTGCCCTTCTTTCAAATATTTGTAAAGAGCTTCTTCATTCACGGCCCCGCCGCGCGCCACATTAACAACCCAGCCGCCTTTGCGTATTTTCTTAAGTTCAGCGGCGCCTAAAACTTCTTTTGAAGAATCCGCATTCGTCGAACAATGCAACGTTACAATATCAGCCCATTTCAGGAGCTTGTCTAAATCCATCTTTAAATACGGCAATTGGGAGCTTTTGGAAATGACATCATTGTAACTGATTTGCGTCCCAAAGGGAAACAATAATTCGGCTACCCTTTGGCCTATTCGGCCCAAGCCAATGATGCCTATTCTTTTGCCATAAAGAAGCTCTCCCATCCGTTTATTCCACTTGCCCTTCCTTAAATCGCGGTCGGTCGCGGAAACTTGCCTCAGAAGGTCTAAAATCAATCCCACTGTTAATTCCGCAACGGCCACCGTGGGCGCCTGCGGTGTACTGTAAATTAAAATCCCCAATTTTTCAGCCGCTTTAAGATCAATATTATCCAAGCCAACTCCGCAGCGCGAGATGACCTTTAATTTTTGTGCCTTTTCCAATACGGTTTTATTTAACGGCTCCGTGCCGGCGATTAAATATTCCACGTCGCGCAAAGATTTTGCTGCTTCGTCAGCCGTTAGCTGCCGGCCGTGCGGGTTTAAAACCACTTCCAATGCGGCTGATGTGAGCGCTTCGGTCACTGAGGCATCGTATTTCCCGAAACTGCTTGTTGAGATAAAAACTTTTGGCATTTAATCCCCCAACGCGTGTAATAAAAAAACTATTAATTAAGCCCAACGCAAAAGTTATGAACACCGGTTGGATTAAACCCCGTCAGATTTGGTCCAATCTCGGCGAGATTGGACCAGACGGGGTTAATCTTTCCTAAAGAAAAACATCCTGACGTACGGCATTTTCTTTCCCAAAGGAGAAACAATCGCCGCCGGTATTTTATTAAAAATGAGGCTGCGCCCTTTTAATTCCGTGACATTGTCAAAAGACCGTAAATCACACAACGAAAATCCGGCTTTCTTGGCGATTGCTTGGATTTCTTCGTTGGTACTGCGGTAACCGGCATGCTTTAGGGCTAACCGGGATTTTCCATTGCGAAAAGCTCTCATTACCGCAAACCTCATTTTGGTTTCATATTTACAAATGACTTCGTCGACCAAGCGCGTAGCCGGGCTGTCCTGTGCCCCGCCGGGGTCAACAAAAAATTTTCCGCCGGGCTTTAAACTTGCGGCAACGTGGCGAAATACCCTCTCGAGTTCTTCCTCGTTAAAAAGATACAGTACGCTCAAACACATTACAAAATCAACGGGAGACGGAAACGGCCCCTGCGAAATATCAAAGAGGTTAAATTTTAAATTGGGGAATAATGATTTGGTTTTGTACTCGCAGTAATTTTCCAAGTCCGAGCAGATGATATTAAATCCCTGCTCGTTAAGATACGTTTCACTCACGCACCGGCCGCTGCCGATGGAAAGCCCCTGCTCGTCTTTACGGGCGTGGCGCATCACGTAGTCGCAGTAAAATTTAAACCGGGCATCTCCATTAAGTAAAAACTTCTCAAAGAATTGTTCTTTCGACTGGTAGCCCGATTCCGTCGTAAATCCACCCATTGTTGCCTTATGTTCATCAGGCAGACGGTCTTTGGCAATGACCGCCTCGGCGTGGCCGTTACCGTTACTTTGCAAAATATATTTGTACCACTTGCGCATTAATTCCTTCTAAGGATTTCTTTTAGGCATTTGAGAAAATATTTTGAATGTTCCAAAGTCCCCACACAAATCAAAAGCCAGCCTTTTAAAAAATTTTCTTCAAACGGCCGGCGGATCAGGATCTTTTTTTCCTTGAGTTTCTCGGCGATATTTTTGGTTTTCCCTTCGTTGGGAAGGTAGGCCAAAACAAAGCTGGCGTGCGAGTCGCGGACATTGACGCCGATCTTTTTCAATTCTTTAATCAGGTAGCCTTTGCTTTCTTTGATGCTGACCCGGTTTTCCGCCAGAAGCTGCGGGTGGTCAATCACCCACTCCGCCGCCTTCGCTGCCAAGGAACTGACTTCGTGTAGCGGCTTGACCCTTGAAATGTACTCAATGAGTTTGGGGTGCCCGATCAAGTAACCGAAACGCAAGCCCGCCAAACCGTGGGCTTTGGAAAAAGTCTGCGAAATCAAAACGTTAGGATATTTTTCAATCAGCCGCTGCGACCGGCATTTTGCATTTTCCAGAAAATAATAGGCCTCATCCAGGACCAAAAGGATGCCCCGGGAATGCAATTCAGCGGCGAGAAATTCAATCGTCTTTTCGTCCGGGCTGGTGCCGACAAAGCCGTTGGGATTTTCCACCGCCACGAGTTTCGTTTTGTCGTCGACGCAATTGAGCATTCCCTGGACGTCAATCTGCCAGTCTTCGGTTAACGGGACCATCCGCGCCTCGGCGCCGTACATTTTGGCGTAGACGCGGAACATTGCGTACGACGGGCTGTGCAGCACCACGTTGTCGGCTGGTAGCACAGTGGATTCATAAATTGACCTCACCCCCAGGTCTGAGCCAGCCGTCAGAAAGATTTGGTTCTCGGCAACGCCCAAAAATTTAGCCAGCTTGCGGTACGTGTTGTCCAGTTCGTAGTAGCCAGAAATTTCTTCAAACTTGATGCTCTGGATAAATTTCTTGAACAATTTCTGGTCGAACGGGATCAAACGCTCTTTGCGGTCGAGGCGCAGGTAATCGTAGCGGTCCGGCTGTTTTTCCTGAAAACGCTGCAAACTTAAAATCTCGGGTTTAACGAGCTTTTCGATAAAATCTAAATTGTTGGCCACTGCGCTTTTCATTCTTACTTCTTTCCATTTCTGAAAAATTTACCCGGGTACGACAAAATCCGCGACAACTCCGCCGAGGCTTTGTCCAGCGCCGCGAATCGAAACGTCGCAAAAATTTCGTCCTTTAATTTTTGCAAATCAAGCTCAACATTTTTAACCACTTCCTGCGCCAAGTCCAAAATATCCACCGCCCGGCCGGGAAGATCGCACAGAGTGTACAACACAACCGCTTTAACAATGTCGTCTTTGTTATTCTTTGCCGCGGTTAAATGCGCCCGCCAGTAATCCACGCTCGGGACGTAGTACGCCTTGCCCCACACCGGTTCGCCTTTGTGCACAATCCCTCTCACTTTGACCGGCTTGCCGTACTCAATTTCAATGTTCGCCAAATCAAATTTCCGCTCACGCAAAAAATTATCAATGTCACTGAACCATTTTTGCCCCAGCCACACCTGGGTTAATTCAAACTCAATTTTAATTAACTTAATAAACCCCTGGCTTAAAAGGGTGCCTGCCCCTTCGAGCGCCTGAAAATCGTGGCCCTCGACGTTGAAATCCAGTAAATCAATCTCGGCGTATTTCCCCTGAAAGATTTCATCGAGCGTTACCAGCTCAACGTCAATGGCCCGCTCGACAGCCGTATTCTCCAAACCGTAACGATTAATAAAATCCAGCGACGGCTCGTGCAGTGACGACGAACGTTCATCTTTGGCGATAAAAAATTTAGCTTTACCTCGGCGGTTGGAAATACAATGCGGCAGGCCGTTACCGGATTTTTCAGTCGCTTCAAAATTAAATTTATTCATCCGATCCCGGGGGATTAAGTCCCAAGGAGATTTCAATTCTCCGCCTGAACCGACATCCGCAAACCCGATGGGTGAACTCGTCAAAGAAAGGAGCTTCCGGCAAAATCCGCCCTTAAGTTTTCTGGTAATCATCCGCCTGCACTCCCGCCATATTATTTTTTTTCAGCCAAAATTCCACCGCCGGAATCTGCCACTCAGCATCCACGTCGCAGCCGCCCCATTGTTTTAAGGGATAAATCCGCTTTCCCATCCAGCGCTGCGGCAACTGCCCTTCTTCGATTTTTTCCAGGCAGCGCGGCCTGACAATCGAAACGCTCATGTCCGCAAACCAAACATCACCTTGAGAATCACGGTCACAATTAATCTTAGACATATTCCCGTACGCCTCAAAGGGAATAAACGGTTCCAACAAATTATCTTTGTTGATTTTCCGCGCGCGGATCGGGCTCCACATGTTGTAACAGGAAACTGATGTTGCCGAATCCAACGATTCATCTTTACGTAAAGCCTCAATCCCATTGTCAATCAGTTCACCCGTGACCGTCGCTGAATTACAATGCAAAAGGACCATAAACTCCACATCCTGTTTTAAAGTGTAACGGACGTGTTTGTACCCGTGTACGTACACATCTTCGCCTAACGCCGTATTCGTGCACAACTCCGGCGGCCGCTGAATGAGTTCGCAGTCAAGTTCTTTGGCTAAACGGGTAATGTCCGGACAATCCGTCGAGACATAGACCTTATTCACGTACCGTGCTTGCTTTGCCGCCATCAAAGGATAATAAGACAAGGGCTTTCCCAACACCGGATAAATATTTTTTCCCGGAAACCCGAC
>CAZVZR010000089.1:0-7948 GCA_964630825.1 uncultured Planctomycetales bacterium | reverse complement strand
CCATCGGCTTTCCTGTTGCCTTTTGCGCCACAGATTGGATTTTGGGAGACAACGGTTATTAATTGGGATTCCTATAAGAGTGAAGAGGCCATTATCAAGGATATCAACGGTTATGGGATTAAATGGATTATGGATGTACGGGACAAGAAATTTGTTTTTTTGACACCTGAAGAATTTGCCAAAGAGGCGGTCAAATTCGACCGGTATCCTAAAGAAATTTATTATGGCTATGGCATGCCGCCGGAGTTAACACGGACAAAATTTTAGTCCAATTTTATTTATATGATAGACACTTTTCCCGTACCGCAAATTAACCGTTTTAATATTCTGGGCGTTCAATTTTCGGCGCTTAATTTAAAACAGGCCACGGAAATTGTCGGGGAATTTATCGAAAAAAAATTGAAGGGCTATGTTTGTGTTTGTCCCGTGAGTACCATTATGGCTTGCCAGGAAGATAAAGATTTTCTGAACATTGTGAATTCCGCCAGTTTGGTGACCTTAGACGGCATGCCGTCGGTGTGGATAGGAAAACTTAAAGGGTATAGCCATATTAGCCGTGTTTACGGGCCGGATTTAATGCTGGAAGTTTGCGCCTTATCCGAGCAAAGAGGCTATCGGAATTATTTTTATGGGGCAACGGAGGATGTTTTAAATAAATTGGAATACAGGTTAAAGCAAAAGTTCCCTAAGATTAATATTTGCGGCAAATACGCCCCGCCGTTTCGTCCGTTAACAAAACAAGAGGATGCGCAGATTATTGAGCAAATAAACCAGGCTAATCCGGACATGATTTGGGTCGGCTTAGGTTCTCCGAAACAGGATATCTGGATTCATGAACACCGTAACCAGCTTAATGCCTCAATGTGTTTTGCCGTAGGAGCCGCTTTCGATTTCTTATCGGGAACAAAGCCTCAGGCGCCGCGCTGGATGCAACGCTCAGGCTTGGAATGGCTTTTTCGTTTCTTGAGTGAGCCCAAGCGATTGGGAAAACGTTACCTGGTTGGGAATACGAAATTTATCTATCTATTGATTAAGGATTGTCTGAGAAAAAAGGTTTCGCCTCGCCATGCATAAGAGAACACGTTCATTTCTTGTCAAAACCGCTTATATTTTCATTGATGTAATTTCAGCCAGTATTTGTATTTATGTCGCTTGCTGGATTCGGCGTGAAACTTTGCATTCGGATATTAACTTAAACAATTTATTTTTTGATCCGTATAACCTTTACCGTCATTTGTTTCAATTTTGGGTTCTGGTTCTTATTGTTTTAAATAACTCTTACGGCTTGTACCAGACCCGGCGGGAAATCTATGAAACCTTGGAGATTTGGCAGGTTGCCAAATCTGTTTTGTTATCAGCGTTGATTATTATTGTCACTTTGTATGTGGTCAGGCTTGAGGAGTTTCCCCGGTCGATACTTATTTGGGCAACGGTTCTTCTTATCCTGGTATTTTCGCTCTGGCGCCTTTTGAAGCGAATGCTGGTTGAATATCTTGTTTTGCAAGGATACAACAATTTTAATGCCCTTATCATTGGCGCTGGCCACGTCGGGTTGACTTTAACGCGTGAAATCGAGCGCCGGCCCAATTTAGGTGTCAGAATACTCGGCTATCTGGATGATTATAAAACAGGCCAGCCGGATAAAAATATGCCACAGGTATTGGGAAAGCTTGACGATTTTTCTAAAATCGCCCGGCATGAATTTGTTCACGAGATTTTTATCACCATTCACCATGACAGTAAAGTATTTTTGAAATTGTTGGAAGAAGCAAAAGATTTAGGCGTGGCTGTCCGCGTCGTTCCTCAGGGTTATAACCTTATGCCCAGTGAGTTTCATAAATACAATATCGGACAGGTCCCTGTTTTGGAATACAGCGAAGTTAAATTTTTACGCCAGCAGGCCGGTAAAAGATTGTTCGACCTTTTTGCCTCGCTGATTTTAGGGGGCATTTTACTTCCTTTTATAATTCTTATTGCTGTGGCGATTTTGTTAGACAGTCCAGGTCCAATTTTCTATATTTCTCGACGGTATGGCCGTAGCGGCCGGATTTTTAATATGTTTAAGTTCCGCAGTATGGTTCAAGACGCTGATAAAGTAATGGAGCGTTTTAAAGAAAAAAATGAGGTTGATGGGCCTATATTTAAGATGCGTAACGATCCGCGCATTACCAGAGTCGGGAGGTTTTTGCGTAAATATAGTTTGGATGAGTTGCCGCAGGTGTTTAATGTTTTGATAGGTGATATGAGTTTGGTGGGGCCGCGGCCGTTTCCCACTAATCAAATTGAGAAAGAAGATTTGCGGCAACTGCAAAGGCTGGAAGTACGCCCCGGCATGACGGGTGTTTGGCAGGTGCAAGGGCGCAGCGACAAATCCTTTAACCGTTTGGTTAAACTGGATATGTGGTATATCAATAATTGGTCGTTTTGGCTGGATATGCGTATTTTATTTAAAACCGTTCCGGCCGTCTTAAAAGGCAAGGGGGCGTATTAAATGGTGAGCCGAAAAATGAGTGATTGGTCAGCTAAAATTAACAATGCCATTCGATTCTTTCTTTATCTTCTTATTTTCTGGTTGCCTTATAGCTCAGCGGTTGTTGAGAATTGTGTTATTATCGCGTTTGTTTTGTGGCTTTTTAAGAGAGCGTTTATTACTAAAACTTTTAGATTTCCTTTAACATCATTGAATATTTCTGTCATCTTTTTTCTTGCCGCCTGTATTTTTTCAACGGTAGGCAGTCCTTTCTTGAGCGATTCTATCCAGAGCTTTTTTACCAAAACACTGGAATGGTTTGTTATTTTCTTCTTGGTGATAGAAGTTTTTCAGACGAGAAAGCATATTTATATTTTCCTGATTGTCTTCGGGGCAACGAGCCTGATCACTTGTATGGATGCTCTTGTCCAATACTATGTTACGTTTAAGGACATCTTTGGGCGGACCATTTTACCTTTTTCCCGAGCAACGGCTGCGTTTAAGGCACCAAACAGCCTCGGCGCGTATTTGACGATTGTTATTCCCACTTTTTTTGTTTTACAATTCGGTGCAGTGAAAGGTCTTTGGAAAAATGTTGGTTTCTTTATCCTGTTTTGTTTTAGCCTTTGGGCAGTAGCATTATCCGACAGCCATGGGGCGTGGATCGGGACAGTGATTGGGTTAGCGGTCGCCACGGTATTTTTTGAAAAGTTAAAAAAAAAAGAATTCTCTGGATTGTTTTCACGGTTTTTCTTACTATTGCGGTATTGTTCTTTGCCCCAAAACGCATGACGTCGGTGAGTTTTCGTACAGCAGTCTGGCGAGATACACTGACAATGATTGAAGAAAGGCCGCTGTTTGGGCACGGGGTTAATACGTATATGCGCCTTTTTCAATATTACAATAAGGATGCACAGCTTAGCCCAACGTACGCGCATAATTGTTATTTGCAGATTACCGCGGAAACAGGAATATTGGGATTGATCAGTTTTTTGTCTATTTTAGGAGCACTCTTTAAGGACGTTTTTCAAAAGTTGGCCGACAGGCAGAGCAAAAGCAGAGATTTGTACTTACTAACTTTGGGGCTTTTTTCCGGCATTGTCGCTTTTTTAGTGCACAGTCTTTTTGATACCAATCTTTATTCGTTACAGTTATCCGCGTATTTTTGGTACATGGCGGGAATTGTCACGAGTATTAATCGTTTGAGTTAGAGGAGGAATTAATGACAAAAGGTAAACGGGCACTGATTACAGGAATTACAGGACAGGACGGATCCTATTTAACGGAATTTTTGTTAAAGAAGGGTTATCAAATATATGGGCTTGTTCGACGGTCAAGTTCGTTTAATACGGCCCGCATCGATCATATTTATCAAGATCCTCATGAACGGGATGTACGGTTATCAACGGTTTACGGCGATCTTTTTGACGCCAGCTCGCTTAATTGGATGGTTAAAACAATTAAGCCTGATGAAATTTATAATCTTGGGGCGCAGAGCCATGTGCGGGTGAGTTTTGATATCCCGGAATATACCGGCGAAGTGGGGGGCTTAGGGACGCTGCGGCTTTTGGAAGCTATCCGCGATTCAGGAATTAAAACAAAGTTTTACCAGGCATCGAGTTCGGAAATGTACGGAAAAATTCAGGAATCTCCGCAGACAGAAAAGACTCCGTTTTATCCGCGCAGCCCTTATGCCGCCGCGAAAGTTTATGCTTATTGGATAACGGTGAATTACCGTGAAGCTTACGATATGTTTGCCTGTAACGGAATTTTGTTTAACCATGAATCTCCCCGTCGAGGAGAAACTTTTGTTACACGCAAGATTACAATGGCTGTAGCGCGGATTAAAAGTGGTGCGCAGGATAAACTCTATCTCGGTAACCTTGACGCCAAGAGAGATTGGGGTTTTGCCGGAGATTATGTCGAAGCGATGTGGCTTATGCTGCAACAGGATAAAGCGGAGGATTATGTTATTGCCACCGGTGAAACACATTCCGTTAAGGAATTTCTTGATGAGGCCTTTGGTTATGTCGGATTAAATTGGAAGAAATATGTGGAGATTGATAAGCGCTATTTTCGTCCCACGGAAGTGGATTGCCTGCTCGGCGATAGTTCGAAAGCACGAAAGCAATTGAAGTGGAAACCCAAAGTTAGTTTTCCGCAGTTGGTCCGAATGATGGTGGACGCGGACGTGGAATTAATCAACCGCCAATTGCACGGAACAAAAGGGAAAAAGAAGAAATGATTTCCTGGAATAATAAGCGCGTTTTAGTGACGGGTGGGGCAGGATTTTTAGGCCGGTCGGTCGTTGCCGAACTAAAAACAAAAGGCTGCTCTCATATTTTTGTCCCGCGGAAAAAAGATTATGATCTGCGCACGCTCGGGGCCATCCGGAAATTGTTTAAAGAAAGCCGGCCGAATGTTGTTATTCATTTAGCGGCCGTTGTCGGCGGCATTGGCGCTAATAGAATGAACCCCGGGAAATTCTTTTTTGATAATTTAATGATGGGTGTGCAAATGATGGATCAGGCATACCATTTTGGTGTCGAAAAATTTGTCGCCGTCGGAACTATTTGTGCGTACCCGAAGTTTACAAAAGTCCCTTTTAAAGAAGAAGATTTGTGGTTGGGTTATCCGGAAGAAACGAACGCTCCTTATGGATTAGCCAAAAAAATGCTGTTGGTTCAAGCGCAGGCGTATCGTGAGCAATATGAGTTCAATGCGATATACCTTTTGCCGGTTAATCTTTATGGGCCCGGCGATAATTTTTCTGAAGACAGCTCACACGTAATTCCGGCTTTGATACGAAAGTGCCTGGAAGCCATCCGGAATAAAAAAGATTCCATCACCGTCTGGGGAACGGGCAAGCCCACCCGGGAATTTCTTTATGTCGAGGATGCGGCCAGAGGCATTGTTATGGCTGCTCAAAAATACAATAAACCGGCCCCGGTTAACATCGGTGCCGGTTTTGAGATATCCATTAAAGAACTTGTGAATCTGATTGTCAAACATACCGGCTTTAAGGGAAAAGTTGTTTGGGATACTTCGAAACCCGACGGCCAGCCCCGCCGCTGCCTGGATACTTCCCGTGCCAAGAAAGAATTTGGTTTTGTTGCCAAGACAAAATTTGCCACAGGGTTGAAAAACACAATTGATTGGTACCGTAACCATTTTTCAGGATAATAATTCCCAATGAGTAAATCAGAACATGTTATCAATTGGTTGGATAAGGCAATGGCGTTTTCTTTTTATGCCTTGATTTTCTTTTTGCCCATTTCGATTGCCTTGGTGGAGTGGTTTTCGTACTTGGCGATATTCTTTTATTTAATCAAACGCGCTGTTATCTTCGGGGCGGTGCTTAAAACGGAGAATTTTTCGCTTAAGGAGAAAATCATTTTTTTATTAAAAAGTTTTAAGCCCGTGTCAACTTATCTCGATAAAGCTTTGGCATTGTTTATTTTTATAAATTTTATTAGTCTTGTGATGAGCCAGAATCATCATTTAAGTTTGGCAGGATTCTTTGGCAAAGTCGTGCAGAAGGTGTTTGTTTATTTTGCATTTATAGAGTGTATAAAAAACAAAGACCGCCTGAAGACATTTAGCAGTGTTTTTGTGATGTCTTTCTTGCTCATTTCGGTTAACGGCATTTTTCAATATTTTACGGGCGAAGAATTTATTCATGGGCAGCCAATTGCGGACGGCAGGATTGCTTCGACTTTCAGGGCGTCAAACGATTTTGGCGGGTATCTTGCCTTTGGATTGCCTATTTTATCAGCGCTTTTGCTTTGCAACTTTAAGCATACTTTTTCATTAATCAATGAAGCGGTCAGCAGGTATATTCTTATTTTGGCGTTAATCCTTTCTTTCGTCTGTTTAGGATTATCGTTTTCCCGCGGGGCATGGCTGGGGGCATTGGTGGGCTTGTTGATATTGTCATCACGATCCAAAAGATTCTTATTGGGCGTAATTATTTTTAATGTAGTTTTTATGACTATCTTCTCGGCAATTATGTTGAAAGAGAGGCAGTATTTAAGTAAAAGGCACCTTTTATTAAGCCCATTTGGGCGCAATACATTTTGGAAGGAAGCGGTAAATGTGATTAAGGATTATCCGGTATTTGGCACGGGCATAAATACTTATTCTGTGGTGGCGCGGGAATATAGCCAAGGTTGGGGCGGCTATCCGCATAATTGTTTTTTGCAAATGACGGCAGAAACTGGCATTGTGGGATTAAGCGCTTTTCTCTATTTTTTGTATACCTTGTTTTACGGCGGGATTAAAAGTTATAAGAATTCGCGGGATAGTTTTTTGTCTGTCCTTTTGTTGGGGGCGATGGGCGGGGTGGCGGGATTTTTATTCCATAGTTTTTTTGATACATTATTTTATTCTGTCCGCTTGGGGAATTTAATGTGGCTTGGTTTCGCCATCATTGTTGTTGCCCAGAGACTTGAAAGCAATGTGCAACGATGAACCGGCAAAAACACATATGGTATTTATATGCCCTGATTTTAGTGCTGGCGGGTGTGATTCAGTATGAACAGAGCCGTCTAGTCGCGTTGCGCCGGGAATACAGAAAAGAATTGGCCAATGTGCAGGAAATCATTCGGAAGATTGTTCTGGGAGGCGGTGTGGATAACAACGATCAAGAATTTTCTGATTTCATGGAAAATCAGCAAGGGTTGGTATTTAGATCGCGTAAACTGAACCGGTTAGAGGATGCTTGGGCGCATGATCACCAGCTACTTTTACAAATATTAAAATTAAAAAACAGTTCCGTCCATGTTTTTCACGGGCAAAATGAGGAAAGATATATCGATGACACGTACATCGAAGACTGTATAACCAGTATTGACCGTAGTATGGGCCTTAGTCCACTCTTGGGAATTGGTGTCGCCCCGAATGAGCGAAAAATATGCAGCCCGCGCCGGGCCCTTATACGGTTCGACAACTTAGGAGCATCAATTCCTGCAAACGCAAAAATACTTTCTGGGGCGTTGTATTTTAAACAAGCACGTCACAACAATCAGTCTGGCGTCTTAAACGAAACGATTGATTTGTATAAGGTCCGAAAGGATTGGAATGAGGGTCAAACAAAGTATGGCTTGGCTCAAAAAGGGGAATGCACGTGGAAGGCCGCTAGGTTCCAAGAACTGGAATGGGAGGTCCCTGGCCTATGGGGTGGTAAGTCTGACGTGGACAATACGGTTTTAGCCACTGCTCAGCATGTTGAGAAAGCGCAAGACGAGAAGACATGGATTTCCTTTTATTTTAATGAGGACGGCCTGAAAAATCTTGAAGAAATTATTCAGGGAAAACCTAATTACGGGTGGCTCTTAAGGATAGATGATGATCTAAAAAATGATGGTTTAGTTTTCTTTCACTCATCCAATGATAGTAACGGCGCTGACCGTCCTTATTTGGAAATTGTTTATTATACCCCTTAATTTCAGTTTTTAATTTGATGGATTTTTGCAAAAT
>CAZVZR010000088.1:0-7988 GCA_964630825.1 uncultured Planctomycetales bacterium | reverse complement strand
TTATGGGCCAAACTCGGCAGCGGATTAATTTCAAGAACATAGGGGTTACCTTTTTCATCCACGCGGAAATCCACCCGGCCAAAATCGCGGCACTCAAGGGCTTTGTACGTTTTAACGGCCAATTCTTTTAATTTCTTTGTCAACTCTTTGGAGATCGGCGCCGGCACAACATAATTCACCACATCTTTTTCAACAACATATTCATAAGTAAAAAAATTTTCGCCCAATTGAGTTGTCCCGTTGATGCTTATTTGAATAACCGATACGGCTTCGGGATTTTTATTGCCTAAGACAGGAACCGTAAATTCCGTACCCTTGATAAATTCTTCCACCAAAGCAGATTGATTATAATTATCATTAATAAAATCGACTTGTTCTTTCAAACTTGCAGCATCCTTGACCTTAGATTTACCTGTTAAACCCTTTGATGTCCCTTCGTGGCGTGTTTTCACGATCAAAGGGAAACCGATGGTGTTCAATTTTTCCAAATCATCATCTTTTGTTGCATTAAAAAATCGCGGTGTGGGAATTCCATCTGCGATGAAAATTTTTTTCGTAAAAACTTTATCCAACGTAATCCCTTGCGCCAACGCATCCGTCCCGACATAAGGTATACCTTTCATTTCCAAAATCATGGGGACCTGCGACTCACGGCTGCGCCCCCCCCGGCCTTCGCAAATATTTAAAACAATATCAACTCCAAGATCATCAATATGCCTTAAAAGGCGCTGCACATTGCCGATTTGTTTAACCTTATGCCCACCGAATTCTAAAGCACGCGTAATGAGCGCAACCGTCTCCGGCCCATCAAATTCCGCATTAATATCGATGGGGTCATCGGGCCTTTTCACCCAATCTGTTTTCAAATCATATGTTAATCCGACTATCATAGTTTTTGGTGGCAATAAAAAAAGGAACCCGCTTTTTCCGTGGCTCCTTTTAATTGTTAATTATAATTTTAATTATAAGTCCTCCTAATAAATATTCTAATATATTTTATAAAAATTCCTAATTATTATAAAAAAATTTTTAACACACTGTGTGTTCAATGTCAAACAAAATTTATTCTTGTCAAAAAAATTTACCGGCTAACAGTAACTCCTTTTTTGGGGCAATACAATTTTATCCCGCAACGCGAACACAATGGAGAAACCGGCTTACAAATATTCTGCCCCCACATAACAAGCAGAGTGTTAAACTCAATCCAATATTGGGCGGGTAATTGCCGACGGAGTGCCATCTCTGTCTCTTCCGGTGTTTTGGTTTCGACATAACCAAACCTGTTTGATATCCGGTGCACATGGGTATCAACACAAATCCCGGGCTTGCGAAAACCTTCCGTTAAAACCAAATTGGCTGTTTTGCGGCCCACGCCTTTAAACGTTAACAGCACATCCAAATCATCCGGAACTTTTTCATCAAAATTTTTTATTAACTCTTCGGAAATATACAAAATGGTTTTGGCTTTAGTGCGATAAAATCCGACCGGATAAATATATTTTTCGATTTGTGGTGCCGTCAATCGGATCATTTTCCGCGGAGTATCGGCAACCTTAAACAACCGCTCGGCCGCCGGCAAAGTCGTCTGGTCTTTTGTCCTTAAACTTAAAATACAGGAAATCAAAACGAGGTAGGGGTTTTTCCAGCGTTTGCCCACAAGTGTCACGGATGGGTCGGGCAAATCTTTTAATTCTTCACGCAACTTCTTAACCACCCGATCAATATTCTGATTCGTCACCGCCATATGCTAAACGATCTTCTCGGTCAAAATCTTCGGAATTCCTATCTCGCGCACAATTACTTTACCGACACAAACCGGTCCTTGCTGAACATAAAATCCTTTTTTAGTAAAAGTAAACGTCACCGTACGGCTGGCCTTAATACAGACGCCCTGAATCTCTCCCGTCGTCGCATCTAATCCTGAAGGGACATCGATCGATATAACGCGTAAAGCAAATTGATTAACTGCGGTGATAACTTCCTTAAGCAACCCTTCAATGGGCCGGTTAAGGCCACTTCCAAGTAAAGCATCGACAACGATATCCGAACCGCGCAAATCGGCTTTAAAAGATTCGGTAACAGAATCAATTTCCATGATGGGATACCGGACATTTTTTAAAATACGGTAATTAATCAAGGCATCGCCTTTAAATTGATCAGCCTTGCCTACAACATACACTTTTACCTGAAAATCCGCATCAATCAAATGCCGCGCGACAACCAGCCCGTCGCCCCCATTTTTTCCCAAACCGCAAACAATACAAACAGATTTACTGCCTCTTAAACGCAAAAGGCGCCTGATTTCATTGGAAACATTGCGCCCGGCATTTTCCATCAAGACAATCGATGGCAATCCATATTTTTCAATGGCGGCTCTGTCCAATTCCCGGATTTGTTCAACGCTGACGGCTGGTTTATCCATGAGGTGTTATTATTTTTCTTAATTTCTTTTGTTTGATAAATTTATTTTTAAACCCAAATTTTGCATTGGAAACGACGAACCGTCAATCATCCCACCACAAAATGATGCATGCAAAAGGTGGGTTTAACCCCGACAAGCGTGGTCAAATCTCGGCGAGATTTGACCAGTCGGCCCTACGGGCGGATTTTGCAATAGCAAAATCCGGGTTAAATTGCTATTAAGTATATGCTAAACTTTTTAAAAATGAAAGATAATATTTGAAGACTAACCATATTTCAGGAAAAATTTTTACCCGCCCATCCCGTCGTAACCGAGTTCTTTTAAAATTGTGATATCATCCCGCCACCGCTCCTCAGCCTTCACATAAAGCTCTAAAAATACTTTCTTTGATTCTAAAAGATCTTGTATTTCCAGACGGGACTGCATGCCAATCATTTTTAACATCTGTCCTTTTTTCCCAATAACAATTTCTTTTTGCGACTCCCGCTCAACCAAAATAACCGCGTGGATATAAATTGTTTTATTTTTCTTGTACTGAATATCATCGACGAAAACCCCGATGGAATGCGGAAGTTCTTCTTTCATAACGTTAAAAAACTTTTCACGGATAATATCCGCCAGGAGTATTTTTTGCGGCAAGTCGCTTATTGTGTCCTCGGGATACAACGCCGGCGATTGCGGAAGATAGCCAAAAACAATCTCGATTAACTTATCAATATTGCTGCCGTCTTTTGCCGACAAAGCCACCATCGTGAAATTTTTCATTTCCGTGACCGGCATGCCTTTAACTTTTTCCCAATGAGCAATGTAAGCGGCGATATCCACATCCTTCAAATCAACTTTATTAAGGCCCAAGATGATCGGGACTTTGGCATCTTTTAATTTTTCGGCCACAATCTGCTCTTCTTCGCCGATCCGGCGGCTGGCATCAACCAAATAAATAATACAATCAACCGAATCAAACGTATCGGCCGAGGCCTGATACATAAACGAATTAAGTTTGTCTTTCCCTAAATGCATCCCCGGCGTATCAATAAAAACAATTTGCCCGCGCTCATCCGTGTAAATCCCCCGGATTTGAAAACGCGTTGTCTGCGGCACATTAGAAACAATGGAAACTTTTTCTTCCAATATACGGTTTAATAACGTTGATTTGCCGACGTTGGGCCGGCCGACAATAGCCACTGTCCCGCAGCGGAAAACTTGCTTGCTCTTTTTTGCCTTAACCATTTCTAGGGCCTTTCCGGTATTTAACCGCGACCACCATGACCGCAGTAAAAAAAACCACGTTAAAATAATTATATGTCCGCCAAACAATATCCTTGGACGCAAACCCGGAAGGCGCCATAAGCATAATACAGACCCAAACGCCAACGACCCAAATCAAGCTCATATCTTGCGACGATTTTCTTTTGATGATTCTCACAATTAAAGGAATGTTAAAAAACGGAAGAACGATTCCCGCCACCATCCCCATCTTCTCTATGATACCATCTGGCATCTTTGGCCTTTCTAAATCCCGATCAAACCGAGATAAATTTAATTAATTTTGCCTTGCGCACATTCACTTCTTTTAAGGTCAAATGTTCCGTGTTGGACATACCAAAACCTTCGACATTAAAAGACGCCAACGTCGTCGCATAAATAAGGGCTTCCCTTAAAGCCTTTTCATTTAATTTCTTCGCTTTACTTAAATAACCCATCAACCCGCCGGCAAACGTGTCACCGGCACCCGTCGGGTCAACCACATGTTCAACGGGGTACGCCGGAAAAGAAAACATATGTTTATCGCTGTAAAACAAAACCCCGTGCTCGCCTTTTTTAACGACAACCATTGCCGGACCTAATTGGCGCAAACTTTTTGCCGCCTTAATCAGATTTGCCTCACCAGTTAACGACCGCGCTTCGGCATCATTGGCGACAAATATATTTACCTTCTTCATCAATTTAAGCAATGATTTTCTTTTTGCTGGATCATTAATCCACAAATTCATGCTGTCTAAGCCAATCAATCGCGGTTTGCGCATCAAACTCAAGACTTTCATTTGAATATCCGGATCGAAGTTAGCTAAAAAGACATTTGGTAAATCCCTTTGATGTTCAGCAACTTTGGGAACATAACTGAGTAACGCCCCTAAAATAGTATCTAATGTAACCGCTGTGTTAAAGTCGCCTTCTCTATATTCTCCCTTCCAGCGGAAAGTTGGTTCTCGGCTTATCACCATTGAAGTTAAATCCACGCCGCGCTCTTCTAAATGATGAATATATTTATCCGGAAAATCCGCGCCAATCACCGCTACCAAATGGACTTTGGTGAACAACCTCGCCCCCATCACAAAATGGGCGACGGACCCGCCCAGCATATCTTCTTTTATTCCCGATGGTGTTTTGACATGATCAAGTGCGACTGTCCCTAACGCAATTAAACTCATTTCTATTCTCCTATAATCTTTATTAAGACTCTTTTTTTTCTTCGCCCATCAAACTCACCGTAGAAGATCTGTTCCCAAGGTCCGAAGTCAAGCTTCCCGTTTGTAATGGCAACCACCACTTCCCGCCCCATCACCTGGCGCTTCAAATGCGCGTCAGCGTTGTCTTCTCCTGTATCATTATGCTTATATTGCGATACCGGTTCATGCGGTGCCAATTTTTCCAGCCACTTGTCGTAATCATGCAAGAGGCCGTTTTCATCATCATTAATATACACGCTCGCGGAAATGTGCATTGCGTTAACCAAACACAAACCTTCTTTAATGCCACTCTTATCAATAGCCGCTTGAACCTGGCCGGTAATATTAATATACGCCCGCCGGGTTTTGGTATTAAACCAAAGTTCTTCTCTATGAGCCTTCATATACCCTGTCCTCCATCTTTATCTCTAAAACGCGTGATTAACGCCAAACCAAAACTTCGTATCATCTTCCTGCGCATCATTAATCGCCTGCGCGATGTCGGCGCGCAGGACGACTTTCTCGAAATAAGAACCGATATCGATGGTAGTGCGCAAGCCAAAGCCGGCATCTTTTTTCAACGACGAATCATCAAAATTATTAAACCATGCCTGGCCGGCATCAAAAAACACAACGCCGCTTATACCCTCAACGATAAAAATATTATCTAAGAATCCCACACGCAAATTATCCTTGATCGGAAAACGGTACTCAACGCTGCCCAAGAAAGTGTTAGACCCGCGAATTTCTTTGCGGTCATAACCCCGTAGGCCGTCCCAGCCGCCTAACTGAAACAGCTGTTTATCATTTGGCTGCCCCCAGCCGTATTTTAGACGAAACGCGGCTTTACTTCTTTGCGTTACCGGTTGATAAAAACTGGTGTCAATGGCCGTCCGGTAAAAATATTGTGTTGCGCCGAGGAAGTGCCCGGAACTTTCCGCCATCGTATCTATCCGATAACCTTCGCTCGGGTCAGGGTACGGATACGAACGTTCAAAGTGAAGATTGACCCCGGTAATAGCTTCATTACTCTTTAAATAAGATATATTGCGCGCGTCTTCTCTGCCGCCGGTTAGTAACGTTGTGTCTAATCCGCGGTTACGGATCAAATAAAACGTCACGTGGTCATTGATATTGGCAAAGCCGTACGGCACCGGCCACAGTTCTTTGCGCAGAAAAATCTTGCCACTTGTTAAATCTTCACTACCGTCATCATAGTCTCTTCTGTTAGATATTTCAACGCCCGCCGTCATTTGCGAATGAAATAAATTATTGATCTGATAACCAACACGCGCGCTCTGAATTTTCTCGGAAAATTCCCAATCGGTAGCAGCATATAAATTTTGGTCATAAGGTTTTTGCAATGAAGTTTTAACGCCAATGCCCGAGTTAGCCAATTCAGGCCCGACCACCACATTGTAGCCATCATCGGGAAGCAGCGCCGGAATATCATACAGCCCATGATAAAGAGGAACTAACTTTAAATGAAGGTCACGCGGCCAAGCGTTGTTAGACCGGTCCAGCTCTAAAAGTTTGCCCTGTGGGTCAAGTCTGACCTTTTTGATTTGAACACCTTCGCCAAAGGCAACCTCACCGTTTTTATTGGATCCTTCCCAGACAACGGTCTTCGTACTGCCGTCGGTGAAATCAGCTTTGACTTCCACCGGCATCAGCATGTCCCCTTTTTGTTTAAGGGTGACTTTATTTTTCTTAACTCCCGTAACGGCCACATCCAGATGGCCTTCTCTGGAAAGCCACTCGTTGAAAAACCAGGCCAAGTCCTTCCCACTCTCCTGTTGGCATATTTGAATAAACTCGGCGACGGAAACATTACGGAATTCATATTCCTTAAAAATTCTTTTTAATACCGAATTAAATGCATCTTTCCCGATAAGATCCTCTAACATTGCAAAAACACGCGAACCCTTGCCGTAAGCAACAGCAAAAATGCTGCTGGGCTCCTGGAAACTTGACAATTCGCTGACGACGGGATGATCCAGCCCGATCCGGGCAAGCATCTGGTAGCGTGCTTCGCGGCCACTTTTAAAAGTAAATTTCGGCAAAAACCATTTAATCGGCTCTGCCCATTTGGGAAAAACGACAACATCGGCGTTGTCGCCGTATTTATTTACCAAATATTTTTCCAGCAAATACGAATGCAACCCTTCCTCAAGCCACATTTCCTTGTACTCATCAATTCCGATAAGATTGTAAAGCCACTGGTGCCCCGCTTCGTGCGACGAGAGAAAATCAAAATAACGGTCAAGGGACCGCGGCAACTGGTAGGTCCGGGAATCCAGAAACATCAGATTCGACATCTGCTCGCCGCCGTAACCCAAATAAACCGGGACAATATTAAAATTACTGTACGGGTAGGGCCCAAACAAATCGCTGTAAAAGGCGAACATCGCCGCTACATTTTTAAGCGCTAGCTCGGCGTGAGCTTTGTCCCCTTCCAAATAATAAGACCGGATCGTTACCTCTTTCCATTTCTCTTCTAAAAAATGATACCGGGGGCTCATTGCCACCGTGAATTCGCGAATCGGCTCTTTGGAATCAATCGTCATTATTCTGCGGCCGGCGGTGTCGACTCTTTCATTTTCCAACTCTCCGGAATGAATGACCACCTGTTCTTGGGGAACGGTTAACTCCACGTGGTAAAAAGAAGCTTCGCTGAAAAACGGGCGGTGAAACGGGTAAAACGGATAATTTGCCCAGCCCTTTTCGTTGGGGACTGACAGAATCGGGTACCAGCGCGACAAGACAAAAACATTTTGATGCCAGCCCAACCGCCCGTAGGCGTGCGGCAAGGTAACACGGAATTTTATTTTCACCGTAACGGATTCGCCCGGCAAAAGCGGCTGGGGCAAATCTACGCGCAAAAGGGTTTTGTCCGCACCTTCGAATTGGTAGAGCAACGCATTTGTAATTCCCGCGGCATTTTTTGCTTCAGCGTCGGGAACAGGACCCGCAGATTGGCTAACCGAGCCAATCGCGAAGGTAGCGGGCTGAAAGCCTTCCGGGAAGGGATTGGCCTTGAAAAAGGCCGTGTACTGCAGGTACGTTTCCTGTTCCTTTTTTGTGTAAACCCGGTTGGGGTAAACGTGAAAGTACAA
>CAZVZR010000087.1:0-8676 GCA_964630825.1 uncultured Planctomycetales bacterium | reverse complement strand
GGATGGCATATGACGATTTTGGATTTTGAAAAACCGATTTTTGAGCTTGAGGCCAAGATAGAAGACCTAAAAAGTTTAGGGACCAGGAAACAATTTACTTTGGGCCCGGAAATCAAAAAGCTCGAAGACAAATTAGAGAAAATGAAGGCCCAGATTTATGATAATCTGACACCTTGGCAGCGCATTCAATTGGCCCGTCATCCGGATAGGCCATATACGTATGATTATATTAAGTTGTTGATGCAGGATTTTGTTGAGCTCCATGGCGACAGGCAATTTGCTGATGATTTCGCGTTGGTGGCGGGCTTTGCCAGGATTGATGACATAAAAGTCCTGGTGATGGGCCATCAAAAAGGGCGCGACACGAAAGAAAATTTAAAACGCAATTTTGGCTGCGCCCATCCGGAAGGGTACCGAAAAGCCATGCGTGTTATGCGATTGGCCGAAAAATTTGGCTTGCCGGTTGTTACCTTAATCGATACTCCCGGAGCCTATCCCGGCGTCGGTGCTGAGGAGCGGGGCCAGGCGCAGGCCATTGCCTCAAACCTTAAGGACATGGCTATTTTAAAAACTCCTGTGGTTGCGGTTGTTATTGGAGAAGGTGGCAGCGGCGGTGCTATTGGGATAGGTGTTGCGGACAAGGTGTTGATATTGCAGCATGCGTATTATTCGGTTATTTCTCCTGAAGGGTGCGCTTCCATTTTATGGCGAAGCAGTACCAAGGCTCCCGAAGCAGCGGCAGCTTTAAAGATTACCGGAGAACATCTTTTGAAATTCGGCGTCGTGGATGAAATAATCCCGGAGCCTTTGGGCGGCGCTCACCGCGATCATGAAAAAATAGCCGAAAGCCTTAAGAAAACCCTGCTTAAAGAGCTGCGTGAGCTGGTAAAGATTCCCACCAACGAGTTGCTCGAATCACGTTATCAAAAATTCCGCAAGATTGGCGAGTTCTCGCAAGAAAAATCGTAATTCATGATTAAGCCCAAAGAGAAGCAAGATATCCGCAATTTTAGTTTTGAGGAATTAACCCAACACGTCGTGTCGATGGGAGAAAAACCGTTTCGGGCAACACAGATTTTTGAATGGATTTATCAAAAACACGCGTGGTCGTTTGATGGCATGAAAAACCTGCCGCAGGATTTTCGTAGCAGGTTAAAAGAAGAATTTACATTGCAGCCTAATGCGATTGCCCAAAAGCAAGTCTCTAAAGAAGGGACAACGAAATTTTTATTTGATCTTGATGATCGTGAAAAGATCGAGAGCGTTTTAATTCCCACTGAGACGCGCTCGACGGCCTGTATCTCCACGCAAGCGGGATGTAAGTTTGGCTGTAAATTTTGCGCCAGCGGGATTGGCGGCTGGTCCAGAAATTTAAATTGTGCCGAAATTGTTACTCAAGTTTTGCATGTCAAAGATGAAGCCCGAAAACACAAACGGCCTTTGACGAATATCGTTTTTATGGGAACAGGCGAGCCGTTGGACAATTTCGATGAGTTGATGAAGGCAATCCGCTTAATTAATTCCGATAAAAGTATCAATATCGGGGCCCGGCACATCACTATTTCTACCGTCGGGTTAGTGCCCAAAATAAAAAAATTGGCTAAACAGGGCATACAAATTGAGCTGGCAATTTCTTTGCATGGTTATGACAATGAATCCCGTAATACGCTGATGCCGGTAAACAAAAAGTTTCCTTTTGATGAATTGATCGAAGCCTGCCGGGAATATTTCAAAGCGACGAAACGCCAAATTACGTTTGAATATATTCTGATTAAAGATGTGACCTGTACAGAAAAAGCGGTGCACAGTCTTAAAAAAGCCTTTAAAGGCATTGTTTGTAAAATGAATCTCATTCCGTATAACCCCGTTTCAGAGTTTGGCCATCAAACTCCTTCCCGAGAAGAAATGATTGCCTTTAGAAACCTTCTTGAGGAAAATGGAATCCACGCCACCATCCGCACACCCCGCGGGCGTGATATTGCCGCTGCCTGTGGGCAGTTACGCCATGCTACACAATTATCAGATAAAATGGCGTAGAACGTACCCGAATTAGAATGAGGGTGCGATTGAGGCATTCAATATCAAATATTATGCCGAAAGTAGTACCCGAGCTAGAGCGAGGGTGCAACTGAGGCATGAAACATCTTAAATAGTTTATTGAGGAGAAGAGCTGGGGGAAGGACTAAAGGACTGCTTAATTTTTTCAGTGACGGCTCTGAATTTTGGATTCTCCATCAGGGCTTTTACTTTCTCATTGTTCTGAATCTGCTCGGGATCCATATGCATTATGTCCTGCGATAACTGCGGGTCTTTCAGAAGATTTTGAATTTCCTCATCTCCTACCAATTGCATTATTTGTTGCATCATTTCCGGATTTGACATGATGTTTTGTTGCATCTGCTGCATTTTTGCCGTCAATTGTGAATTGCTGCTAGTGGGCAACGTAAAATTTTGGCTGGCAGCGACAGGCGCATCTCCAGAATTGATACTTAAAATATCAGATTCGTTAATCTGGACTTGGCCCAAATGGGATGTCTGGATGGTATAGACATTATCTTTGAGTTCAACAAGGGTGCCTTTGAGGACCGATCCATCTTTGAGGGTGATTGTTTTAGTGGATTGGGCGTAAACAGGGGAGCAAAGAATGGAAAATGCTATTAGTAAGAGATAAATTCGTTTCATAGTGTAAGTGTAATGTATATTAATGCCGCCGTCAAGGTTCCTCAAGGTTCAACAGAAATATAAATGCCGAGAGAGAGAATCGAACTCTCATGAGGTTGCCCTCACAGGTTTTTGAGACCAGCGCGTCTACCAATTCCGCCATCTCGGCAGCTTTTATAGCCTATCGATATATCCCTCGCGTGACCGTTCGGGACTTCGCTCTCTAAAGCTCGCTTCGCCGCCATTTTGGCAATAGAATTTTTATTTATGAAAAATAGCCCGTATTTTAGGCTTGCTAAAATAAATTAGGACCCAGCTATGATACCCGAAAGAGATAAGTCTTTTAATTCCCGCTGGTATTGTCGTTTCCAGTGCCCCGTTAAGCTCCATTACGCCTAAAAAAATCAGGATCTTGCTTAGGATGATGACAGATGAGAAATACAGCAAAAGCTGATAAGCAATTTTTTTGAATTTTAAAAGACCGACACCGATAAAGAAGGATACAAAGCTTGCGATTAAGACAAACAGTAATACTTTCGGTGATTTGGGATTGATGCCCAAAAGAAAAGTTAGGATGTTATTAACAAAAGTAAAACCACCGATAAATACTTCAATAACCCCGATGATCAAGACTTGACGGTAACTCTGCATATTAAAATGGACCCAACGAGGGTCGAACTCGTGACCTCTTGCATGCCATGCAAGCGCTCTCCCAAACTGAGCTATGGGCCCAATATCTTTATAAATGTTCCCCACTATATCATCATCGGAATTCATTGTCAATAATCCCAAATTTTTCTATCGCTCGAGGCAGATTCTTCTATCTAAAAATCCAGGATAATCCGTTCAGGGGATATATGTAAACCAAACTGCTTATACAGGTTGACAATCAGATTGTGCCACGATACAATTTTACCATCATGCAAAGAATTTATTTTGACTACGCAGCGACCGCGCCGACTGACCCCGAAGTCGTTAAAGCAATGGAACCGTATTTTTTTGAGCGTTTCGGCAACGCTTCCAGCCCGCACGCCATTGGCCGCCAGGCGCACAAAGCGCTGGAAGAATCGCGGGAAACCCTGGCCAATTTTATCGGCGCTCAAGCGGAAGAAATTATTTTTAATTCCGGGGCAACGGAAAGCAACAATCACGCCATTTTCGGCGCTGCGCAAGTATTAAGGAAGAAAGGCCGGCACATAATTGTTTCTTCCATTGAACACCATTCTATTTTAGAGCCTATTGAACAGTTAAAACAATACGGTTATGAGGTAACCTATCTTTCCGTTGATGATACCGGCCAAGTCAATCCCGAAGAGATTAAAAAATCCATAAAAGATGAAACTATTCTTGTCGCGGTTATGCATGCCAGCAATGAGATCGGGACCATTCAACCGGTTGCTGAAATCGGCCGGATTGCCAAAGAGCGCAATATTTTATTTTTGGTCGACGCAGTTCAAAGTGTCGGGCATATTCCTGTTGACGTTAATGAGTTCGGCTGTGATCTTTTGTCCTTATCGGCACATAAATTTTACGGGCCCAAAGGTGTCGGTGCTTTGTATGTGCGTAAAGGGATTGAGGCCGGGCGTTATTTGTTAGGCGGTGACCAAGAACAAAACCGCCGCGCCTCGACGCAAAATGTGGCCGGCGCTGTCGGCTTGGCCAAGGCCGTTACTTTATGCCGCGAAAAAATGCCGCAAGAAATGGAGCAGCAGACAAAACTGCGCAATAAATTATTAACGGAAGTCCCCAAGGTTGTTGAAAACGTTAAAATAAACGGACACTTTACCAAACGCCTGCCTAATAATGCGCATTTTTCTTTTGCGGGAGTTGAGGGGGAATCGCTTTTAATGAGCCTGGATTTAGCCGGCATTTGCTGTTCGATGGGTTCGGCGTGCACTTCCGGCGCGATGGAGCCTTCGCACGTTCTGCGTGCTCTCGGGTTGTCGGATGAATTAGCTTACGGATCGTTAAGGATAACTATTGGGCGCTGGACGACAGAAAAGGATATCAATTATCTTGTGCAGCAACTGCCGCAAATGGTCACAACGCTAAGGATATAATGGAAGATAAGATAGTTCAATTCCTCAAAAGCGCCGACGGATATCTTTCCGGCGAAGAGATCAGCCGTGATTTAAAAATGTCCCGCGCCGCGGTCTGGAAACACATTGAAGAATTACGTAAAGACGGCTATGAAATCGTTGCCGTCCCGCATCAAGGGTATCAGCTTTTGTCTTCTCCCGATAAACTCCTGCCCGTTTTAGTTCAATCCGGACTACAGACAAAGATTTTGGGTAAAGAAATCATTTACCAGGAATCAGTTGAATCAACGATGGATATTGCTTTTCGGTTGGGGATGGAAGGGGCAAAGGAAGGGACACTCATTTGCGCTGAAACGCAAACCAAAGGCCGCGGTCGGATGGGGCGCAGCTGGTCTTCACCCAAGGAAAAAGGAATATACTTTTCGTTAATCCTTCGGCCAAAGGCTTCACCGACGGATACAGCAAAGTTAACGCTTTTAACGGCTGTCGCGTTGTGCGAAGCGGTTACCAAAGAAACCGGATTAAAGCCGGTTATCAAATGGCCCAACGATGTCCTTATCAATAACCGTAAACTCGCCGGCATCTTGACAGAGTTAAGCGCAGAGATGGACCGTGTCCGTTTTGTAATCATCGGCATTGGTGTTAACGCCAACACGCCGTTAAATCTTCTGCCGGCAAATGCGACCTCAATAAAAAATGAACTGGGCCAACCAGTTTCTAGAATAAAACTTTTACAGGAAATATTGGGCAGCTTGGAAAATTGGTATGAAATTTTTAAGGTGGAAGGTTTTAATCCCGTCGTGAAAAAGTGGAAACAGTTGTCGGTCACACTGGGTAAGCGTGTGCGGGTGGTTGATAGTGGCGGCACCATTGAAGGTGTGGCAATGGATTTAGATCAATACGGAGGGCTTATCATCCGTGATGATTCCGGGATGAAAATAATCAAAATGGCTGGAGATGTTGTACAAGTTTAGAATATGATCGAAAAGTTTCTTCAAGACTCACTGACTGATTTAAAACAAAAAGGGCTGCGGCGCAAACTTCGGCCTGTTGTCGGCGCGCAGGGCCCGCAGATTATTATTGAAGACCAAAAGGTCTTGAATCTTTGTTCCAATAATTATTTAGGTTTGGCGAATGATTCGCGTTTAGGGCAAGCGGTTGTCGAGTGCCTCAAAGAAGAAGGTTTCGGTTCCGGGGCTTCGCGTTTGATTTGCGGCAATATGCCAGCGCACCGCAAATTGGAGGAGAAACTTGCTCAATTTAAAGGAGCTGAGGCGGCGCTTGTTTTTAGTTCCGGTTATATGGCCAATGTCGGGATTATTTCAAGTTTATTTGACCGTGAGGACGTCATTTTTTCCGACCGTTTGAACCATGCCTCGATTATCGACGGAATTTTATTAAGCGGGGCAAAGATGAAGCGTTATCCGCATTGCGATATGGAAGCTTTGGAAGGAATGTTAAAAGAGGTTAACGGTTTTAAGAAAAAAGTCATTATCACCGACAGTGTTTTTAGTATGGATGGCGATGTGGCGCCCTTAGAAAGAATTGTCGAGCTCGCGCAAAAGTATGAATGCGCGGTCATGATTGATGAGGCGCATGCTTTGGGAGTATTAGGTGAAAAAGGCCGCGGCCTGGCCGAGCATCTGGGCGTGGAAGAAAAGATTGATATTCAAATGGGCACACTGTCAAAGGCGGCGGGGTCATTCGGTGCGTATTGCTGTGGTTCTAAAGATTTAATTTCTTATTTAATTAATGAAGCGCGCAGTTTTATTTATACAACCGCGATGCCGTCGGCAGTCGCGGCTGCGTCGTTTAAGGCTATTGAAATTATTGAAACGTATCCTCAATTACGCGAGAAGCTGCTGGAGAACGCGCGTTATTTGCGGGCGCAGGTGCGCGTGCTGGGATTTCAAACGGTTTCTTCGCAGACACCGATTGTTCCGATTATTGTCGGTGATTCCGAATTAGCCGTACAATTTTCCCAAAAACTTTTGGAGCGTGGTGTCTTCGTTAGCGCGATCCGTCCCCCGACGGTTCCGCCCAATACGGCGAGGCTGCGTTTAACAGTAATGGCGACGCATACTAAGGAAGAATTAGATTTTGCAATTCGACAACTCAAAGAAGCAGGAAAAGAATTGGGGATAATTTAATGCCGCATATCAAGGGGCACAGCGGGATTCATTGGCATTTAGAAATCGAAGGCGAAGGCGAGGTGCTCTTGTTTATCCACGGCTGGGGTGTGGATAAACGTATCTGGCGCCAGCAAACAAAGTTTTTTTCTCAACTTTATAAAGTGATATCCATTGACCTGCCCGGGCACGGGAAATCAAGTTGGAAAAAAGTTTCCTTAGCCGAAATGTCGAATGACCTTAGATTTATTTTTCAGTATATGAATATCGGGAAAATGACCATTGTCGGCAGTTCCTTCGGCGGAATGCTGGCCTTAAAGTTATATGAGGATATGCCGGATAAAGTAGTGAAACTTATTTTTGTCGGTTCTTTGCCGAAATTCGCCAAGTCCGACGATTTCCCTTACGGGTTAGACATTGAACGTATGCGCAAGCTGTCCGGCCAATTGGAATCGGCGTATCCTTCGATCGTGAATATATTTTTTCGCTCTCTGTTTACGATTCAGGAACGTAATTCCCGTCGCTATAAATGGCTGCAGAAGTTTAAGCAAACCGACGATGTTCCCATCAAGCAAGCTTTAGTGGAGTATTTGGATTTATTAGAGAGGGAAGACTTGCGGTATATTCTGCCCAATGTCCGTGTTCCTGTTCAATATATTAATGGCCGGGAAGATCAGATTTGTAATATCGGCGTGGTGAATTATTACAAACAATTTACTCCTCATGCCCGGTTTGATTTCTTTGAAGACTGCGGACATTTTCCCTTCTTAAGCCAGCCGCATGAGTTTAATCAGATTGTTGAAGAATTTTTGGAGCAAAATAAATAGATGGTTTTTAAAACAATCGATAATAAAATTCGCCAAGCCTTTTCGGATGCGGCTATTCAGTACGATGTCTTAACTAGCCTGCACAAAGAAATTGGCCGCGAGCTTATGCGCAAGGTCAATACTCTCGACGATGCCAAACGGATCCTCGACATCGGCATGGGCACCGGGTGGCTGACTAACAAACTTAAATTTTATTTTCCCGACGCGGTGGTGGTGGGGATGGATTTTGCGCCTGGGATGATTGACGCGGCTAAGCATAAAAACGAGGAAGGTTTCCGGATCATTCAGGCGGATGCTGCGGATATTCCTTTCAAAAATGATTCTTTTGATGTTATTATTTCCAACCTGGCGTATCAATGGGTGGAGGACTTAAACAAATCATTTATGCATTGCCGGCAGTCGCTTAAAAAAGATGGCCTTTTGACATTAACGATGTTTGGTTACAGTACGTTTCAGGAACTTTTTTTGACTTTAGAGAAAACCAATAAAGATGACAATCCGTTTTTGCGCCGGTTAGCCAGCCGGGAGGCTGTCTATGAGGCGCTTACCCAAAGCGGATTCAGGGATATAAAGGTTGAAGAAGAAATCATCAAAGTGCATTTCCCGACGATGATGGACCTGTTGAAATGGATTAAAGACATCGGTGCAAACATGCTTAACCCGGGTATATATATAGGGAAGGGCGCTTTGCGCAAATCAGAAGAATATTATAACGAGCATTTCCGTGACCGTTTGGGAATCCGCGCCACGTTTGAAGTCTTATGGGTCGAAGCAAAGAAATAAAAAGAGGAATATTCATTACCGGCACGGATACTGGCGTCGGCAAGACAGTCGCCACACTTGTTTTGGGTACATTATTGCAAGACAAAGGTGTTGATGTCGGCGTGATGAAGCCCGTTCAATGCGCCGGCAATGACGCGCAGTTTTTAAAGTCCCGATTAGAAGTCAACGATCCGCTTTCAATCATTAATCCTTATCTGGCCAAAGAGCCGTTATCTCCGCACCTCGCCTTCAAGCGTC
>CAZVZR010000086.1:0-8719 GCA_964630825.1 uncultured Planctomycetales bacterium | reverse complement strand
CGCATGAAGACCGCCTTGAGCCTATTAGATCTGGAAATGATGGTGAATGACAATACAGCCTTTGTCTTCTTCGAATCACCCGCTAATCCAACTTTACAACTTGTTGATATTGCCAGAGTCGCAGAAGTCGTTAAAGAACGCAATCCTAAAATAATTATTGGCTTTGATAATACCTTTGCTACGCCGGGAGCTCAGCAGCCGATCAAGCATGGTGTGGACGTCTCGATGGTCGGGCTAACTAAAGGTTCTTCCGGAAGCGGCGATGTTATTGGTGCTGTCTTAACCACTCGCGCTGATATTGCCCAAAACTTAAGAAGAAAACGCGCAGTATTGTCTGAACCGCTCGATGAACTCGATGCCTTTAAATCCGCGTATTACGGATTACCGTTGTTAGAAGCCAGATTAAGAAAGCAGCAGGAAAATGCCAAAGCGTATGTCGCTTTCTTAAAACAACAAACCGATTTGATCCGATCCGTTACTTATCCGGGTGATGAAGATAATGCACAGTTTGAAATTGCCAGGAAACAGATGAATAACTTCGGTTATATGATCAGTTTTGAATTCAATTCTTCCGTGTTCGCCAAAGCATTTATGGATTTAACCAAATATGCACGGCTCTTTGAAAATGCGGTCAGTTTAGGCCAGATCCGCAATCTGGTCGAAATCGCCGCTGGCGGTACGCATGCGACGGTTTCCGAAGCGGACCGTAAAGCAGGCGGCATCAGTGCCGGCAGTATCCGTATGTCGGTGGGTATTGAAGAGGCGGTCGATGTTTTACGTGAATTCCAATTCATGTTCGATGTCATGAGACTTTATCAATTTAATATCAGTCAAATCCCGTACGATGAATTTAATGACATTTTCATGCAGTCGTGGAACGGGCCGTACGGCGAAGTCGAACATCTTTTAAGGAAAATGCCCGAGATCAAGGCCAATAAGAATCGAAATGTTTATTCTATTGAGCCGACGATTGAGGATAGAATTTCCCGTATCTGGGATGAAAAGGCACGAAAAGCCGCGACGACCATTCATGACGCCACCCGTATTGATCTATATCAGGAAGTTAATTTGATTATCCACCATGCGTGGTTATGGGGATTGTTAAGCGGCGATCATCGTTCGGTCACCGCGTCAGCCGGCGGATCGACAACATTCCGTTTTGAATCGGCGGATGCCATGGCCAATGCCTTTGCCAGTTTAAGTTTACTTTCCCAAGACAAGGGCCGTTTACAACCCGGCCAAACACAAATTTATACCCGCTTAGGCACGCCGATTATTGTCACACTTGAAACGTTGGTGACGATGCTGGAGGTTGGTATTGTCAATGCCTTGAGCTTTAAATATTTTGGTTTCTCCACACCGTCGATGAATTCGGGAATTCGATTACTGTTCTTGCATTGGATGTTTAAGCATGTTAAAGCCGATAGGCCTACACGTATAGTTGCCTTTACATCGAAAAATACACCGTTATACCGCATTGCGAAGTTCTACAGCCAGACCGTCGATAAATTAGCGATCACGATTGTTGATCAAAGAGACTTAAATGAAGCTCAAGACCGAGAAGCATTCCTACGCGAGCAATTTGTTGATGAAACGGACTTTATCTTTATTGATGATGCACAATATTCGGGAATTAATATTAGCGAAATACGTATGCTGAAACAGATGACCAATGCCAAAATTGCTGCGATCAACCGTAATTACTTATCCGAATCCCATCCGATCAAACAAGGTGCTGATTATAGTGTAGTGGGTGTTTATGATGATAAAGTTGGCCAGGAAGATATCGGTGCGGTCGTCGTTGTTCCGGCGAATGTGGCCACCGAATTTGCCGTGACCCGCAAGAACAATTCCAATTCGATGCGCGAAAATCGTGCCCAGCAGGCGCTCTTGTATAACTTGCCGTACTTAAAGACATCGACAACAGAAGAAAACAATGAACGAGGCGGATTAAATCGTCGGGAAATTTTAGGTGGAATCCTTGGCTTAATAACGGTTTTCGGTTTTAGCCGGATGGCCAAAGCTGTATCAGAAATCGGTTTGCGTAAACCGGTGGCTTTTGCTCATCGGGGCGCATCAAAACTGGCACCAGAAAACACCTTGGTCGCATTTAATAAAGCCATGGAAATCGGTGCCGAAGGAATTGAATTTGATTTACAACTCACCAGCGATGGTCGAATTGTTGTCCGCCATAATACTACTATTAGAGAAGGGACAACCGAACGATCGGTTTCGAGCCTGAGCTTTGCTCAATTACGTCAATCTAATGCACAAATTCCAACCTTTGAAGAAGTCTTGAATTTAGTTAACAATAAAATTTTGATGCAAATCGAGATTAAACAACCAGTAAACACAAATCCTGTTGGTGAGAAAAGTATTAATTTTAAAGTTGTGGAAATGTTAAAGGCAAGATCGCTTATCGAGAATGTCTTTGTTTCTTCATTCCATATGGAACATTTAAGAGAATTAAGAGCTTTGGCACCGGATTTAAGGCTTATTTATCTGGTGACAGAAGATATTACACATCCAAGCAGAATAAATAAGACAACTCAAGATATTATTTATGATGCCAAAATGTCGGGCATGGATGCGGTACATTTTGATATTAAGGAATACACACCGCAGTTAGCCGCCATTATACGACGGGCCGAAATGAGCGCCGGTGCCCATGGCCTTGGCGATGATAAAGAAATGATGAAGAAGGCTATTGAATTGGGCCTTGACCGCGTTACGGTTGATGCACCGGATGTATTTATGAGAATGAGGGATGGGGCAAAACGCCACCGCAAAGAGAAAGGGTCGATTTCATTGACGATTAGCCTTATTCTCGGCATCGTGAGTACGGGGATTCTCCATCAATCCTTGAAAGAAGCTATGGTGTTCATGTTGGGCACGGGGATTGTTAGTTTAATTATTTATTTCAAGCAGCGCGCCCGGGCGCCGCCGTCGTCTGATTTCAAGAAATTTTCTATCATTAGTTTTGCTATAGCCGCAGCCCTTCTTGGACTTTATTATTTCATTCCGCAATTAGAAATATTCCTTTTAAGCCTGCAGCCATTTGTTGGCCTTATGGCGATAATCTTACCAAGCATACCCGTCGAAGATGAAAACGCCGACGAAGATCATTTGGAAGTCGATGAAATTACCTATAAATTAAAACGCGGTGATAAGACATTTTATTTATTATCCAAGACGGGGATGTTAAGAGCCATTAAATGCCGCAAAGCTATTTATATCCATATGAATAAAAGGGATAAAGTTAGTGAGCCCGGTGAAGCAGAAAATGCACTCTTTAAGCAGGGCCACTTGATTGGTGAAATTTCTAAAGAGGTTTTCCCCGGCGGCATTAATTTACCCGAAGGCCGTACTCGGGGCGAGCATTTAGTAAACGTCCTGGCGACGAAAAAGGCATTGAAAGAGCGTAAGCCGTTATATGAGCCAGGATTTATGGTTAAATATGCTCAAGATTTCTGGTTGTTTGCCCGCGCCGACCTCATGGTCCCGGCCAAAGACGAGCAAGAGAATCTTTTGGAAGATGAAGAAGGCAACCAGATCTGGGATGTTTATGAAGTTAAAAGCGCCAAGAATGTCCGTGAGAATTTAACCAAGGCCGATGAAAGAGCCGGCCTTCGCCGCGGCCAGCTGGCTGAACAGTATTTAGATGATATCTCGTTCCAAATGTATGTTTTAACGAAGTCTGGTATTAAAATTCGAAATTTTTATCTCATGCATATGAGTAATAGCAATGAACGGCGCGGCAATTTTAATATTGAAGAGATATTTGAATATGAAAATTTAACCGGGAAAGATAAAAATTTCGATGAAACACCCGACGAGTTAGACAAAAAACTTAAAGACTTTTACATGCGGGTTAATAAAGTTCCCGAACTCGTTGAAGAGATTAGAAAAACGGTATTGTTAGAAAATGAACCGGAGGTTACTATCGGCGAGCACTGTAATTCTCCTTATAGCTGCCCTATTTTCTCTTATTGTAAGAAGACGCAAATTGATGATAAGTTGGTTGAAAAATACAATGATCTGGAAATGCCGCATGTTTTCAATTTAAGCAGGGATATTAATCGTATACGAGGCACAGATCTTTTGCGAAGAGATGTTGTCGCCATGAAAGACATCCCGGATACTTATCCGCTAGGCCTGGAAAATGAAGAGAATGTTAATGGTGAAGATGAACATATTAGTGTCAAAGAAGAGATTTTGATAGAGAGCCGAAGGACGAAAAAAGCACAACGAAAAATTAATCCGTTAACCGATGCCCAGCTAACACAGCGTGATACAGCCATAACCGGCATGCCGGAAATTAAATCAGCGAGCATCATTAAATTCCTCGAGAAGCTCAAATATCCGTTATATCTGTTTGATTTCGAGTCATTCTCTCCCGTATTCCCGCTCTACCATGGCATGTGGAATTATCAGCGGGTACCGTTCCAATTCTCCGTCCATGTTATCAGAAACAGGGAAGATTTCATGACGCTTTTGAAGATGGAGAATACGCAGAAAATCACGACTTTCTGGAGAAGTTTCTTGGCCGAAGGCCGGGAAGATCCACGTCCGAAACTTTTGGAAGAATTAAGAAAGGCTTTAGGTATCCGTGAATCGGTGGATGCTTCCGGGAAGAAAGTTTATCAAGCACCGGGGACGGTCATTGTTTATAACGCCGGTTTTGAAAGAACCGTCTTGGGAGAATTGGGAGAAGCCTTCCCTGAACATAATGATTGGATATTGCAAATTATCGGCAAGAAAGTAAGGGTTAAAGATGAAGAGACTGGAAAATACTATGAAGAAGAAATAATTAAAAGCAATATGCTTGATTTATGGGATCCCTTTAGAGCTTTTGATTATTATCATCCCGATCAAAAAGGTACGGCTAGCCTTAAGATGATGGCCAAAATTTTGGTTGGTTATGATTATGGAAAAATAGAAATCGGCGATGGCTTAAAAGCGGGCCGCGTTTTTACCGCACTTGAATTCTCCAATGTGTTCTTTAAAGGGCTCAAGACCAAAGAAGAACGTGATCGTAAAAGAAAACAACTGCGGGCCCAATTAGAGCATTATAACGGTACCGATACAGCGATTCAGGGATTTGTCATTGCCGGTTTGGTGAGGGTTATCTTAGAGCAGAAAGCTGAACAACTTAAGGAGCACTTGGATATTCTCGAAGCTGTTGAGCAAAAGCAAATTTTGACTGAAACGGTCGATTATTTAACCTCCCCGGGAGTCGATCATCTAACGATGGTTGAAATTTTAAAACTTCTCGATGAAATTCGTGAGAATCTTTTGAAATTAGAAGAGTTGAAAGGATCAGAAGAACAACCCGGATCGAACAAGAAAATAACCACTGCGATGAAAGAGACGGCTCAATATTTAGTTGGCCGAGATAAACGATTATTAGCGAGCAAATTAGCCGAGGCTTTCGGCTTCCCCGGATTTAAATACACCGAACCTGAACAATTGCCAATTCCCGGAATCCCTCAAGGTGCCAATAGTTCAACAGGCGATCAAGAATCATCAGTTGTGCAGAAGAACGAAGAAATTCCGCCGGGGCAGTTAAATCTTTTCGAGCAGAGAGTAGAAACCCAAGAAGAAAAGAAACAACAAAAACCGCAAACAAAGAAAAAAGCACAATCTAAGAAGGAACAGGCGCCGCCTTCCAAAGGTCGCAAAGTTACAGGAAATAAAATTATACCAAGGAAGAAAGATGCAAAGAGAACATCTTCGAAGAAAACGGCACGCAAGAAATCAGAGAAGAAAGTTGTAGGGAAAACGGAACGAAAGGAAGCAACACGTAATAAATCTACGAAACCCGCAAAGAAGCAATCCACAAAACTGACGAAGGAACAATCTGCCAAGAAAAGATCGACGAAAAAATTGTCGGCGAAATCAGCGGTTACAAAACGCAAGAAAGGTTTTGTAACCTTGTTGATATTAGTTACCGCTGGGCTAATTGGTTATGGGATGTTAGTGGTTACGGGTCTGGTTACTGGCCACTGGTCACCAGAGACTGGTCTTTTATCTTTAGCTGTTGTTATCCCAGCCATGCCTGCCAAGAGTAAATCAAGAAGATCGAAAATGGAAATCAAAGTAAGGCACCTGATGAGAGAAATTATGGTCAGCAAGAAAGAACTCATCAGAAACGCCCTCGGCGAACGTGATATTGAACCAAATGTCATTGATACTTCCATCGAAGCGGCCGTCCATACGTTAAAGTTAATCAAACCGACGATCACTGAAGAAAAAGCCGACCCCTATAGAGAATTACGCAAATTACGTATTGCGCAGCGCGAGATGTTCAAGGCCTATCGCCGAGCTCTGGTGGAAATCAACAAGAAAGCTTTTAGCGGAAAATCTGACGCGGAAATATTGGCCCGGTTGACCATTTCCGAAGCTATTCATCGTACGCAAAATCGTTATGACCAACGGCGATGGCGTAAAAATTATTCACCGACGGAACTCAAACGCCGCGGATTTTTAGCGGAAATTGCTTCTGATGTTATTCCGCATCATGCTTTGGCCTACCTTTCTGTTGTCGTTTTCAAGAATGACATTAATGGCCGTATGGCTAAACGCGTATTTGAGCTTTTAGTCGCAGAAGCGGCAAAGACAGAAAATATCAAAAGAAGATTTGCCCAGCTTGAAAAGCGAAGGACGGAAATAAAAGGCCGTAATTCCCAGAAGCAGCTCTTAACAAAACAACAATTTGATTTATTGATTGAAGTGATCGGCGCCTTAAGCCGTATCGAACGCAGCAGCTTACGCAAATTAGCCCAAGCGATTTTGGATGAGGAAAGAGGAGTCAAGCGTACAAAACGTATACAAGGTTTTATGACGCTGGCGACGCTGATTGTGGCAGGATTGGTTGTCTATGGCACGTTAGTGGCCAGTGGCCATGCCGCAGAAATTTTATCAAGCATTATGGTTATCGGCCATTGGTTACAAAAATTAGGGCTTAATTTATTCCCGCACGGTGTGATGCTAGCCGGTATTCCTATTATTTACCGGAAACTTGCGCAACGGCGCGAAGTACTTACGGATGATTATATTGAATCATTTGCTAAAGAGTTTGGTGTTGATCTACGTTATCTGCGCAAAGTCCGCCAGTTAAGCGAAGGCAAAAAAGGCGGCATTGCGTTTTTTGGTTCAGCACGCACACCGTCAACAAAGCCGGTCTTTTGGCAGGCGGTAAGGATCATTCATAAATTAGCCAAGATGGGCCATTTCATCACCACCGGTGGCAACAATGCCGGCATAATGACCGCCTATAACATCGGGGCGTTTTCAGCTAATCCGCAAAAGTCGGGCGGAACTCATTTACAAACACCTTATGAGATGGAGCCACAGAGCACGTACATTCTTCCCGAGCACCAATTCTCGTTTGACCATTTCCCGCCGCGCATTAACCGTTATATTGTTCAAGCGGATTCTTTCGGTTCATTTGAAGGCGGCATCGGAACGGAGAATGAATCTTTGACCATTGCCAAATTGAAAGAAGCCGGATACATGGATATTGGAGTTCCGATGGTTATGGTCGGCAGGGGGATGTGGGGCGGCCTGATCAAATTCTTTAAGGAATCAGCCGAGCCCAGAGGATTTACCAAAAATCCCGTTGATCAAATATTTAGCTTAGTGGATGGCCGCAGTGACCGGGAAATTATTGAAGCACTCTTAAACTCACCGTTTAATTATCGAGGAAGGAATAAACATTTGGTCATTGATCCAAGAGGATTAAAAGCTGATTTAAACAGGGTGCATGAAAACTTAAACGGCCGTCGGCCGCTAGTCACCATTGTCGGTTCCGGGAAACAGATATTCAGGGATTACGCGTACTTCCAATTGGCTCAAGAAATCACCGAACTTCTTATGGCCGCGGGCTTTGACATCATGATTGTCAGCTATGACGGTGCCGGGGCAGCAGTCCATGATAAATTTTGGGAGATTAAGAATGAGCGTATCGGCGGCGCGCCGGTCGAAAGCGATTTGATTAATTTGGGCGAACTCGAACATTTGACCGATTCCGGCCGCGAAGCAAACATTCATCTCAAAATGACCAGCGCTGCTATTCGCAAAACCATTGTCGCCGATTATAGTAATGCGGGGATTATTTATTTACCTGGATCTTATGGGACACTCGATATGCTCGGCGAGCCTATCACGCGGATTCAGACCGGAAAATTGCCGCGTATTCCGCTGGTATTGGTTGATGAAGAATACTTTAGCCTATGGCATGAACATAATAAGAATATTTTATTTAAGCAGTTTAATACCATTGCCGAAGAAGATCTTTATTTTTATATGATGCGCAACTCAGCGCAGGCCGCGGTGCGCAGCCTCATCGTGCAATCGGCGGGAATCGATTTGTTAAGCTATTCTGATCGCCTTGAAAATGAACAACAAAAGAAGGCCCTTTTGTGGGCAGTTAACAAATTAATTTCTTATGAACAAAATGATTTGATGGGCCAACGCATTGTTGATTTATTTGTCGAAGCGCAAGAAGCATTTGACAGGCAAATAGCGAATCATCCCGACGCAAATATAAATGTTGTGATGGCGAAGATTGCAGGTTATTTAACGGAGTTAGAAGATCTGAAGACAGCGAAGATGGTAAAGGAAGCCTTTGGTATTGATATGATGGCTGGGCGCATGAAACGTATCGGCATCCGCAGCCGTGAGGACGCGGTCAGAGACAGCGATCTCTTTGATTTGC
>CAZVZR010000085.1:0-8779 GCA_964630825.1 uncultured Planctomycetales bacterium | reverse complement strand
AGATTATAGTACTCATAATTAATTGAATAAAAAATATGAGAAAAAATTGATTTTTAGGATAATGTGTTGTAGAGTATAAGTGTTAGTTAAGAAGAACGTTCTTTAAATTTTTAAAATAAATTTTTTGCAGGGCAATCTGAAAACCAGACCCCGATTGCAAGCGGAAGCTTGTTGTCGGGGTCTTTTTTTTTGATAAGAAATAAAGAAAGGAAAACAAGATGAAACAGAAATCCCCCAATACTTTCCAAGCCAAAGACCTTGATTTAATCACCTACCTTCGTTTTAAAGGGTTTGAACACACACATACGCCGATAGAAGACTCCGATGGAACTAAATGGGTTGCATTTCATATAACCAACGATCTTGAAAAATCGGTTCTTGCTTTTTGTTCCGGTAATTATGAAAGCCGGCTTCTAAACGAGCTGCGCAAAACCAGAGCTTTTCTTCTGGATAGCAAATCAATAAAAAATGAAATAGGAGAAAGAAAAGATGAGCCAAGTACACACTATTCAAAAATTCATTAAATTGCTATTCCCTTCCTTGCAGAACGGATTTATTGAAATTCGCGCCATCCATCCAAAAACAAAAGAAGTTAAATCCTTATTTTATCCCTCTTTTGATGAACTGATGTACAGTCAGGTAGACATCGATTCATTATCGAAAGAATTCAACGTGTATTTTGGGGTTTGTCAAAGACAAAGCAAGAAAGGCGATAAAAAGGCCGTTAAGCAAACCCAATCATTATGGGTAGACCTTGACGGGAAAGACTTCGCAGGAGGAAAAGAAGAAGTTTTGCGCCGTCTTAAATCGTTTCCCATTTCACCTACTATAATAGTGGATAGTGGAAACGGATATCATGTGTATTGGCTGCTCAAAGAACCCTTTGAGATTACTTGTGAGCAAGATATTCATAAGATAGAAGCATTTCTTAAAGCCATTGCTAAAACATTAGGCGGTGACCTTAATTCTGCGGAATTGGCAAGAGTTTTAAGGCTCCCTGGCACGATTAATCATAAGAATCCAGACTCCCTTTTAACGGTTTCTATACTTGAACTAAATGAAAATAAACTATGTAACCTTACGGATTTTGAATCATTCTTAACAATTGAAGCATTCGTAAACAGCCCCAAAATTAACCCCCCCGGGTGGATTTCGGAAGCCCTCAGTAAGATTAATGGGAATCGAAATGCAACCTTTAGCAGAATCATCGGACGGTTGCATACTGACGGATTATCGCCAGACGATATTTTTACCTTGCTTAAGCCTCATGCTAAAGGGGTTGAATTTCTTCATCCAGAGAATGAGCCGTATGCTTTGGAAGAACTGCAAAGCCAAATTAAGGGTATCTGTTCCCGATATCCTAATAACAAACCGTTTCCATCTTCTACATATAATAGTGGGAAAATGGAAACAGAAAACCGACCGTTTGAAGTTTTACATATAGTCAAGTTACTAGAAGGCAAAAACCAAGAAATTGAGTGGCGAGTTGGTTCACTTCTTGCCAAAGAAAGTGCTGGAATTTTAGCAGGCCTCCCGGGACATGGAAAATCGTGGATGCTTTTGGATCTTGCAATTGAATGTGCAAAAGGCGGAAAGTGGTTGGGACAATTTGAAACTCCTCAATGCCCCGTTCTTTACATCGATGAAGAATCATCCCCCGGGATGCTAAGGCGACGGTTACGCAAACTTCTAAAAGCCAAAAACCTACAAGAAAGCACGTTAGATTTAAATTTTTGTATCGGGCAGGGGCTTTGTTTAAGCCGGTCAAGTTCCGTTGAACAATTACAAACTTTAATAAAAAAGTTTTCCCCTGGGTTAATTGTTATTGACTCCTTAATCCGAGTTCATCGAGCTGAAGAAAATTCTGCTTCTGACATGTCTCAAGTATTCGCAGTAATTAAGGGATTAATTAGAGAATTTAGTTGTTCATTTCTCATTGCAGACCATCAGCGAAAGCCAAATAATTTTGTTTCTAGTCTTGATCTGCTTTTGCGCGGAAGCAGTGAAAAAACTGCGTTTGTGGACACACTTCTTTCTTTAAAGCGTAAAGATGATGTCCTTATCGTTGAACATTCTAAATCCAGATATGCTGAAGCAGTGCCGGCTTTTACTGTCAGTATTAAAGACCTGGATTCTGATTCAACTACCGTAACCTATGCAGGAGAAGCTGAGGCTATCAAGCAACAAGCTAGACAGGAAGTTGCTCGTGCCTTCCTGACGATGGCTTTTAATAACGGTGAATGGGTTGCCAGAAAAGTGCTGATTGAACAAGCTAAAAATGAAGGCATCCCTGAGAAAGCCGTAGATGAAACTCTAAAAGCCCTCGTAGAAGGAGGCCTTATTGAACGGGATGACCGCAAGTCCGATAATGGGCGTGGTGGTAAGGCTGCTTTTTATAAATTGAAACAGACTTTGTTTCCGTCTCTAGAAAGGGGAATGGAAACAGAAACGGTATCAGTAACATAGAGGGGGCATTTCGCAAAGATTTCTAAATTGAACTCAAACATACTAAATTGAACTGTTACGGTGGCTCTATGGAAGAAAAAATAGAATTAACACATAGGCAGAGGATGGTAATTAGCCATATTCTTGCCTCTGCAACGCTCGAAGAAGCCCGTAGAAAGGCCAGATTAAGCAAGGGAACCCTTTATGCTTGGCTAAAAGATGATGCTTTTAATGCTGAATTAAATCGCCAACGGGATGAAGTTGTCCAGGTTGGTCTAACCAAATTGAAAAATTCTGTGTCAAAAGCAATCGAAGGGTTAATTACATTTGTAGACTCAAACCATCCTTATCTAAAACTTCGGGCTTGTAAGGACATTATTGATTACACATTGAAAACGATTGAAATCGAAAATATTGAAAAAAGGCTAGAAAAAATTGAACAACAATTAACTGGAAAGGCCATATCATGAATTTAAAAAAACGCTTAATCAAAATTGAGACACAGGTAAACCCTCCGGTTCAAAAAAAAGTTGTACATATAAATAACTTGAGTAGTTATTTGGTTTATATAGATGGAGGATACCCTAGCGATGTACAAGTGATTGTAGATAAAAGTTTTATTGCAGACCTTAGAAAAATGACCCAAGAAGTTAAGGAAAAGATTAAGAAATCCAATGAAAATAAATGTTTGCAATCTTAATTCTTCTCGACAGTGTTTATGATAAAACGTTTTCTATCAATTAGAGAGCTAGCGGAATATTTGGGGATTAAGGTTGGTACGGTTTACGTCTGGGTCTGCCACAAAAAAATTCCTTATGTTAAGGTCGGCCGGCTGGTTAAATTTGATTTACAAAAGATTGAGAAATGGTTGGAAGAAAAGTCGGTCGAAGTGTATAATTAGTCACCTATTAATAATATTATTTATAAGGTATCAGTATTATGGGTGTAGTCTTTAAGAAAAACAATTGGCATATAGATTACTACTTGCCGAATGGGCAGCGCCGCAGGGAAAAGATTGGCTCCAGCAAGAAGCTCGCCGAAACAGTCCTCGCCAAGAGAAAAGTCGAAATAGCAGAGGGAAAGTTCCTCGAAATCAATAAAAAAGAAAAAGTTAAATTTGAGGATTTCTCTACTGAATACCTTCAAATCCATTCAAAAGTCAATAAGAAGAGCTGGAAGACAGACGAATACCACCTATTAGGCTTAAAAAAATATTTTTGCGGTAAGTATCTTTTTACAATAACAGTTAAGGATATTGAGCAATTTAAAACTAATAGACTTATAGAGGTTGCTCCGGCAACCGTTAACCGTGAACTTGCAACGCTAAAAACTATGCTTTCAAAAGCTGTAGCTTGGGGAAAGCTGCACGATAACGTCGCTAAAAGAGTAAAATTCCTTAAAGAACCAAGAGGACGCCTTCGTTTCCTTGAAAGAGAAGAGATTATTGATCTTCTTTCCAAATGCAGCAAGAGATTACGCCCGATCGTTGTGACTGCACTAAATACAGGGATGAGAAGAGGTGAAATACTCGGTCTTAAATGGTATGATATAGATTTTAAGCGCAATATAATCACTATATTGGATACAAAGAATGGGGAAAAGAGAGAAGTTTATATGAATGAACAGGTCAAAACTGCCTTGATTCGCGTTCCCAAGAACCCGGAAAGCCCTTTTATTTTCTGTAAGAAGAACGGCAAGCCTTTTCATAACTTACGTAAATCATTCTTTACGGCACTTGATAAATCTGATATAACTAACTTCACTTTTCACGATCTTAGGCATACATTTGCCAGTCAGCTAGTTATGTCTGGGACTGATATAAATACTGTCCGGGAGCTTTTGGGACATAAAGATATAAGAATGACGTTAAGATATAGCCATCTTTCACCAAGCTATAAAAGGCGAGCTGTGGACATTTTGGGTAGAAAAATGGACACTTTTTGGACACTTGAGCCTAAAACGAAAAACAGCCAAGAAGTACACGCTTCGCAAGGCATTGAGAATAAAATAATTATGACTTCCGGGGCGTAGCGCAGTTGGCTAGCGCACTTGTATGGGGTACAAGAGGTCACAGGTTCAACCCCTGTCGCCCCGATCAGTCTTCGCCAAAGTGCTTTCGCCTTTGGCTTCGACTGACTTCGCCCAAAACATCAAATTTTTGCGAAGACTGATCGAGTCCGACGAAGCCACACACGACAAGTATGTGGCGAAGACGGACCGATAGATAAAATTCAACTATGGAATACAATGTATACATTTTAAGAAGCCAAAAAGACAATGAAAGGATTTACATAGGATATACTCAAAACCTAAAAAACCGTCTTGAACAACATTCTCAACCAAAACCGGAAAATTACACACTTAGATACGCCCCATGGAAATTAGAAACGTATTTAACATTTACTGATGAAGAGTTGGCACAGCAGTTCGAAACTTATTTAAAAAGTCAATCTGGAAGAGCTTTTTTAAGAAAACGATTAATACCCTAAAAATTTAAACCTATGCCCTCACCTAAAGAAGAACGCAGGAAATATAAACGGATAAACAAAAGCTTCATCCTCACTTATTACGATAAGAGTAATCCGCAAGAAAAATACGAAATAACTCAATTGCGTAATATCGGCATGGGAGGGATGTGTTTCGTCACGACACGGACGTTTCCTTCCGGCACCCACTTGTTTATTGACCTTAAAACACCTTATTTAACAGATATCACGCACATTCATGGGTCCGTCCAGGAATCGCACGAAAAAGTTAAAGATATGCTTTATGAAACACGGCTTAAGTTTGAACACTTAAACGCGGAAGCCGAATACGTGATTGCAAAATTAATGGAAGTATTTTTAGAAGGAGAACCAGCGGAGCAATGAAAAAAATTAATATTGGACTAATCGGATATGGTGTTGTTGGGCAAGGCGTTGTCAAACTCCTGCGCCACCGCGAAGATTACATCAGGAATAAATACAATACTGAGTTTGTGTTAAAGACCCTCTGCGACCGCAGCATCCATAAAAAGAATACCCGCGGCCTGGCCAAAACAAAATTGACTAGAAAATATCAGGATGTTTTCACCGACCCGTCCATTGATGTGGTTATTGAATTAATCGGTGGCTTGCGCCCGTCTAAAGAAATCATCAGCCAATCCTTAAAGCGCGGCAAGCATGTCGTGACCGCCAACAAAGACCTGATTGCCTACTATGGCAAAGAACTTTTTGAACTCGCCCGGCGGAAAAACCGGCATTTATATTTGGAATCGACGGTCGGTGCCGGATTGCCGGTCATTAAAACCATTGCCGAAGGCTTGGCCGGAAACAAATTCGATAAAATCTACGGTATCATCAACGGTACATGTAATTTTATCCTAACGGAAATGACTGACAACGACCTTTCTTTTACAAGAGCACTTGAAGTCGCGCAAAGAAAAGGATTCGCCGAGAGCAATCCGGATAAAGATATCAAAGGAATTGACTCTGTTTACAAACTGGCCATTTTAGCTTACCTGGCGTTCGGAAAATTTCTTAAAGTTGACGATATTTATACCGAAGGCATTACACACATTTCTCACGTGGACATTGAGCATGCTGAAAGCCTCAATTTGTGCATCAAACTTTTAGCGATTGCGAAAAAAGAACACAACATGATTGAAGCGCGCGTTACTCCGACTTTAATCAGCAAAGATCATCCCTTGGCATCGATCAAAAGTAATTACAACGCCGTTTATTTAGACTCCTATCCGATGGGCAACATCCTTCTCTCCGGGCAGGGGGCGGGGCAGCTCCCGGCAGCCAGCGGAATCATAAGTGATCTGATCAATTTTGCTGCCAAAGGCCCCGACAGCAATCTTTTAAGCAATATCTATAGTGAAGCCACCGATGTCGGAGTGCGCAAGATTGACGAAGTCCGCACCAAATTTTATATGCGCTTCATGGCCGTTGACAAACCCGGTGTCCTTTCCCAAATTACCGGTATTTTAGGTCGCTACGGCGTCGGCATCAACTCTGTCACGCAAAAGCAACACATGCGCACTGGCGTCGTGCCAGTTGTCATGTTAACCGACTATGCGACTGAGAAACTCGTCCGCCGGGCACTGGCGAAAATTTACATGCTGCCATTGGTCAAAACACGGCCCGTGGCGATCCGCATGGAGAAATTGTTGTGAAAAGCCAAGGTATCATTGAACGCTACCGAAATTTCCTACCGGTAAGTGACAAAACTCCAATCGTAACTTTATGCGAAGGTAACACACCGCTGGTTCATTCCGAAGATCTCTCAAAGCGCATCGGCCTGGAAGTTTACTTAAAATATGAAGGACTAAACCCGACGGGATCATTTAAAGACCGCGGGATGACGATGGCCATTTCCAAAGCGAAAGAAAAGGGAGCTCGGGTTGTTATGTGCGCCTCGACGGGAAATACGTCGGCTTCGGCTGCCGCGTACGCCGCCAAAAGTGGCACGATGAAATGTGTTGTCCTGATTCCCGAAGGTAACATTGCTTTAGGCAAACTGGCCCAGGCAATGATCCACCAAGCAAAAGTTATTCAGATCAAAGGAAATTTTGATGAGGCATTAAACCTCGTTAAAGAAATCACCAACAAATATCCTGTTGAACTTGTTAATTCCATTAATCCGTTTCGCATCGAAGGGCAAAAGACAGCCGCTTTTGAAATTGTTGACGTTCTGGGCGACGCACCGGAATTTCACGCCATTCCCGTCGGCAACGCCGGCAACATCACCGCTTATTGGAAAGGGTACAAAGAATATAAAAAAATTGGCAAAGCAAAACAACTACCGCAAATGCTCGGCTTTCAAGCTGCCGGTGCGGCACCGATTGTGAAGAAAAAAATTATTGAAAATCCTGAAACCATCGCCACCGCGATCCGCATCGGCAACCCGGCCAGCTGGAAACAAGCTGAAGCCGCCCGCGATGAATCGAAGGGGCTTATTGATGCCGTTACCGATAAAGAAATTATTTCTGCTTACAAAATCTTAGCCGAGGGAACGGGTGTGTTTGCTGAGCCGGCTTCCGCAGCGTCAGTCGCCGGTATTCTCAAGAAAAAGAAGGAAGGCTATTTCGACAAACATAAAAATGCGCGCATTGTCTGCACTCTAACCGGTCATGGATTAAAGGATCCGCATACGGCGATTGACAACGTTGCCAAACCTGTTTCCATTAAAGCAGATTTGAAGGCTGTGCTTAAAGAAATAGGTTTCTGAAGAGCGTTTCGCGTTTGTTCCCAGTTGCCGGTTTCCAGTGACCAGTATAAAATTTTCACTGGTAACTGGGCACTGGTAACTGGTAACCACATGAAAAATTTTCCATTAAAAGATAAACGCATCCTCATCACGTATGGCCCGACGTGGATTCCCATTGACGACACGCGCATCTTAAGCAACATTTCTTCCGGAGCGTTGGGGCAAACCGTTGCCCGCGAACTTGCCAAAACAGGAGCAAAGATAACCGCCCTCGAAGGCCCGGTTGCCCAACCGTTACGGCACCCTTTGATTACCGTGAAGCGGTTTTCCTACTATGATGAATTCTTAAAACTCATCAAAACGGAATTGAAAAAAAATTACGACATCGTCATTCATGCCGCGGCTGTTTCCGACTACAAATTAAAAAGGCCGTTCCAGCAAAAAATTAGTTCTCACCTACGCCGGCTAACCCTTGAGTTAGTCCCGACAAAAAAAATTATTTATTTAATTAAAAAAATGTCGCCCAAAAGCTGTTTAGTCGGTTTCAAATTGACTTCACATCTTAACAAGGCTTTGGCGATAAAAAAGACCCAATACCTATTTGATAAAGCCCGGTGTGATTTAGTCGTCACTAATTCCGTCCATAACGGTAAATACTTCGGATATATTTTAAATAGGCAGAAACAATTTCTCACCAAGACCACATCCCGAAACGCTATGGCAAAAAATTTATTAAAAGCACTGTCAAAATCCTAGTTCAATTTTCCCACCTTTAGCAAAAGTCTTTTTAAAACTCCACACATTTAAATTAAAATCTGATAAAATAATTTTCTAATGAAATACATTCTCATAGTTCCAGATGGAATGGCCGATGAGCCGGTTGAAGAGCTCGGTGGCAAAACACCGCTTGAAGCAGCGCATACGACCAACATGGATTATCTCGCGCAAAATGGTTTTGTCGGTTTAGTTCAACCAACTCCCGAAGGGATGAAACCCAGTTCCGACGTCGCCAACATGGCCATTTTAGGTTACGACCCGAAAACCTATCATACCGGCCGGGCCTGTATTGAAGCGGCAAACCTGGGTATTCATTTAGCCGAAGATGAAATCGCCTTCCGCTGCAACTTGGTAACCGTGAGCG
>CAZVZR010000084.1:0-8870 GCA_964630825.1 uncultured Planctomycetales bacterium | reverse complement strand
TCTCCATAGAGAATATTCTTTTCATTGGGAATTTTATCCCCAACGATATTAAAAACAACGTCATTTCTGATTTTTAATATTTCACTGCTTGCTTCCAAAAAATGAAGGAACCCTTTTGCCACCGAAAGATGATTTAAAAAAAGCACATTGACCGAGCGGTCCTGCCTTTTAGGAAAATTATCCCTCGTGCTGTTTAAAATATGTTCTGGCACCGCATTGAAAATGACATACAACCTTTCTTCTGGGACAAACTGCTTAAACTTCTCTTTCACCCAATTCGCCTGCAAAATAAAGGCATCCACTCTACTTAAAACAAACCGGATATATGCTTGAAACAATGGCGATTGGCTCTTGTAAAAATATTCAAAATTCGAACCGCGAAAATGCAAGACGACTTTTCTGCCCAGCAGTTTCGCCCAAAGCACCACGACAGAATCCCGCAAAAATCCGGAAACGTTTTGGTTTAAAATTGTATAAACACATCCCGGCCGTTTCGTAATGGCAATAACTAACATTCGGCAAAGAAGGCAAAAAAACCGCCAAAGCGTAGCAAAAGTTATTTTCCCTCGTTGAGCATTCGTCAAATGGACGTTACTGCGCAAATGAATGATATCAAAATTTTCTTTTAACGCTGAGTTAAGTAAAATCTGGCTGGAAACTTCCGGGCCAGCATAAGGCGGCGGCGTTGGGATGACAAATAGCAGGCACTTTTTCTTACCGGAAGTATTTTTCATACCAGACCTCAAACATCAAAAGGCTCCATAGCTGATGCCCGTAATTTTTCTTGTGAGTTAAATGGTCCTGCAAGATGGATTCAACCATACTCCCGCTAAAGATTCCTTCTTTATCAATACGCTGTTTATTGAGATAATCCCGGGCATAATCTTTCAACTCGCCTCGTATCCATTCATCAACCGGAACTTCAAAACCATGTTTGGGCCGCTTGAGAATGTCTGGTGGTAAAATAGCGGCAATGGCTCGGCGTAAAATATATTTAGAAGTACGTCCTTTTAATTTCTCACTCGAAGGAAGTGACAACACATACTCGACGAGTTTATGATCCAGAAACGGCACACGTGCTTCAAGCCCGAAAGCCATCGTCATCCGGTCGACTTTGGTGAGCATTTCATCCGGCAAAGAAGTTTTCATGTCCACATAAAGCCATCGATTGAGGACATCATCATCTTTGAGTTGATCATAATAATGACAAAAATCCCGGCTGGAATCGTAATTCCCGATTTGATTACACATGCTATCGGAATATAACTGCCGCTTATTTTCTTCCTGAAACTTTGTCATATAACTGAAATACCGCAACCGCGGGTTAACATGCAGTTGGGAATAAAACTTCTCCAATTTGGCTTTCTTGCCCTTTAAAATACCACCCAGCAATTGTGGCAGCGGGATGCCCTTAAGCAGCGGGAACCGATCATATATTTCTCCCAGCCGAATGGCCCAATACCGATAATCATATCCAGCAAGCAATTCATCGGCACCGTCCCCGGTCAAAACAACTTTTACTTTTTCCCGGGCTAACTTGGCCAGAAAGTAAGTCGGTATCGCCGAACTGACTGCAAATGGCTCATCGAAATATTTTAAAATATCGGGGATCACGTCCACCACGCGCGGCGTGACAATAAATTCCTGATGGTCGGTCTTTAAATATTCCGCCACCCGCCGAGCGTACGGCGTTTCATCATAATATTTGCTGCCGGTAAAACCAATACTAAAGGTCTTAACCGGTTTATCCATCACCCGGCTCATTAAGGCTACCACCGTTGAAGAATCCAATCCGCCACTTAAAAATGCCCCCAAAGGAACATCGCTGATTAAATGCCCCTTCACAACTTCTTGGAGTTGTTCTAAAAACTCCTGCGCCGAATAAACCTTTCTTTTTTCTATTTTCTCTGGCTCCCAATAAAATCTCTGTGTAATCTTCTCTTGCGTGCAAACCAACATCTCTCCCGGCAATAGGCGTAATACACCCGCAAAGATTGTCTTACGGCCCGTTGTCGTCATAAAACTTAAATAATCATGGAGCGCCTCCAAGGCAATTTTCTTTTCAAAGCCGGGGTATTGAACAATCGATTTGATTTCCGACGCAAATAGAATCTTATTGTGGTCAACAAAATAAAATAAAGGTTTAATGCCCAATCTATCTCTGACCAAACATAATTTCTTTTTGGACGCATCCCATAACGCAACGGCGAACATCCCTCTTAAATGCTCAACGAAATCCTCACCGTATTCTTCATAAAGATGGACAATGACCTCGGTATCAGAATGCGTCTCAAACCGATGGCCTTTCTTCATCAATGTCTCTTTTAATTCAATGAAATTGTAAATCTCACCGTTGAAAATAGTCACGATGGTTTTATCTTCGTTGTAAATTGGCTGATGGCCGGTGGTCAGGTCAATAATGGAAAGCCGGCGGTGGCCCAGACCGATCTGATGGTTGCAAAAATAGCCGGCCTCATCGGGCCCGCGGTGGGTTAACAAACCGGTGATTCGCTCTAAATCATGGTGATTTAATTTTTCCTGGCTGCCGTAATTAAAAATTCCTGCAATACCGCACATAATTTAAACCTGTTGGCTGTAAGCGAGCGCCATGCCGAATAAACTCCAAACGGGAATGGCGATGTAGGGGAATTCAAAACTAACTGTAAAGAAAGCCACGAAGAAAATATAAAGAAAGATGCTGGTTAACAAAAGCCCCTCCCAAGAACGCTTAGTTAAGAAAATTTTTCTCATATAGTTCCAAACACCCCAGATCGCGATAATAAGAGCAACGCCCACCAGGCCTCCTCGATAAATCATGTGAAGAAAAGAATTATGCGGCGTAATCCACCCGTCTTTCAACCATTCTTCTTTTGAAATACGCAGTATTTCAATCCGCTTTGACCGTTGGGGTTTACCAAAACTAATCCCCCAAAAAGCTTTTTCGGCAATCATTTCTTCAACCATGTCCTGCCAGACAAACAATCGGAAGTGGGCAGTTTGTAAACTAGCCGTCATCGTGGGGTCTTCCACTGGCTCCATCAGGCGAGCTATCTCCAAATGGGCAATCGAACAAATCTTACTGTTGATGCTTAATTTAAATCCATCGATCGTTTCTTTAACACCTTCTAATTCCCCAGGGAACTCTTTATTTATGGTTGCTACGAGCCCTTGCATAATAGATTCTGTGGCTTCGTCACTGATTAATTGAACTTCTCTTACAGCATCAACCTTAGATTCCTTTAAAGTTTTTAGGCCTTTTAACCTCGCTTCATTACTTAAGTTGATGGCTTGATTATTCTTGGCTCTCACCTCTTCAAAATATTGATGTAATAACTGGCTGGTTACCGCGTGGCAATGATCCTTTTCTATGCCCTGCAGATTGATATTTTGAATTTTGCTGGCAAAAAGTGCCGAACAAATATCCTGTGTCAATATGTCAATATTAAAATCGAAAACGGCATCACCGCTATCCACTTGAGCCTTGCTGTAAAGCTGGGGTTTGATGTCACGGAAAGTGAAATTTTTTAATTCCCCTTGAATATATTTCTGCTTCTCCTGGTAAAGGCGTAAAAATTCTTTAAATGATACTAAGGTCTTGAGCCTGTCTTTTTCCCCAATTTTGATGGTGGCAACCAACAGCCCCAGAACCACAAAACTCAAAATAAGAATTTTGTGTTTTACGGAAGGTTTATAGACAGACGAAATTAAACATAGGCAAATGTAGATGGCACAAAGAAGAAAAGCCAAATACATTGCGCGCGGACATTGTATCAACAGGAAGAAAGGGAATTTCAACAGCAATATTCCAGCAAAAATCCATTTAGCCAATACGTTATTTAATTTAAATAGCAGAATCACATATAAAACCAAATAACAAAACCGAAAATAACTTAAGATATAATACGGACAAAATATAAACAGCCCCGCCATGACGACAAGGCTTAAGAAAATGACCCGCTGAGTAAAAAATGCCTTATCAAAGAAATAAAACCCCATCACAGCAAATAAGACATAATAAAACAGTGCGGCATTACGGAAAGATAACGGCCCCCACGCCATATAACCGCACAGCGCTTTGACAAAAATCCAAAGAATATAAAATGTTATTCCCGCATGCCAACGGTTGAATCTTGGCCGGGAAAATATGATGAAATACCCACACAAAAGGATTAAACCCAAAAGCAGAAAAAGCTCACCGACAAATATCGGGAATTTTAGGGGAGGGATTTGAAAATAAATTTTAGCAAAGTCCCTCTGAAACCGGGAGTACAAAAATGAAATGCTTCCCAAAAATACCAAACCAATCCATTGGTATATTTTTCCGGAAGGTTTATGTCCAAGGCTATTCTGGTTCACTCTTTAACGTTCTTTAATTGTCAGGGTTACTTTGCCCGCCGTGCAGGTAACTGCCGGAATCTGCGCCAAGCATATTGAAGAGAAATGACGAAAGGACAACCTGAATTCCGATGAGGTCGATTGTTAAAAAAATAATGGATCGAGAGACATAAAAAATAGCTAATAAACCTCCTAAGAACATACCCATTCCGATCAAAAGGCCGTTTTCAAACCTGGAATATTTCAAGAGTAAATTCCACAACCGATCTTTTCTTCTCGCCCCGTTGGGCATCACAATCAAATACGCAAAAGCGCCTAAGCTTGACATTTGAAAACCGATCACCGCGTCTACCATTCCAATAACCTCTTTGGGAAAAATTACCAGTTTCAAAATACCGATCGCAAGTAAAACAACTCCCGGCCAAAACATTAATGCATCCGGAGCAGACAGGAACATAAGGCGAAGATGCCGCCAGCCATCGCGCAGCGGTTTTAAATGAGACGGCCGTGAACGCCCGGAAGCAAGAACAACGATAGGGATTTCTACTATTTTCAGGCCGCAGCGCTTGGCTTTTATAAGCAGTTCCGAAGCAAATTCCATCCCGTTAGTCTTTAATTCCATTAAAGGAATTGATTCTCTTGTAAAACCCCTCATGCCGCATTGGGAATCAGAAACGTTGATTTGGTAAAACAATTTTAAAACCAATGTCAGCCCTGGAACTCCGACATAACGGTGCAAAAAAGGCATCGCCCCCGGCTTAATTTCCCCTTTGAAGCGGGATCCGATCACAAAATCATACCCTTCCCTTAACTTTTCGACAAAATGATGTGTGTCCAAAAAATTATGCGAGCCATCCGCGTCGCCGATAACGACAAATTTACCATTAGCAGAATTTATGCCCTTACGCAAAGAAGCCCCGTATCCTTTGATATTTTGTTCCACAACACGCGTCGCGCACCTCTGGGCAATCTCTTTAGACCCGTCCGTCGAGCCATTGTCGGAAACAATGATCTCACCGTTTAAATGATGTTCTTTAAAACAGGTTTTTGCCTTATTGATGCAGGCTTCCAGCGTTTCGGCTTCATTCAAACAAGGGATGACCACTGAAATTTCTAAATCATCTTGTGACATATTTTATGACCGCTTGCCTTGCCTCGTATGGTGGGCATGGGCCAAAATACAGCCATACATACTCCACAAGGGAATGGCAAAATAAGGCATTTCAAAAATAATATTAAACAGTGCCGCTATTATCCAATAGACAATTGACGTGACTAAGAGTATCCCCTTATAGGACTTGGAATCCCGGTAAATTTTTATCATGTGAGAAATATTACAAAAAAGAAGTATTAATAAGCCAACCCCGATTAAACCTGTTCGATAAACTGTTTCCATCAAGGAATTGTGCGTGGGGATCCATCCGTCAATAAGGTATTGGTACACTCCATTTCTTGTAATTGATAACCGTTTAGACCGGAAGGGCTTTCCGAATGAAAAACCGACTATCGGTTTGTACTCCCTTAACTGGTCCACCATGTCCTCAAGAATCTGTATACGAAAAACTATCGACCCAACACCTTGTTCTTCAAGAGCCGCTGTCTTGTTTTGAGCTGTTATCGGGCCCAATTCAGGCGCATAAACTTTATTACCCTCATTTTTGACAACATCGCGGTGAAAAATCTCCGATAATCGGCTAATGAACCCCGCAATTCTCTCCTTGAGTGGCTTTTTATTTTCACCAAAATATTTTTTGATTATCTTGTCTTCCTCCTGGGGCTTCTTTTCCAATTCAGTCAATTGAATAACCCTATCATTTCTAAATTGCGCCTCTTCGGGAGTAAAAAGCCTTACCTTTCGGTCTTCTTCAACATAAGTAGCCTTTTTTTCATTTACTAATTTTTCCTGGCTGGTAAGAACTTCCTTTAATTTAACCAACCGATCCCATGTCAGCTTATGTTCATGCCCGGGGACATAATACGCAAGGGCTATAAAGGATACTAACATTGCTGCCAAAATAAGAAATTTATATATGGCTTTTATATTCAAAAGACTCATGGCGGTAATGATAAAGAAAAGGACAGCTAGTGTAGCTGCCACATAAACGGTTTTGGCATAATAATAAATATAATCCCAAGGGATAACCAACAATGCGAAAAGTAATAAGGCAATGCGGATTTTTCGGCTACGGATACTCAAGATTATGCTGATAACAAAAACAATGTAGGAGAATATAAAAAAATGCAGATGAAAGAAATGAACACTGACAAGTGAAGCAACGAAAACCAGAGCCTTAAAGTAAACAAAAAAATTCCTGTTAAAAAAATCATTTGAAACAAAAATGTCATAAACGATTGGAATAAATAAAGGGTAATAAAACATTGCCGCATGCCGAAATGCCAATGGACCGTACTTCCAAAAGCCAAACAACAATTTAAGGGTAACAAAACCAAAATAGATAAGTATAGCAATCTGTTGCTTGGTTAATTTCCTCGGGGAGGAAAGAAACCATTTCAGCAAACTTAGGGCGATACATGTCCCCAGCAAGAATTCCCCGATAAAAAGAGGAACAGGCAAAAACGGCAATTCCAAGCGGATCTCGGCAAAATTTTTATTAAGCAGTGAATATAAAAAACAACACGCCCCGATTAAAAATAGCATAAACATATCAAGGCAAAAATTGAGTTTATTAACTTTTGAGGTATTTTGCGGCACAGACATATTTAATATTTGCTGGGACTATTAAACCTACTATCGAAACCTGTGCCCAATGCTGCGGAACTTCTTTCCATCCTCATACTGAGGAAACCCAAAATAGGTTGCTTGCGCAGAGTCATTAGGTATTACTTTTAACGTATTATGCTTGATGTCATTGATCGCTTTAATCAAGCACTCCGGACCAACTTGAACAATTTTCTTATACATAGAATCCAAGGAATCTTTTGGATCAATCGGCACTTCTTGTTGCGATATTATATCACCATCATCTATGGATTCATTGATAAAATGAATAGAAATAGCGGTCTTTTTTTCGCCATGAAGCATTGACCAAAAAAGAGGATTGATGCCGCGGTATTTCGGCAAATAGCCGGCATGAAAGTTTATAACCCCTTTAGGTGCAAGCTGTATTAATGGTTTCTTTAAAATTTTAGGGCAGGCCACCGATATAATTAGGTCTATATTTAATTTTCGTAGTTTCGACAAAAATTCATCTGAATTAATACCTTCCGACTTAATGATCTCCACCTTCTGTGTTCGGAAAACAGAAGCAACGGAATACGGCCGCTGCAACTTAATAAAATTACTTAAAATATTAAAAATCTTATAAAACAAAAATGAAAAACTCTGGATAAAAAAAACAAAAAAACCATAAAACAAAAGATGGCTCTTTATAACATCCCCCCATCCCTTCGCTGAATTAAAAGGAGGATAAATCGATGCCCCCGTCACGTTAATCCCCGCAGGTTTGTTAGCAAAAAAATTATTAAAGAAAATTGGAAGATAAAAAGGCTCCTCCTGCGTCAAAAAATAGATGTTCATTTGAAGACCTCTTGCGAGGCAAGCTCAGGCAAATCCAAACGCGATAGCTGATCACGATAAGAACTTAAAAGGCTAAATGTAAATTTATTATTCTTGAAATACCGAACGGTTTTCTCCCACGTCGCCCAGGCATAACCTTCGGCGGAAGAACGCAAATAAAACAACTTATGTATAAAAGGCATTGACGTTTTGTGATAACTTTCCTGAGGAAAGATATCATGGAGGTGAAAGTCAAAGATAATGTCATTGGGGATTTCTTTTGTCATGGCTATTTTCATGAACCCCAAGCCCATCAACTCAATATAACTGAGCGCGATCGGTATGCGTAATACAGGCGTTGTTGAAAAAGGCATCTCTACAAAATCCGTATTCTTAAATTTAAATGGGCTTTGTGGTACATGTAAGTTGTTGAATCTGCCCGGGAAAAAAGCCGGGAAAATACTGGAGCTAAACTTAATATTATTGGCCATCAAAAATTCTGTTTCCTGGCCGCTAATAATGCCATTGGGGGCACGGTAAACTTTTGGTTCCCTTGCAAAAAAACGTTTGTACGCCATGACCCCCCGGTTGATATTTTCAATGCGCTTATCGACATGGGCATAAACATCTTCATGATTATACCCGTGGGTCTCAAATTCAAAAAAACCATTTTCCTGAACATACGGCTCAACAAGTTCGGGCTGGTTATCTAAAATTTCACCCGTGACAAAAAGCGTGACTCTTAAATCATTTTCCTTAACAAACCGGATAAATTTCTCAGAATGATTATGGCTTAAAAAACACTTTTTCCGGGAGGCGGTCCCATAATCCTCTTCAAAATCAAGTGTCAAATAAATCTGTTTCATAAAACCTCAATTCTAAGACTTTTGATTGTAATGCGCAAGGGAAAAACTCATCCTCGAGCAAACCAAAAGCCCCTTATTCAAAATGAAGAGGAGAATTATGGAGCTCCCCACGGCTTAACAGCCGTGGTTCCTGCTTTACCCCGACTCGCCCT
>CAZVZR010000083.1:0-8934 GCA_964630825.1 uncultured Planctomycetales bacterium | reverse complement strand
GTAACCGCTTTGCTCTTCTCCTAACAAATTGCCAGCGCCGCGGATTTGCAAATCCTCAAAAGCAATTTCAAAGCCGGCGCCTAAATGGCTTAAATTTTCAATCGCCTGAATGCGCGCCTTGGCTTGGTCCGAAAGGGCTTTTCTCGGTGGTATCACAAAATAGGCGTAAGCTTTGCGGTCAAATCTGCCCACCCGGCCGCGCAATTGATGCAAATCTGCCAGGCCGAACCTATCCGCGTGGTTGACGATCAAGGTGTTGGCGTTGGGGATATCAATCCCTGATTCAATAATAGTTGTACAGACTAAAATGTCAACCTCTCCTTGCAGAAACTTCATCATAATCTCTTCCAGCATTTTGGGCGACATCTGGCCGTGCGCCACAGCCAGCCGCGAGCCCGGAACCAGCCTCATTATTATTTTAGCAATTTGTTCGATATCTTCAATGCGATTGTGCAGAAAGAAAACTTGCCCTTTGCGGGCGAGTTCTTCTTCGATCGCCTTTTGAATAATGCTTTCATCAAATTCAATGAGCTGGGTTTCCACGGGAATACGGTTTTGCGGCGGGGTTGAAATAACCGACATGTCTTTGGCGCCGGTAACCGCCATGTACAATGTGCGTGGAATCGGCGTTGCGGTGAGCGTCAGGACATCTGCCAGAAGCCGCATATGCTTGAGGCGTTCTTTGGCGCGGACCCCAAAGCGTTGTTCTTCGTCAATGATCACCAGCCCCAAGTTTTTAATGCTCACATCTTTGGATAAAAGGCGATGGGTTCCGATAACGATATCGACCTTATCTTCCTGCAAATCTTTGACAATTTTAATTTGTTCGCTATGGGAACGGAAACGGCTCAACATCGCGACATTCACCGGAAAATCCTTAAGGCGTTTGCTGAAATTATAATAGTGCTGCTCGGCTAAAATCGTCGTGGGGACCAAGACAGCCACTTGCTTATTATCCATGACCGCTTTGAAAGCGGCGCGCAGGGCTACTTCTGTTTTTCCGTAGCCGACGTCGCCACATAATAATCTGTCCATCGGCTGAGTTGATTCCATATCTTTTTTTACATCTTCAGTCGCCTTTATTTGATCAATCGTATCTTGGAACGGGAATCCGGCTTCGAAATCTTTTTGCCATTGATTGTCTTTTGAAAAGGCGTGGCCCTGCAGGCTGGCGCGCACCGCCTGGGTATGCAAAAGTTCTGCCGCTAATTGTTGCAGGCGCTTTTGAATTGCTTTTTTTACCCGCGCCCACTCCTTTGTCCCCAATTTGTATAAACGCGGCGGCTTTTTATTAAAGCTGATATATTTTTGTACCAGGCGGACATCGTGTTTGGGAACAAAAAGTTTATCGCCACCGTGGTATTCAATGATTAAGTGCTCAACGTCGGTATTTTTAATGGAAAATTTGGTCAGGCCCAGATACCGCCCTATCCCGTGATAGTGATGGACAACATAATCGCCTTTTTTAATATCAACAAAATTCGTTAACGGCTCTTCGGCGTTAAAAATATCTTTCTTTGAAGGCTTGTTTGGCAAGATGATGGCGATATTGTGCTGCCAAATTGAGTGGCCGGTTTTTATATTAATGCTGGAAATCGAACGGATTTTATCATCGTCGAAATCGACACGGATAGGCCCGTCAAAATTGATGGGATAAATTTCCAGGATGCCGCCCAATTGGCTAAACTGCCCGACTTTCATGGCGCGGTGGGCTTTTTCATAGCGAAAATTCAAAAGCATCAGCAGGATTTCATCAAGCTGAAAAGATTCGCCAACGATAAGTTCAAGGGATTGGAACATGTGTGATTAAAAATTAAAAAAGGTAAGGGTACTTCTACTTTTTTATTTTTTTCTGAAGAGCGATAACCAACGGCGAGACAATTGATACGGTGGAATATGTTCCCGTAATAAAACCGATTATTAAACACAGGGCAAAAGTATTTAAAACTTCTCCTCCCCAAATGAAAAGCGTCAGGACCGGCAAGAAGGTAACAAAAGTTGTCAGAATAGTACGGCTAAGTGTTTGATTGATGCTTAAATTGACAATTTCGATCAGCGATAATTTTCTGAAATTAATAAGATTTTCCCGTACGCGGTCGAAAACGATGATGGTGTCGTTCATGGAATAACCGGCAATGGTTAATAATGCGGTTACGACCAACAAGTCAACTTGGCGATTGAGCATAACCACAATGCCGAGCGTGACAAAGACGTCATGCATTAAGGCCACAACGCCGGCAATGGCAATATCAAAGCGTTTGAACCGGAGCCCGATATAAAGAAGAATCGCGCTCAAGGCAAAAACCATCGCCAAGACGGCGGCTTTACGCAATGCTTTTCCGACAACGGGGCCGACGCGTTCAATACGTAAAATTTCAAATGAATTATCCGGTAATGCCTTTTTTAAACCTTGGCTGACTTGTTGGTAGGTGTCGCTGGGTGTACGGACAATGACCGTTTCTGGGTGATTCTCAAATTGTTGAATGACGGCATCTTTTTCCCCGGCGGCAACGAGTATGCCGCGCAATTTCTCGGCATCCACCGGCTTGGCAAATTTGTATTCCTGTATTTGGCCGCCGACGAAATCAATACCGTAGGCGTTATTCCCTTTGTGGATTAAGGTAACAATGCTGGCAAGGGTTATGGCTCCGGAAATAGCCAAAAATAAATAACGCTGGGAGAGAAAATTTATTTTTGTGTTGGTAAAAAGTGAAAGCATCCGCAGTTTTTGCAACAATTTTATTTCAAAGAACAGCAGGAAAAATGTTCTCGATACAAAAACAGCGGCAAATAAACCGGTAATAATACCCAAGGTGAGTGTGACGGCAAAACCTTTGACCGGCCCTGAACCGAATTGAAAGAGCATGAAAGCGGCAATGAGTGTAGTCACGTTGGAATCGATAATAGCTTTCAGGGCTTTACTAAAACCGTTAGCGATGGCCGCCTGCATGGTCCGGCCGTTACGCAGCTCCTCGCGGATGCGTTCGTTGATAAGGACGTTGGCATCAACGGACATACCCAGCGTTAAAATAATACCGGCAATGCCGGGCAAAGTTAATGTTAATTGAGCTTCGGGCATCAGGGCGTTAAATAAACCCATTATTCCAAAGATATAAAGCAAATGCAGCCCCAGAGCGATGGAAGCGATGACGCCGGAACGAAGATAATAAGCGGTCATAAAGATGAATATGAAAAGCCCGCCGTAGATAGTGGCATTGATTCCGGATTTGATGGAATCCTGGCCTAATAATGGGCCGATGGTCCTCTCTTCTTCAATATGCATCGGTGCCGGTAAAGAACCTGATCGCAACGCTAAGGCGAGAACGGAAGCTTCTTCAAATTTATAGGTACCGGTGATTTGGGCGTCACCGTATATGGCATCACGGATAGTCGGTGCGGAAAGGACTTCTCCGTCTAAAACAATGGCCAATTGCCGGCCGATATTTTTTTGCGTCAAGAGCCCGAATTCTTTCGCGCCTTGCGAATTAAATTTTAATTTGATATAGGGCGCACCCATTTGCTCAAAATCAACCCGCGCGTCGGCAATCCTTTCGCCGGTCATGGAGGCTTTTTCTTCTAATAAAATAGCCGCACCGCTTTCTTTGGTTTTCTTTAAGATGTTCCCGGAAGGAACATTTCCGTCTAAGGCGGATTTCAAGTCTTGCGGATTGTCGTTAACGAGATGAAATTCAAGCTGGGCAACCGTATCCACCATGGCGATGGCCGCCTCGCGGTTTTTGATTCCCGGAATCTGAATGAGGATTTCATTTTCCCCTTCGCGCTGGATGACCGTTTCGCCGACGCCCATGCCGTCAATGCGGTTGCGGATAATTTCAATGGCGCGGGCCACGGCATCGCTTTGGGCGTTCTTTTCCAGTTTTTCGGTTTCAACCTTCAAAAGAAGGTTCATCCCGCCTTTGAGGTCGAGCCCAAGGTTGATGCGTTTCTCTACGGGGAAAGTGTAGTAAAGCGACACTGCCGTAACGGCAAGGATGACAAACAATCTATTGCGGATGGATTTGTTCATGCTGATTGAACCGGTGTTACGGTGGAAATGGCCTCTTTGTCGAACTCAATGCGGACATTGTCATCAACACGGACAACAACGGTCTTATCTTTAACCAACACGATTGTTCCGTGGATGCCACCAAGGGTAACAACTTGGTCGTTTTTCTTTACACTGTTAATTTGTTCCTGGTGCTTTTTTTTGCGTTCTTTTTCCGGTTTAAAGACAATGAAATAAAAAATCGCCAGAATGATAAAAAATAACGGTAATGGGTTAGCTGCTTGAGCTGGAGGCATAAAAATTCCTTTGGTGAAAAGTTATGATTTCTGCTGTGATTTTTTTAAAATCCATTTTACCGTATCCGTCATGGTGGCCCCTTGTTTTACCCATTTGTTTAACTTTTCCTGATCCACATGAAAGTAGGCAGGGCTTCTGGCCGGATCGTAATAACCGAATGCTTCCAAATGACGGGCGTGGCGTGATTTTTTCTTAGCGATGGCCACAATACGGTAATTATTTTGTTTATTTGCGCCCTTTGCTGATTTCTGTAAACGGATACGAACTTCCATTTTTATTTTCTCCTTATAGATTATGTGCCAATTCAATGGCCCTAATTTGAGCCTTGGCTTTATTTAACGTTTCCTGGTATTCACGCTTGGGCTGTGAGTCGGCCACAATGCCGGCCCCGGCTTGAACGTACGCTTTATTTTGATGAACAACAATCGTTCGAATCGTGATGCACGTGTCGAGGTTCCCCGAAAAACTGAAATAACCGATGCAACCGGCGTAGGCCCCGCGTTTAACATTTTCCAAATCTTCAATGATTTCCATCGCGCGGATTTTGGGCGCTCCGGAAACTGTCCCGGCCGGAAAGGCCGCCTTTAGGACATCCAAGCTGTCTTTGTCGGCGCGGATGCGGCCACGGACATTGCTGACCAAATGCATGACGTGCGAATATTTTTCAACGAGCATAAAATCGGTTACCGTGACGCTCCCTTTTTGGCAAACGCGCCCCAAATCATTTCGCCCCAAATCAACAAGCATAATGTGTTCAGCCCGCTCTTTGGGGTCGGCGAGTAAATCCTTCGCGAGCAGCGCATCCTCTTTTGGTGATTTGCCGCGCCGGCGTGTCCCGGCAATGGGCCGCGTTTCGGCAATTCCATCTTCGCAGCGGACCAAAAGTTCCGGTGACGACCCGACAATTTGGAGTTTGTCAAAATTTAAATAAAACATGTAGGGCGACGGATTCAGGACCCGTAGCGTTCGGTAAATATCAAATGTCGGTGTATTTAAACCAACAGTAAATCTTTGAGAAAGAACAACTTGAATGATCTCGCCTTTACGGATTTCTTTTTTGGCTTTCACGACAATGTTTTCAAAAGCCGGTTGCGTAAAGTTCGATTTAAGGCTCAATTTTAACGATTTTTGTTCTTTTCGTCCACCCTTATTTTTAGGAATTGAGACGGGCTGCTGTAATTCAAAAATCAGGGAATTAATTCTTTTTAGCGCATTTTGGTACGCTTGAAGCTTCTGTTTTCGGGATTGATTCGGCAACACGTGGGCGCAGCTGACAATTTTTATTTTGTGGTTGAGGTGGTCAAAAATTACCAGGTCTTTGGACAGGACTAAAAACAGGTCAGGGATCTTCAGGTCATCTTTGGTTTTGTCAGGCAACTTTTCAAAGAACCGGACAATGTCGTAACTCAAATAGCCGACCAATCCGCCGCAAAAGCGCGGCAATCCGGGAATGGTGACAAAGCGGTATTTTTTCAAAACGTCGCGGATGCAATCGAGAGGTGTGTCCTTCACTGCTAGTTCGGCCGTACGGTTTTTACCGTTGGTGACGGTGGTGATTTTGATTTTGTTGTTTTTGGCCTGAATGATCAGTTCTGGGTCTTTGGCCAGGAAGGAAAACTGGGCAATCTTCTCTTCACCTTCAACTGACTCCAGAAGAAACGAGTATTTTGCTTTTTGGGCCAGTTGGTAGTAGGCGGAAACCGGCGTGTGGACGTCACCGAGGATTTCCTTGTAAACCGGAATCAGGTTGCCCTTCTTCGTTAATTTTAAAAAGTTTTGCTCTGACGGAAAATACATTTTTTCTTAAAAATCGTAGTTAACAATAAATTAATGAGCCTGACGAACTACCAACTTACTTTACTTTTCGGTAAAAGCAGCTTCTGCGATTCGTGTGGCACGCGGCGCCGATTTGCCGTACCTTCAGCAGCAAGGTGTCAGCGTCGCAGTCGTAGTAAACCGCCTTCACGTACTGCAAGTGCCCCGAGGTCATTCCTTTCACCCAGTACTCTTTGCGTGACCGGGACCAGTAACAGGCCAATCCCCCGCTCAAAGTTTTTTTGAGCGACGCCAAATTCATGTAAGCCAGCATCAGCACTTCTTTTGTCTTGTAATCCTGGGCAATGGCTGGGATTAAGCCGTCAGCGCTGAAGCGCAATTTGTTGAGATTGCGTTTGGTAATTTGAATTGTTTCGATATTTTCTTTCTTCATTTTCTAACCTCAATTTTATTTTTCTTTAAATGTTTCTTAACGTCGCCAACGGTTAATTCCCGGTAGTGAAATACCGAAGCCGCGAGCGCCGCGTCAGCGGAAGTTTTTTGAAACAAGGAAGAAAAATCTTCCAATTGCCCCGCGCCGCCGGAAGCGATCACCGGAATGTTAACAGTTTCGCACACTTTTTTCGTTAGCGCAATGTCGTAGCCATTTTTTGTGCCGTCGTAGTCCATGCTGGTTAAGAGGATTTCACCGGCGCCCAATTTTTCAACTTCTTTTGCCCACTTCACCGCGTCTTTACCTGTTGCGGTCCTCCCGCCGTGCGTGAAAACTTCCCAATGCCCGTTAATTTTTTTCGCGTCAATAGCCACCACAATGCATTGGCTGCCGAAACGTTTTGCTGATTCCTTAATTAAAGTAGGATTCTCCACTGCGGAAGTGTTCATTGAAACTTTATCCGCGCCGGCTTTTAATAAAGCCCGGATGTCTTCAATGGTCCGCACCCCGCCGCCGACGGTTAAGGGCATGAAAACTTGCTCAGCAGTGGTTTTAACGACATCAAGGATAATGTTACGCTTTTCGTGGCTAGCGGTGATATCTAAAAAGACAATTTCATCAGCTTTTTGCGTGTCGTAAAGTTTGGCAATCTCAACCGGGTCGCCCGCGTCCCGCAGGTTGACAAAGTTCGTCCCTTTGACGACGCGCCCGTCTTTGACGTCTAAACAAGGAATTATCCGTTTTGTGAGCATAGTTTCAGAGCTTCTTTTAAATCCAATTTACCTTCGTAGATCGCTCGTCCGGTAATGGCACCGATCAATTGTTTGTTGTCCAAAGCCAATAAATCCGCAATATCTTTAATACAGGAGATCCCTCCCGAGGCGATGACAGACATCTTTGTCGCTGAGAGTATCTCTTTTAATTCTTTGATATTGGGGCCCGAGAGCATGCCGTCGGTAGCAACATCGGTGTAGATGATGGTTGAAACGCCGCAGCGTTCGATCCTTTTTGCCCAATCAGTCGCTAGGATAGTAGAAAGTTCCTGCCAGCCGCGTTGAGTCACGAAACCCATTGATGCATCAATACTGACGGCGATTTTTTCGTGATAAGTGTCGATCAATTGGATAAGGAAATCCGTGTCCTGAACCGCTTTAGTTCCTAAGATCACGCGCGCCACGCCGTTTTGTGTTAAGTATTTGACATCTTCAATAGAGCGGATTCCTCCACCCATTTGGATAGGGATCTTGATCGCCTTTGCAATTTTTATAATGATCTCTGCGTTTTGCAGTTTTCCTGATTTTGCCCCATCAAGATCAACGATGTGAAGCCATTGCGCGCCTTGCGCTTCCCAATCTTTGGCCACACTTACTGGGTCGTCGGAATATTCGCTGACCTTATCAAATTTTCCTTGAAACAGCCGGACAACTTTACCGTCTTTAATATCAATAGCGGGAAAGATGATCATGGAGCCCTCTTTGCGGGCGACATCCCTCTTCTATTCTCTGAGGGGGATAGTTTTGCAAAATTTTTTAAAATCGCCAGGCCAATATCCTGGCTTTTTTCCGGATGAAACTGGACGCCAAAAATATTGCCCTGACAAATCATTGAGGTAAAGTCAATTCCGTAATCTGTCGAGGCTGCTGTTACATTTTTACTCGCAGGTTTCACGTAATATGAATGACAAAAATACGCGTACGTTTTGTCTTTGATGCCAGCCAGTAAAGGGCACTTCTTTTTAATGTTTAAAGTATTCCAGCCCATGTGCGGGACTTTAAGTTTTTTGAAGCGTTGAACGTTACCTTTAAGAATCCCCAAACCTTTGACGCTGCCGCCTTCATCGCTTTCCTCGAATAAAAGCTGCAGGCCGAGGCAGATGCCTAAAAATGGTTTTTTATCAGCGATACCTTCCTTAATACTGCTTATGAGTTTTAAACGTTTCAGGCTTTCCATTGCCGGCTGCATCGCGCCCACACCGGGAAGAACAATTTTGTCGGCCTGTTCAATATCTTTCGCGCTTTGCGTAATACAGGCTTTCGCCCCGACAGATTCAAAGGCCTTTTGAACACTGCGCAAGTTTCCCATTCCGTAATCAATTATCGTAATCATTGTTTAAATAAGTAGGGGCCGTTCGCGAACGGCCCCTACGTTTAGGCGATACCGTTTATTAATCGATTATCCCCTTCGTCGAAGGAACAGCATCTCCCCGACGGGGGTCAATCTCGGTGGCACGGTCGAGCGCCAGCCCGAGAGATTTAAACACGGTTTCACAGTTGGTATGTAGATCATTACTGGGGTTAGTAATCCAGATATTGATGGTTCCCCCAAGATTGTGCGCAAAGGATTCCAGAAAATGTTCGAGGTACTTTAATGAATACCCTTCCTGGTCTTCAATCTTAACGGTTTCTCCGTCTGCGCCTTGTTC
>CAZVZR010000082.1:0-8952 GCA_964630825.1 uncultured Planctomycetales bacterium | reverse complement strand
AATAAGACAAGGGCTTTCCCAACACCGGATAAATATTTTTTCCCGGAAACCCGACCGAACCTTTTCGTCCAATAGCTAATGCGGCAATCATGAAGCTCTAACTTCCTTTCCTAAAACATCCTGAATTTCCATGGCCTGTTTATTAATAAAGAGGTAGTCTTCTTGAGTAAAATGTGTTTTATGGTCGCCGACAATCCCTTTCCGCGGGAACACGGCCGTCAATGTTTTGTTAACAAACCTGTTTTGAATCCGTCGCGGCAACCGGCTAAAAATATTACTCGGTAATTTTGAAATCTGCGGCTGTCTGATTTCTTCCTTTAACAAATGTCCCACCTTTAATTCCTGCGCCAGTTGGCGGATACTCTTCTCGAAATTTTCTTTCAAATCTTCGTATTGAATTTCCACCGTTTCTTGCTCATCCCATTGCCGCATGTGCTCAGCCCAATAAGTCACCACATTGCGATCAAATTCTTGAAATTCCCTGCACGGAAAAATCAGATGATTCGGCATCCGTAAAAATTCCGAAATCGATGCCTGCGCCAGCCTTTTCTTTAAATTTCCGAATAAGCCTCCCCCGTTTCTTTCGAAATGATATAACGACACCAACGTGTCGCGCACATCACGCTTGATGTAAACCTTGGGCGCCTTAAAAAACAGATAACTGACGATCTCCCGGTCTTTTTCCGTTAAGAAACCTTTCTTCTCGAGGGAATCTTTGAGTTCACTGGCTAACACATGCGTCTTGCAAATGCGCAGTTCATTCTCCTGGCCCTTGCCAAAAACAAAATCATAGAATTCATCCGTGCAGCCTTTGTCATGGATTAAAAGCAAATTTTCCAAAGAACTGAAACCCGGTCGAATAGGCCGAAGTTCAGCGCCATTAAAATTCTGCAAAATAGAATCAATTAAAAAATGTGTGCCGCTACGCGGATGACTGGCAACTAAGACAACCATTATTTATCCTTGCTTTGCTGAGGCGGTTGTGACGGCGGACCGAATCTTTAGCCATTCCTCAAGATTTTTTATAAATACCGACAACTCTTTAACCGGGGCCAAGGTGATGCGCACCGTCCGGTTAAGCGGCCCTTCAAACGACGCGCGGATTTGGATATGCCGGTCTTTAAGATATTGCACGAGGTCATTAACGGCCTCGCGGTTTTCTAAAAAGATAAGAATCGCATTCGCGTATTGGCCGCCCTGCCATTTTAATCCCAGCCGGTCCAATTCTTTTTTAATATACTCCCGGCCTTTAGCCACTTGATTAACATGATCTTCAACGATATCCCAATGGTCGATCATATATTCCGCAAAGGCCATCGTTGGCCCATCGGTTTCAACGAGCGAACGGGTTTTGCCCAAATATTCAATATTCTCCGCCTGGCTGACCATATAACCAAACCGGATACCGGCTAAGCCAGCGGCCTTGGAGAACGTTTGAAAGACAATAATATTTTCAAATTCTTTCAAAAGCGAAATCGCCGTCTCTGAACCAAAAAATCCATACGCCTCATCAACAATAAGAAACGTATTATGCTCCAAACATTTCTTGGCAAGTTTACGGATCTCAGCTAACGTCATATGATACTCAATTGGCAGATTCGGTGTGGCAACAACGACAAAAGCCGTCTTGTCATTGATCGCCGCGTAAAGCTCATCCCACTTGACTTTCAGATCATCGGTAAAACCCACCGGGACATGGCGGCACTGGTAAACCTTGGAATAGATCATGTACATCGGAAACGTCGGCTCAACAACGACCACATCGTCACCGGGGTTAACCAGCGTCTCAAAAATAACCCGGATACATTCACTGATGCCATTAACAAAATAAACCTCTTCTTCTTTAACCGCCAGGAATTTTGCCAATTTCTGGTGCAGGCGGGTCGTTTCCGGGTAATAACGCAACACCGCGCTGGTGATCGTTGCCTGCAATTCTCTTAAGATATCATCGGGAAAAGGGATAACGCGTTCATTGCGGTCGAGGCATAAATCCTGATCTAAGTCCCGGCCGTACGAAGTCCGTTTTCGATAAAGTTCCACTAAATGTTTTTTGAGCTTTTTTTTCAATTGTTTCCCTTAAAAAATTCTATTGATTGCGCTGGCCGGCAAGGTTGTTCCAAGATTGCACCTTAAAAGGCCTGGCCATATCGGGAGTGATTGGTCTAACGGGGTCATTACAGTTGTGCAGACAATTTTTACAGATAAGCCCCTCGAGGCTTTCGGCGATGTGCCGTTTACGTAGCGCCACAAGCTTCTCGTTATTCCACGCCTCCTTTAAAGTCGTATGATGCAAATCCGCAACGCATAAATAATTTTGGTAATCCACCACGCAGGGCGTCAAAAATCCTTGGGGAGTAATTGTGCAACGGAAAAATGGGTCGGGACATTTCCCGAGTTTTTGGTTGGAATTCATGCTGCCTAAAACATTATTCGGGTCGACGTCGCCTTTTTCTTTATTTTCAAACATGTTGCCGCCCTGATTGCTGATGCCGCGCAAATCTTTATCATCCACATACGGCGCTAACAATTCTTGAAGGGCTTCGAACTCGCCTTTGGCAATATGCGTCGGGACCATACTAAAATACATGCCGTATTTAAGGCCGCTTTCTTTTCGATAAGAATGAAACCACTTGATGTGGCTGATCACTTTATCAAATTCATCACGCCCATGAACTTTAAGATAGGACTCACGCGTCCCGGCGTTGACTGAAAATTTCACGCTGTCTAAACCAGCATCAAGGACAGGCTTTGCTTTTTCCGGCGTCGCCAAAGCACCATTGGTGGAAATAAATACATAACTGATTCCCTTTTGTTTTGCGTAACCGATGTACTTGGCCAAATCCGGCCGCAAGAACGGCTCGCCCGTCGCATACATCCCAATATCCTGCACGCCGGCTTCCACGCATTGGTCAATGAGTTGAAGGACAAAATCTGAATCCAGGCTTTCCCGGTCGGTCACATACTGATTACTGCAGAAGGTGCATTTATGATTGCAAGCGTTGGTTATATCAATGAAAACTTCCCGCGGGCCGCTGGGCGTCGGATTGTCCCAATCGACGGCCATGCGGGTAGAACGTTTTTTAGCAAATGTCGAAGTTGATGTATCGGTTGCCATAAATTAGGAACTCATCGGCTGGCCTAATGCCGCTTCTTCAAAGGAGTGCGATTTGATATTAAAGAATTTATCCATAAATTCTTCTTTGAGCGCGTTATAAACTTTTTCACCTTCCGGTGTTTCTTCCTCGGCCTGGCGGATTTCCGGCCAGCGCGATTCGGGAAATTTAATATACATGTTGTAACATTTCACGATGGAATTAATATCATTGCGGGAAAATTGCGGCATATCCAGGCTTGAACCGTTAACAATATACGATTTAATAATATCCTCGTCCTTAACATAACCCAAATCCTCACAAACTTTTCGTAGCGGTGTGCCGTGAAAAGGTGCGAACGGATAAGAATTGCGGTCCCAGGAATCAATTAATTTGTTGAAACGAATCGTATCAAATGCCAAGTCTCTTGTTTCGTAAGGAAAACCTAACATGTTATTAACGCTGTAAGGAATGCCGGAATCCGTCACAATTTTAAATTTCTCGACCATCATCTGATTAGTAACAGGCCGTTTGATATATTTTTTACGGAACTCTTCGTTGCCGTGTTCAATCCCAAAGGAAATCCGCGCGCAGCCGATTTCTTTCATCGTCGCTAAACGCTCTTCCGTCACGGTCTCAATGCGGGTCTGGCACCAGAAAGGCAATTTAATTTCCCGGTAAATATCGGCAAAGATTTCAAAATCACCCTTTTTCCAGGAGAAAAATGTGTCGGCCCAAAAATATAAATATTCTGCTTTCATCGTTTCTTTGTAAAACTTAAGTTCGCGGCGCAGGTTATCCCAGGACTTTCTTCTTAAATAGGATTTTCCTTCTTCCTCTTGATGCAGCTTCATTTGCGAAGGCGAATTGCAAAAGGTGCATTGATACGGGCAACCACGAAATGTTTCCACCGGAAACATCCGCCAAACTCGGCCACCCATTGGGCGGTAATACCTGGCTTCCTCGAAAATCGACATGTCAATCAACGGGTTTGCGTCCATGTCGATGAGTTTTGTCGGATTAACCTTAATCGTACCGTCTTTCTTTTTTATCCATAAATTAGGAATATCATCGTAGTTTCGGCCACTTTCCATGCGCCGGCAAAGCTCAACGAGAGCGTCTTCACCTTCTCCTTTACACACAATATCAATTTCGGGATAACTTAAGGCAAGTTTGGGGGCAAAGGTGGCAAACACACCGCCGGCAATGGTAGGAATCTTTAAATGGCTGACACGTTTAAGCAGGCTAATCCCCAACTCAAACATATCTTCCGTCGCTGAAAGTGCCAATAAGTCCGGGCTATATTCACTGACCGCTTTTTTAAAATCCTCAAAGACATCGGTTTCTTTAACGGACAACTCAGCGACTTTAGGCATTTTGTACGGCCGGGCCATCAAACGTTCTGATTTGGAACCATCCGAATCAGGCTCCAGATGCCCTATTTTGCGGTAATAGGTCGTATCAAAAAGTTTAACGTCGTAGCCGGCGCGTTTTAATACGGCGGACAAAAGGCCCATCGCCGGCGGAATCATGTTCATCCCGCGCAGATTGGGATATACCAACATTACTTTAAAAGCCATAGTTTATTTTCCTTATTGAGGTGTTAATTATAACATATTCTTGACGGGTAACAAATAATATATCCACATTTCTGCCGTCAGAAAAAACCCATTTTTTACGTAACGATACAACCTTTGCAAGGATGTATGTCTTTGCGCGCACCTTTTAAATGATTTGCGCGTAAAGACTGTAAAGCCGGTGAATGCCACAACTCTGAGATATTCTTATCTTTGATATTGCCATCCGAGAATGTCGATTTAAAATCCGGTTCACACGCGTTGGCTTTACCATCCCACCAAAGATAAAGCCGCCGCCAAATTTCCGAACAAGGCGCTGCAATATTATTCTCCGGCGATTCATAAACATTTTCCCATGGCACATACGAAACAAAGCAAACCTGATCGACTAATTCGCCCCAAAATTTATACATCGACTCCATATTTTGCGCTTCATTAACCCTGACCCCGGAAACACGGCTGATAATTTTTGACTGCGGATAATGTTTCTTACGGATCTCATTAAACATGCGGATATTGCTTAAAACTTTCTCCAACTTGCCGCGTACTCTCAATTGGCTGTACAACGGCTCCTCGGCGGCATCGCAGGAAAAAACAATCGTGTTCACCCCGCCGGCTAAGACTGCGTGGCAATGGCGCTCGGTTAATAACGAGGCGTTTGTGTTAACCTTTAAGCCCAAAAATTTTCCGACGCAGTACTCCAGCATCTGGTCAATATCCTTGCAAATCATCGGCTCCCCGCGAGAAGCAAACGACATAAATTCAATATGCCCCTGAATCTGATCAATAATATTTTTAAACAGTTCCAGCGACATTGTCCCCATGTGCCCGCTTTCTTTTTTGGTAAAAGACGCGTCAGTCTGAAAGCAAAAAACACAACGATAATTACAAATCGAAGAAGGTTCAATTTGCAAATACGGTGGATACGCGTCGAGAATCTTCTTTTTGGGATAAACATCATAACGGTATCGGTGGGCAATGTAGCGCGGGACATTTTTATCTTCCATCCGGGAAAGTTCGTCAGCGGAATACCGGGATATTCTAAAATCCACGTCATCTTTATTTTCACTGATTAAATCAACGAGTGCCTTCTCCAAAACCTCTCGGTAAACACATGTTTTTTCCTCCACGGCCTTTTCAATAAGAGAAACACAGCGCAAACGCTGTTGTTCCACATCAGCTTTGATATTGGAAATAAAGTCATCAAAACTCTGGTGCTTAGCGTAAATGTCCTTTTTAATTTTTTCGATAACTTGGGTCATGGCAGGAGTTGGTGAACTACCTTACTGCAACACCGCAATCGGTTTGTCATAAGTGCCGCTTAAATATTCATCCCGAAGTTTGGCAAACATCAAATTGCCCTCTTCGCCAAACCCCTCTGCAATCCGGATCCGCGGCCACTCTGATTTGGGTAACTTCGCGTAAAGGACAAATGTCCTCTGCAGCCCACAAAGCTCCTGGGGGGTGATGGTAGGCATATTTAAAATGGATTTAAAATATGGAAATGCATCGCTTAAACTGGCATCAACGACACGCTCGTCGGTCTCTTTAGGCAAGTAACCCTTCTGCTCGCATACCTTATAAAGGTCTGTCCCTTTATACGGGTTAAACAGGTACGCATTAATAGTCGCTGATTGAATGTTCCGGTTTAATTCGATCGTATCAAAAATCAATTCGCGTGTTTCATCGGGAAAACCCATGATGTTATTGACTGTTGTGGGAATCTTAAATTCATGGAGCAGGCTCAATCCATCGATAATACGCTCGTTCTTCATGCTGCGTTTTAATACCTTACGACGGTATTCTTCATTCCCGTGCTCCAGGCCAACATTAACATTAGCAACGCCCATTTCCATCAGGAGCTCAACTCTTTGCCGCGTAATTGTCTCAGGCCTAGTCTGCAGCCAAAACGGCAAGCGTATTTCCTTAGTATAAAGATGGGCCATTTCGATAAAATCTTCGTTGGGCATGGCGAAAAATGTTTCGGCATTAAAATAAATGTAATCGCCCTTATGCTTATCCACTAGATATTTAATTTCGTCAACTAACCGGCGAGGGCTTTTTGCCCGGTGGTAGCGTTCACCGACCTCTTTATAAATCACGTTGAGCATTGGGTCTTCACAGAAAGCGCATTGATACGGACAGCCGCGGTGCATTTCAATGGGTAAAATCCGTAAAACTTTGCCCTGCATGCCCCGGTACATTCTGGCGGGCTCAAAAATATCATAATCGGAATAAGGAAGTTTATCGACATTCACAACCGGGCCCATTTTATTTTTGACAATGGTACTATCTGATTTCTTAATCCAAAGATTGGGAATATCATCAATACCTTTGCCTTCCGCCAAACGACGGCAAAGTTCCAGCATCGCATTCTCCCCTTCCCCGACGCACACAATATCAACAGATTTTTCTTTGATTGCATCCTGAGGAGCAAAAGTTGGAAAAATACCGCCGGCCAATACGAGATATCCTTTATCATGCGCAATTTCCATCAAAGGCCTGCCGATAGGAAGGGTGTCTTGAAGAAGCGAAACCGCAATGATGTGGGGTTTGTATTCATCCAAAAGGGCAATAAAATCTTCATTGATATCCGTCTCTTTATAAAAAACCTGGCTATCTTTTAAATTAAATTTCTTAAGTTGCAATAATTCCAACCGCAATTCATCGAGGCTTTTATGTTTGGGTTTATATAATGTAGTATCGAAAATTCTTGTTTCAAATCCGGCTTGTTTTAAAACGGCAGATAAAATTGAGACGCCTGCAGGTAGAAGCATGTGGGCCATCTGGAAATTGGGATAAAGAAAAAGTACCTTAAAATTTTTATTCAAAGTTTCCGGCTGAATCATGCGAAAACCTCCCTTGATTTCTTGTTCAAAGGTTGAACTATCTTTATATAATAATAGACTTATACTTAATTAGGCGAATTATAACACAGTGCTTACTGTATGTAAATATTGATGTTATTAAAATCAAAACCACTAAATGTTGGGGTTTTTAGCCTTTTTTTCGGGAATTTACGGACTTCTGGCGTTTCATCCCCGAAAACCCCAACTTACCGATAATGAACTCCAGCCACTTAATGTCATCCGGCGTATGCACATCGACAAAACAATTCGGATTATGGTAATTTTGTTCAATTCCCTTAATTTTCTTGCCCAAATAATTCCACGGCTTTATCCCTTCTTGGCGGTTAGCCCAAGAGCGGTAACGAAAACATTCAACAGTATGATCAATTTCATAGCCCTCGCTATCTTGCCGTGACCCGGAAACCTTGCTTTGTGAATCAGGAAAAAAAGGGACAAGGCAATCGCCTTGAATTTTCATAATGGCACCAGGGATGCAGGTTGTCCGTCGGATAGTAACGGCGGAATCATACTCAGGATGCTCCAACAGAAACGAAATACAACGGTCAAAAATATCCGGGTCGTGAAACGGAACGACAACCTGCGGAATAAGGATAACTTCCAAATCCGCATGTTTTTTCTTGATGAATTTTACGGCTTGGTCAACGGCATCCATAAATTTTTCATTTTTGGCCAGTTCATCTTCGCGCATAATGATTTGCGCGCCTGCCTTTTTAGCGACCTGCACAACTTTCTTACCGTTGGTGCTAACAAATACTTCATCAACGCATTTTGATTTGCGGGCATCGGCGATTGTCCACCCCAATAATGTCCGGTCCTTAATCTTCCAAATATTTTTACCCGGCAATCCCAGGCTACCTTCTTTCGCCATAATTAAAACAACATTCATTTTTCTTCCTATCTTTCTTAAATTAAACAGTTGATTTTTCTAAACTTCCGTCGACAAAACTCAAAAAATTATCATAAGCATTCTGCGGATATTTATATACATCCAATTTACCGTTATCATATTTTTGCGCGCCAAAAACATTTGATATCTTTAGGATACCTTCTTGTAGTAAGGATGGCTGAGTTATATAGTAAGCCGGAAATTTCGTTAAACGCCCAATATCCGTTGTTTCGGCTAGATTAAAATGGTTATACCGGCGCCATTTATCGTAACAAATAACTGGGATGTCGTTTTGAACCGCCTCCTCAATACATGTTGACGAATAACTAATCAATAGGTCCGTTGCCGAAAGAACGCGGGCAAAAGGCCCGCCTTTAACTATCTTCAACTTTTCGCATTTAGGCAAAAGTTTTAAAAATTCCTCATCGGATAAATTACACCCTCCATGCGGCCGTAAAACAAAATAAAAATCGTCCAGTTGATTAATCGCACTGATAATATCTCCCAAAGAGGACAAATATTCATCC
>CAZVZR010000081.1:0-9067 GCA_964630825.1 uncultured Planctomycetales bacterium | reverse complement strand
TATGAAGAATTTAAGAGTAATTAAAATCCGCGCCAGTGGACTTGCCCCGACAATGTGGAACGATTGGAATTTAATCCTATCTTGTAAAAATCATTAATTTCTTGCTGATCCCTTAGCCCACCCGTGCTAAGATCCCACCTGAAGTAATAATAATGATTGCTCCATTCCCCAGAGCATGAAAAATATTTTATATAACCCCGATCTTGTTCAAAATTATAAAAGCCTTTCTCAAAGAATCCGGATCTTAAGTGAAGACTGGGTATCCCGTGAAGGTTATTGTCCCGCATGCGGTAAGAAGCTCATCAGAACCGGTAATAACAGCCCTGTTTTTGATTTTTATTGTTCGGTTTGTTTAGAAAACTTTGAGTTAAAGAGCAAGAGAAACAGTATCGGCTGGAAGATAGTCGATGGTGCTTATAAGACAATGCTTGAGCGGCTTAGTTGTGAAACCAACCCAAGCCTATTTATTCTCAATTATCATCCTAAAAATTGGGAGATTATGAATTTTGTTGTCATCCCAAAACATTTCTTTGTCGATGATCTGGTAGAGAAACGTAAACCGCTGGCTTTAACTGCTAGGCGGGCGGGCTGGATTGGATGTAATCTTCTTTTAGATAAAGTCCCGGAAGCAGGGAAAATCCATATCATTCGTAACAAAGCCATAATTCCTCAAGAGGAAGTTTTGCAGGCATGGAAGGGAACACTCTTTTTAAGGGAAGAGGAGAATAAAAAATTAAAGGGATGGATCCTTTCCGTAATGCATTGCATCGATGCACTGCAAAATCCGGAATTTAAATTAGATGAGATGTATGCGTTCGAAGATACCTTAAAGCAGGAATATCCCAACAACCGGCATATAAAAGACAAAATCAGGCAACAGCTTCAATATTTACGCGACTTTGGCTATCTTGAGTTTATGGGCCGCGGCAAATATCGCAAAACCACAAAAACTTTGACAGCTACAAATGGATAGGAGGGTAAAATATGAGTACCAATGCCAAAATAAGTCAGATCAAAGACCATTATTTCCATAACGATTTAAAGAAATTACTCGATTATGTTTATCATGATGAGCAACTTCACTATATAGGATGCCCTTCGCGTAACCACATCTATTTGATCATCCGTCGGCTGGCGAAGCATATTGGGTATAAATCCTAGTGAATTTTGTGCTATCTTTACATCCCGATTTGGTTAAATTATTTTTGCGTTTAACTGCTTTTTTTCCAGAAAAGCACATTCAGGTGATGTGTAAAGGCTACGATGATGATTGGGAGCTTTATACAGGGTTATATTGGGAAGAAGACAAGAATTTAGAAAAGGAGTGGTATGAAGATTATCAGCTTTGGGTCAGATTTTAAGGGCTATCATGAAAAAGACTGAGCAGTATTTAAATAATCCTAAGTTTCGGGATTTTGTATCGAGAGAATTTGACACTGTGGTAGGTTCGTCGACAGTAGAGGAAATGGCCGAATTTGCTTTTGGTGATTTGCAATGCGCTATTAATAAATTTAAACATAAGACGTTCCAATCTCTCAAGAACAAGCCCAAGTAAATATTAAGGAGAACGTATGCGATCCTTTATTTTTTTAACTTATGAAGGCCACACATTTCAGCCAGATTCTGAATCTATAGAGCCGGATATTGATAATTTGCAAGTGCTTGGCTTTGGGTGTGGGAAAAATTCAGAAGAAGCTTTTCAGAACTTTATAAACGAAAATGATTGGATTAGACAAACAACTTTTCGGGAAATTGTAGGGATTGAACTAAAAGAAGAGGATTATCATAAGCACATGTCATTTAGAGAAATTCCAGCTGGGAATGAATAATAATCCGGGATACCCCCACAAAGCCCTCATGCCTAAACTTTTCTTTGCCGGTTTTTCCTTTACCCTCGCTCTGCTTCCCATGTTTATTCTGCACATAATGTTTTAAGGTAAACATGGGACTCCCTCCGGTCGCGGGTACTTCTGGGTCTCGTTCTACTCGACTACTCCTTTTGCCCGCATTGCAAAATCTGCGGAGTCCTTATTTCCGAACCATAGCGTATGGTTCGGAAAAATCATTGCTTTTAAAGAGTTTAAGTGGTATATTTATTTCCGAACCAATATCATGGTTCGGTTTACTTTTATATATGAAATGAGGTATTTATGGTTCGGAAAGTTCGGAAAATAGAGAAAAATGAGTTTAAGGAGGAAATCCAGAAACTGCGTTCAAGGTTCGGAAATTTGATCAACGTGACCAACACGGAATGGTATTCCCTTTTTAAGGATGAGATCCGCAATTCCATCGCCATAGAAGGCGTTTTTGCCAACCGGCAGGACTTGATCAATGTTTTGGAACATAACAAACGCACGGATAAACAAAAAGCTGCTGCTATTTTGGGTTATTTTGAGGCGGCCAGCGCCATGTATGAGTATGCCAATAATCAATTCAAAGAAAACGAGTTTGTTTTACGCATGGCGGACGTTAAGCAGATCCATACTCTGCTTATGCGTTATGAGAAGGATGCTGGAACCTACACCGGTGAGATAGGCGAGTTCAGGAAAGGGAATATTCAAGTGGCTCACGCCACCTTTAGGCCGGTGGATGTGTTTTATATCCGGCAGGGAATGGAACTTTTGATTAAATGGTTTAATGAAAGCCTGAAAAACAAAATTTACGATGAAACCACACTGGCCGCGATCACCCATGTCTGGTTTGAGACGATCCACCCTTTTAGTGATGGTAATGGACGGGTAGGGCGGATCCTTATGTCTTATATCCTTATTGGCCAAGGGCTCATTAATGTTGCTATTAAAGGGATTGCTAAAGAAGAACGAGAAAAATATTACGAGGTTTTAGAGAAAGCGGATCGATGTTTTGATGAGATCCACCGCGCCATGGAAAAACATAAGAAATTTGCCCCTGCTGACGTTGATAAGGTCATCCAAGTAACAGAATTGGAACCGTTTACCCAAATGATTCTTGGATTATTGCAAGATTCTGTTGATCGGCTTAGGGGAGGGAAGATCACTGATTTGAATAAAGAAGCTGTGTTGCCGCTTCGTGAACTCGCGCGCGTCTATGGTTATTCGCAGGATTATCTCCGTAATTTGATTAACCGTGGGCAATTGAAGGCACACAAAAAAGGTAAGCTTTGGTATGTCCGTGTGTATGATCTGGCGGAGTACGTCAATTCGGTTTCACAAAGTCCTAAGACGGAGGGAATATGAAACGGGCTCTCTTCGGGATTGCTTTGAAAAAATCTTTTATTTTTAAAAAGGACGTTTGGTTTCTGTCTCCGAGAAAATTAAATAGGGACTGGAGTTAGACGATGTTCATGAGTTTTGGCTGCTTTAAAAAGAAGTGTATCAAAAGGCTCGGTGAAAATAATCCCAAGGATAGCTGGCTGTTTATAACCTTGGTGATATTTTTCTCTATCCTGCTTCTTATATTTATTATTTCTATTATCCGTATTACAATATAACTATTATGAATCAAATGCATTTGTTTTATCCACCCTCGCAGAAAACCACGGCTTTTTAGCCGTGGATGAATGCGAACTAAAAGCCGTGTCGAAGAGGGATGTCGCCCTCGGTGGATAACAGGAACCACGGCTGTTAAGCCGTGGGGAGCTCCATAACGAATTGCAACGCAGGTTTTTAATATGACGCTTTTGCGCAGCAGGGAAGAATGGGGAAAATTGAAAGCTCCGCTCATTGCGGCGCTGGCCGTCTTGAGCCTGCCGTTAGTCTACACGGCGCTCGCCTGCCATTCCTACGGGCGCACGCCGTTTAGATTTATCGTGGATATGTTTTTACGCACGCTTCTGATCGCGCTGCCGTTTTGCCTGGGAATGTGCGCGCTCGGGACCTTTAAAGCGCGTCCCTGGGCCAGGCGCTATGCCATTTATGCCGGCGTTATGTTGGGCTTGATTACGTCCTGTATTTTGATCGAGGCCTTTGGAAGGTAAAGAAAAATAAATAAAATAACAGGGACACCCTCCCGCTGGTCGGGTACTTCCTCGCTGCAGCATTTAATGGTTTGTCGCTCGATCGCAGAGCCCTAAATGATTAAGAAGGAATAATCCATGCCCAAACTCTTAACCAACTCCAACGTCTATCAAAATTTTGCCCGGAGTATTTTGTTCACCACTTTAATATTAACCTGGGTGGGTTGGGGGATTGCGGATACTTTCCATTCGCCTTTTGAGATTGAAATTAAAATTTCTAAAAAAGAATACAAACTCGCCGAAACACTGCAAGGCGAAATCAATATCGACAACCAATATCCGGTTACACTTCCAGCCACCTTTGACATGAAGCTTTACCGTAACGGAAAATTTGTGCGCGATGCCCAGGTTTATTTAAAGGGTTTTCCCTCGGGGCCAATGTCCTTTGATTTAAAAACTTTTAGTTTGCCCACGCATCCTTTTACGCGCAAAGATTTGGGAAAGTGGGAAATTGTGATTAATCAATTGAATGCGGACGCCGAATTCGCCGCCCACGCGCAGTTTGCGGTAGTGGAAAAAGTAGTTAGGTCTCCGGATTACAGCGTGAGTGGCAAATCTAAATAAGATTTCTGGAATTTTCGGTTAAAATATTTATACTGATTCTAATTAATTATTTATCCACCTTCGCAAAAAACCACGGCTGTTAAGCCGTGGGGAGCTCCATGAGAAACATTCTTGTCGTCAACGTCAATTGGATCGGGGATGTGGTTTTCTCATCGCCCGTGTTTAAAGCGCTCAAGGATGCGTATCCTCAGGCGAAGATAAGCTGCCTGGCGCCGTCACGTGTGCGTGCTATTGTTGAATGTATTCCCGAAGTTGCTGAGTTTATTGAATACGATGAGAAAGGAAAGCACTGGGCGCCGTGGGCGAAGCTGGGGTTAATTTTTGAGTTGCGCCGACGGAAACTTGACGCAGCGTTTTTGCTGCACGGCTCAACGACCCGGGCGCTGTTGGTTTATTTAGCCGGGATACCGGTTCGGGTCGGTTATGATACAAAAGATAGAAAGAAATTTCTAACGCACGTTACGCCAAGTAACGGCACACTTCACCGCGCCGATCATTACCTTAAAGTTATTGAATCCTTCGGCATTAAAATTCAGGACCGCAAAAGTTATTTGGCCGCGACAAAGGAAATCACCGGGGAAGCCCAGGAGTTGCTGAAGAAATATAATTTAAAAGAAGGGGAGTTTGTGATTATTCATCCCGGGGCGAATTGGGAGTTGAAGCGCTGGCCAACGGAAAATTTTACTTTGTTAATTGATAAATTAATGCGTGAGAGGAAAGAAAAAGTTATTCTCACCGGATCAGAAGAAGAAAAGCCGTTGGCGGAGGTAATCGTCAATCCTTTGGCGGATAAACCGCAAATGTTAACCGGAAAGTTGAACTTAAAACAATTGATCGGATTGATGAGCCGCGCGAAGCTGGTGATTTCCGCTGATTCCGGTCCGCTGCACATCGCCAATAGTTTGGGCACGCCGGTCGTCGGTTTATTTGGCCCAACGAGGCCAGAAATAACCGGGCCGCGAGGAAGCGGCCAGGCAACTGTTATCCAGCACGACGTCGGCTGTAACCGCCAGGCGTGTTATTATCTAGAGTGCCCGGACAATATTTGTATGCAGTCCATCAGTGTTGAGGATGTTTTAAATGCCACCCATAAATAAATTGGTTATTAAAAAAATCCTGGTCAATTCACTCTCGAATATCGGCGACGTTATCTTAACATTTCCGGTGATCGATATTTTACGGCGGGATTTTCCGCAAGCCGAGCTTTCGCTTGTGATCGGGCCGAAAGCCAAATCACTTTTCCGCAACAATCCGCATATTAAAAAGATTTATCTTTTTGACAAACACCAACCGTTTTGGGAATCGCTGCGCTGGGTTTTGGAATTAAAGAAAGAAGCGTTTGATTTGGTCATCGATTTACGTAACAGCGCCGTTCCTTATTTTATTTTCCCGCGTTACCGGACAACGTGGACGGAAGAAGGCAAAGGCACCTTGCATATGCGCGACAAGCATTTGCTTCGTTTGAGATCAATTTATCCTTACGAGAGTGAGTCTACCGAAAGGTTTGCATTGTATATTCCGGAAGAAGATAAAAATTATTTTCTCAAACAGGTTCAACCGCAAATCGGCGTGGGGCAGAAGTATGTGGTCATCGCTCCCGGCGCGGCGCACCGCGGCAAACGCTGGACGGCGGAGGGGTTTGCCTTTGTCGCGGATTCGCTGATACAAAAAGACGGGTTAAAAATTATTTTTGTCGGTGATGAACAGGACCGGCCCATCGCGGAGGGTATTAAAAAATTAATGAAATCACAAGCGATTAATTTGTGCGGGCACACTTCGCTTCTTCAACTCGCGGAAATTTTGAAACATTGTACGTTGGCGATTGTTAATGACAGCGCACCGATGCATTTGGCCAGCTATCTGAACATTCCTATTATTGCTTTGTTCGGCCCGTCAAATCCCAAACGTTACGGCCCGTGGAGTTCGAATTGTATTTATTTTCAGCGCAATAGCTCTTGCCTGGCGTGTGACCCGAAATCCAACCAGCCGGAACATACGTGTATGGAAGCGATAAAGCCTTTGGAAGTCATACGGCCGATTGAGATAACCGCTGACGGAATAAAGTTCCATAAACAATGATAACATTCTCTAATATTTTAGTAGTGCGGACGGATCGAATGGGCGATGTGGTTTTGACGACTCCCGCCATTAAAGCTTTGCGCCAGGCGTATCCTCATGCGCGAATAACATTTTTGGTGACACCGCAGACTAAAGCGCTCATCGAAAAAAATCCCTATTTAAATGAAGTCTTAGTCGATGACCGCCGCGGTGCGCACAAAGGGCTGTTCGGATTTTTTAACTTAGTGAGCAGTTTGCGGGCGAAAAAATTTGATTTAGCGGTTGTTTTTCACACCAAAAAAAGGACCAATTTACTGAGCGCGTTGGCTGGAATTCCGTACCGTATCGGCTATAAAAATAATAAACTCGGATTTTTTTTAACCCACCCTATTGTTGATAAACGGCACGAAGGAATTAAACACGAAGCTGAATATTGCCTGGATGTTTTGCGCGAACTGGGGATTGAATCGAACGATCTGGAACTTCATGTATCGCTCACCAAAGAATCCGAAGAGTGGTTTAATCAATTTCGTCGCCAGCACGGTTTGACGGCCCAAGACCGTTTAGTGGCGGTTCATCCGGGGGCCAGCGACCCAGCCCGACGGTGGCCGCCGTATTATTTTGCCGAGGTGGTGGAAGCCCTTATTAATAAATATTCGTGTAAAGTTATCCTGGTCGGCTCAGAAGATATTAAGTCATTAAGTCAGCAGATTAATCCTAAGGAGAATCCCCAGATTATTGATACTTTGGGGAAGACTTCGCTTAGCCAGCTGGCCAGTTTGCTGTCCCATTGCCATTTGCTGATCTCAAATGATACCGGTCCTGTTCATGTGGCGGCCGGTGTCGGAACCGCTGTTTTATCCATCTTTACCCGCAACCAACCGGGTATTAATCCGGAGCGCTGGCGGCCTTTGGGCAAGCGTTCGCGGTTTGTCAGCGTCCCCGTTAATCAGGACATTTCCTTCCTCAAAGCCGGCCCAACCGATCCCCAATATCTGGAACTCATTAAACCCCAGCAAGTTTTAGAAGAAGTTGACGCCATTTTTAAACTGTGTTAGAATCGTGGCTTCGTGTTTGAACCCGGAAACTTTTTAGGCGAGATTAATGAAGGTATATAACAATATTATTAATAAGTTTAAGAAAAAAAATATAATGGTCATAGGCGATTTGATCCTGGACCGCTATATTCAGGGGCATGTTTCCCGTATTTCCCCGGAAGCCCCAGTCCCAGTCGTCCTCGAAGAGAAGTCATTTTACACTCCCGGCGGGGCTGCCAATGTCGCGTATAATTTAAGGAGTTTAGGTGCGGAAGTCATTTTAGCCGGCCGGACAGGAAATGATTTTGAAGGGCAGATGTTAAAACGCCAACTTAAAAAAACCGGCATCAATATTGGCGGTATTTTTATCGACAGCAAAATTCCTACCATTACCAAAACCCGGGTCATTGCCCATCATCAGCAGGTTGTCCGTATCGATAAAGAAAAAGTTGCGGCAGAAAGCGACCCCAAGGTCGACCACAAGATATGCGATTTTATCAAACGGCATGTGGACGTCTGCGACGGTATTATTGTTTCTGATTACGGCAAAGGATTGATCACGCCGGAGTTAGTCGAATTTGTCCGCCGGATCGCATTGAACAAAAAGAAGATCTTGACGGTGGACCCAAAAGTGGAAAATTTCAGTTTTTATCGCGGGGTGACGGCGATTACGCCGAATTTAAAAGAAGCGGAGAACGCGATACGCAATATTAAAGTTACGGCGTCATCCAGCAGAAGTTTGAAAGTCCAGAGCGATAAAATTCAAACGGAAGAGGATATCAATACGGCTGGGTTTGAACTTTTGCGTTATTTGGATCTAGAGTGCCTTTTGATAACTTTGGGTGAGCACGGGATGCGACTGTTTCAGGACGGGAAAGAGCCGGTAGCGATTAAGACGAAGGCAAAGGAAGTTTTCGATGTGACCGGCGCCGGAGATACGGTCATTTCTGTTTTTACATTAGCTTTAAGCGCCAAGGCAAAACCACGGCAGGCGGCCGAATTAGCTAATACCGCCGCGGGTTTAGTGGTCGCGCGTTTAGGAGCGGCAACAGTTACGCCGGAAGAATTAGCCGGCGCAATGAAGGCGGGATAATTATATGAAGATCATCGGCGTTATTCCAGCGCGTTGGGGTTCGACAAGATTTGAAGGAAAAGTTTTGGCGGCGATTGCGGGTAAACCAATGATCCAGCATGTTTGGGAGCGCGCGCGGCAAGCCAAAAGATTAGATGATTTGATTATTGCCTGTGATGATGACCGCATCAAGATTGCCATTGAGCTGTTCGGCGGCAAACCGGTTTTAACGGCGAATAATCATCCGTCGGGAACCGACCGGATTGCGCAAGCGGTAAAAGATATCGATGCGGAAATTGTTATCAATGTCCAAGGCGACGAACCGCTTATTGCAGCATCGAT
>CAZVZR010000080.1:0-9912 GCA_964630825.1 uncultured Planctomycetales bacterium | reverse complement strand
CGCAATTTTTAACCTATCAACGGACGGTAACCGAACAAACCGCACAAGAACTTGAGTCCTACAACACTATGCATCCCGAAAATCCTTTGTCGGCATGGGAAATCCTTTCCGGGGCGCAAGGGGCTAAAAGTTTTCATGATCAATCTCCCAATCATCTTCAAGGTGGGTATTATGATAATTTAGTTAAAGCCTTTGCGCAATTAAAGTCCACAGTGGCGTTTTATGAGGAAGCCCCGCGCGACGCAGCGATGCTGGGTTCTTCCGGTGCCAATGAGGTGAAGGATGAGGCGATGCTAACAAATGAGCAGGAAAGTCAATTGATGGCCAGTGCATTGGCTGCTCTAAACGCCGACGAAAGCCCCATTAAATCTTACTCTTACCGCGAACGGAATAAAGGAACAGGAGAAGTGAGATTGACTGAGCCGCGTGCCAGCCTGGTTATTTGGCAAAGGGATGCAAAAGATATCAGACGTACTCAGGCAATGATTGATTTGGTAAATGAAATGGTAAGCGCATTGAATGTCACCAAGCCGAATGTCATCAAAGCGGATGAAGCCCGTGCGGGCGGGTTTATCGGTGTGCGGTACAGCCCAGGCTGGGGCGGAATGCAAAATACGGAGGATGAAAATTTCAAGCGGCTTGCCGTCCGTGTGCGGGAATGGCTGACGGTTAAAAAGGGTGAGTTAGACGCGGCGATGATGGGACAGCCGATTCCAAGAAGTTTAGTTGAAATGGGCCGACAGATTCTCCTTGAAACTTACGAGGGGATTAATGTCGGGACTGTAAACCGTGATGACAATATTTTTAGAAATGTCCGGTATGTTTTTGTAGCCTTAAAAAATATTAAGGAGATTTTTGAAAATAAAGAGGATTTTCCTTTGTTCGGGCTTGATGCGGGGCAGAATAAGAAATTTCCCGGAACATTCTTGGTTAAGGATTTTCAAACCGGCCGTTATTGGTTGCATGTGCATGCGTCTAAATTAAGCAAGCTCGGGGGCGTTTGGCAAAATATTACAATGAATTTGAGGATTAATGCCGAGAAGTCTAAAAATCAAGGCCGTTTTGTATTCGATGAAGTGATGATTGAAGACAATGTTCACTCATCATTGCATGTTGCGGAAGATACATTGCGAAAAGCGATGGAGGGCATTTTTGATCCGAATATTTTAGAACAGCTCAAAGAGAGCGTGAGTTTGGGCATTAGTACAAAATTTACCGATGGGGAATTTAATAAAACAATGTCATTCATTGATAAACAATACCCGACGCGCAGAGTTATTGGAGAATTTACATTGGATAGTGGTGAAAAACTTTATGATATTTTGGAGTTGCGTGACGTGCGAACGGCTGATGACAAAGGGTACGCTCAGCATTCAGCTTTTAATGGCAGCAGGTCTGGGGTAGTGCTTGGTTTTAAAGTGAAGCAATCAGAGGGCGATGCGGCTCAGCCTGGCCCGGCGATGGTGGGGACAGAACAAGCAACCCAAAACGTCGGTGGTATTAACTTGAATCCTGCACTCTTGGATCTTCAAATCAAACGCGACGGTAACGGTGTACCTCTGCCTTTGCCGCAACAGCCGATCCAGCAGATGAATATTGAAGGCTTTATTCCCATTATTATCAACGTCACGCCGATTCCTTCCATCCAGATGTTGTTAGGCAAGGAAGCCCCGGCGCAGCCTGAAGAAGTCAGTTTGCTGCATTAAAAAATTTCCCTGCAAAAAAACTGCCGCTTAATTTAAATATGTTATAATGCCAAAGTTATGAGCGATGATCTTTTGCGGATTTACACCAGGCTAGATTCCGCGCACATCAAGCCGAATTTGCTTGTTTACGGTGATGTATCCGGCAGCTGTGCCAATTGCGAGAATCTCGATATTAAACTCGATCAGGCCAGTTGCTTCAAATGTAAAACAGAGTTTAAATTTATCGCCTTCCGCAATGTCCGATCCCATCTGCCGAAAATATATAAATTATTTGAAACTAGGCCGAACGTAACCTTGATTGATTTTGATGATTATCAACGCAATACTGCCGCAAAAAAGGCGAAGAATTTCTTGAAATGATCAATAAACAACGCTTAATCAAGCTTACTCAAAAAGTCATCTCTATTAATTCCGAGAACCCACCGGGCAACGAATGGGAATGCGCGAAGTTTATCGAGGATGATATGCGCTCGCTTGGATTGGAAGTTAAAATTTACACCTACGCTAAGAAGCGGCCGAATATTGTCGCAACGCTTAAAGGCACGCTTCCGCGCGCGCAAGCCAAGAAGGAGGCAATTCTTCTTACGCCACATTTTGATACTGTTCCCATCGGCAAAGGCTGGAAATATAAACCGCTGGGCGGGCAGATTGTCGGCGACAAACTCTATGGCCGTGGCGCCAGCGATGATAAGGGAAACCTGACGAGCTGCATGGAGGTTATGCGCTCGTTGGTTGAAGATAAAGTCAAACTGCGCAAGGACGTTATCATAGCGGCTACCGTCGATGAAGAATGCGGCAGCAAATTAGGCATCATTCCGTTACTAGAGAAGAAAATTTTAAAGCCTGGCTTGGCGCTGGTCATGGATTCCGATGAGTTTAACACGATCATCGCCCAGAAAGGATTATTTCACGGGCGCGTGCAGATATTCGGCAAGAAAGCGCACGGCGCCTATAACTTGCGCGGCATTAAAGCCACTGAGATTGCTGCCAAGGTAATTACTGAGATAAAGAATATCAAATATAAATACAAGCCTCATCCGCTTCTGCATCCGCCGACGGTGAATTTAAGCGTCATTAAAGGTGGAGATAAGGTCAATATGGTCAGCGATTTCTGTGAGTTTTCTTTTGATATGCGTTTTATGCCCGGGCAAACGCATCACGAAGTGTTACGGAAAATAAAGTCAGCGATTCGAAAACACGCCAAGAGATTTAAAGTCCTTATTGATGATGTCCAGCAGCCTTACGAGATTGACCGCCGGCATCCGTACGTCGATCTTTTTGTTAAGACAGCTACAAAATTTGGTGCTAAGGCCCATGTTAAAGGCAGTAATGGCGCAACCGTTATTACTTTTTTCAAGAAGCACGGCATTCCCGCGTTTGCCACTGGTTTTGCTGCCGACGGTACTGCTCACACCAACGACGAGTATATCCACATCAGCATGCTATACCGGGGAACAAAATTCTTGGAACAATACATCAAGGAATACGATAAGCTGTGAGGCCGGCCAAACACGTCGCTGTGTCATTGGGGTTGACTTTTTTGTTGAGCCGGTGGTTTTATTCCTGGCAAGCCTTAACGGCCTGTTTTTTAAGTGGTGTTTTAATTGATCTCGATCATTTTTATGATCAGTTCGCCCATTACAAAAAGATTTCCCTGCGCTATAGAGATATGGTGAAATACTGCACCGCCGTTCCGCTTAAGAAACTTTATGTCTTGCTCCACGCCTATGAGTGGCTGCTTATTTTGTGGTGGGCGATTGGCTATTTTCACTTAGGCACGGTGTGGGCAGGGGCGGCAGCGGGGCTGACGGTTCATCTTATTTGTGACCAATTTACCAACCCGTTAAAACCCTTAGGGTATTTTTTTATTTTCCGGCTGAAGAATAATTTTGATGCCGAGAAGATTCTTAGATTCAAATATTGGAAGGTTCACAAAGACGAATGCAAAGATACTTTTTAACCTTGGCAATTCTAGTAAATATGGCGGTGTTGTCGTATGCCCAAAATACACCGGAGATGTCCTTTAAAAAAGGCGAGACGATTGTTTATGATATTAAGAAGCTACGTTTAACCGCCGGGACGGTTACGATTGTTTATAATGGTCCGGTCAAGCAGGAAAATAAAGATGTTTTGTTACTCACCGTCGTCGCCAAAGGCTTTAAGTTTTATGATAAAGAAGAAATTTATCTGGATCCCAAAACCTTTTATCCAACGCTGGTAAAAAGAGATATTGATATTTTCGGCAAGAAAGAGAAAATTGACGAATATTACGATCAGCAAAACGGCCGTAATACAAATGTCAAATATGCCAACGGCAAAAAAACACAGGAAGTGTTTGAGAAAAAAGGGCCGATGGACAATATTTACGGGTTTATCTATCGTTACCGTCAGCAAGGAAAATTTACTATTGGCGAAAAATCTCAAATTCATTTGCCCAACAAAGATGTTACCATTAAACTTGTAAAAAAAGAGCCGTTAAAAATCGGTGAGCGTACCTTTGATACTTATTTTATGGAAAGCGATCCGGGGCAATTTAAGATTTGGTATGACACCGGCGCCAATAAATTGCCCGTCAGAATCGAAGGCGCCATTGGATTCGGCAAGACGTCGATGGTGTTTCGGGAGTATAAGACGCAAGAATAAGCATGATGTAGGGGCGTATGGCCATACGCCCCTACTTTGGAGGAACAATGAAGCTTTGCCCTGCCTGTGATGTGCAGTTGAATCCGGTCTTGACCAAGCAAGGGGTAGAGGTTGATGTTTGCCCGCGCTGCGAAGGCATCTGGCTTGACCGTGATGAGATTTATTATTTTACCGATACGCCGACTTATCTTAAAGCGAAACTCAAGGAAGGATTAGAACAGAAATGGATGGTCGAGCGTAAAAGCCCAGTCACATCAGATCAATTATATGAAGTGCCGATGTTTGAAGGCGATGTGCATATCAATTACTGTGCCGGTTCGGGTGGAATTTGGGTGGATAAACCTTATTTGGACCGCATGCCGATCGATAAGTTGAAGTTGGAAATTGACCAAGGAGTTGTTGAAAGGCGCGTTTTACCTGCCGGTGAAAGTTCCGAGTCTTTAGCGGCAAAGTATGGCCAAGGTGGCGGGCCGCTTTTGCCTTTACCTAATCTCGCGCTTAGTTCCGGTTCGGTTTTGTTTGGGATGTATGCGATTCTTACTTTAGTTTTAATCTTGGCTGGACAATTCGTCGGCCTTTCTGCTGGGTTAGCGGTTATTATTGCTTTTATTTTTGCCGTCATCCAATTTCTCGTCAGCCCTTTTATCATGGATTTGATGCTGCGGTTTCTTTACCGCGTGGAATGGATTCAGCCGATGACGCTGCCGGAGCATTTACGTGAATTTATTGAAGTGGTGTGCCAGGAAAAAAAAGTTCGTTTTCCAACGGTGGGGATCATTCAAGACGGCGCGCCGCAGGCGTTTACTTACGGGCACACGCCGCAAAATGCCCGTATCGTCATTTCTTCGGGGCTGATGGAAATTTTGGGCGAGGATGAATTAGAGGCGGTCGTGGCACACGAAATCGGCCATATCGTTCATTGGGACATGTTGGTCATGACGATTGCGCAGCTTATTCCGATGATTTTGTACTACATTTACCGCAGCTTAATTGAAACACGTTCCCGCGGGCACGACGGTAAAGACGGTAAATCTTCGCAGCCGCAATTTCTTGTTGCTGCAGGGGCGTATATTTTATATATCGTGAGCGAATTCATTGTCTTGTGGTTTTCCCGGGTGCGTGAATATTATGCCGATCGGTTTTCCGGTGAAATCACTCATAAGCCACAGGTGTTATCTTCTGCTTTGGTGAAGATCGGCTATGGCCTCGCCGGTAAAAAATCTTCGCTTGGTGAATATAAGAAGGAAGAGCGCTCCGGGAATTTGCCGGGGATTGAGGCGATGGGAATTTTTAACGCGAAACAAGCAACCGTTTTGGCGGTCAGCAGCCATAAAGGCGATAAGTATATGGGCGACGAAATTGATAAAGGTATCCTCAAGGAAGCGGCCCGCTGGGATTTGTGGAATCCGTGGGCAGCGTATTATGAACTGCACTCGACACATCCGTTGATTGCCAAGCGGCTTAAATATTTAAGTAATTTGGGCCAGCACCAAGGCCAAGAACCGTACATTATTTTTGATGAGCGCCAGCCTGAATCGTATTGGGATGATTTCTCTTTTGATATCATGATTATGATTTTACCATTAGTGGTATTTATTATAAGCGTTGGCTTCTTTTTTCTTGCCAATGCGTTTAACTTTACGAAGGGCAACATGCAATTGAATTTTGTGCCTTTAGGATTTGCTTTGTTTTTGACCGGCGGCGCTTATTTAGGAAAAATTTTGTATTCTTATCCGGGAGGGGAATTTCTACCGCTGAATATCCGGGCACTGTTAAAGAAGGTAAAAGTTTCAGCAGTAAGGCCTGTTTCATGCCATACCAAAGGCCGTATCATCGGCCGAGGCGTACCCGGGCTAATCTATTCGGAAGATTTTGTCCTACAAGATGAGACGGGAATCATTTTCCTGGATTATCAGCAGCCTCTGGCTATTTGGAATTTTTTCTTCGGGCTTTTGCGGGCCAAGCAATTTCAATTCGAAGAGGTGGAGATCGTCGGCTGGTACCGACGGGCACCTATTCCTTACATTGAAATTAAACAAATGAGAGTCGGCGAACGCGTCTTTACTTGTTATGTGTATCATGTTAAGATTGCTGCTTCGGTTGTTCTGATGGTTTTGGGTTTGGTGGTGTTGTTTATTTAAACTTTAGGGGCGTATTGCAATACGCCCCTACGCAATTTTCATTATGAACATTCCCAATAAAAATGGTCACTTCGGAGAATTCGGCGGGCGTTATGTTCCCGAGACATTGATGGCGCTTTTAGATGACCTTGAACGGGTTTTTAAATCGCTAAAGTCGGATAAAAAATTTCATCAAGAGTTTGATTATTACCTTAAAGAATATGCGGGCCGGCCAACGTCGCTTTATTATGCCGAGCGTTTGAGCAAACATTTGAAGCATTTGAAAGTTTATTTGAAACGTGAAGACCTTCTGCACACCGGCGCGCACAAAATCAATAATACCCTCGGGCAGGTTTTGGTTGCCAAGCGGATGGGCAAGACACGGATTATTGCCGAGACTGGCGCTGGGCAGCACGGTGTCGCCACCGCCACGGCGTGCGCGCTGATGGGATTACAATGCGAAGTTTACATGGGTGAAGAGGACATTCACCGCCAGGCGTTAAATGTTTTCCGCATGCGCTTATTGGGGGCCAAAGTCAATCCGGTAACGAGCGGCTCAAAAACGTTGAAAGATGCGATGAACGAAGCGATCCGCGATTGGGTCACCAACGTCCGCAACACTTTTTACATCATCGGCTCAGTGGCCGGCCCGCATCCGTATCCTTTGATGGTGAGGGAATTTCAATCTGTCATTGGTAGAGAAGCTCGACGGCAAATTTTAAAAAAGGAAAAACGTTTGCCTGATTATTTGGTAGCCTGCGTCGGCGGCGGCAGTAATGCGATGGGGTTGTTCCATTCGTTTTTTAATGATAAGCGCGTCAAAATGATTGGTGTCGAAGCTGCTGGTTTGGGTTTAAATACATCGCGATATGCTGCGACATTGGTTAAAGGTGAGATCGGCGTCTTGCACGGCAGTAAAAGTGATTTGCTTCAGACCAAAGACGGCCAGATAAAAGTTGCCCATTCGATTGCTGCTGGCTTGGATTATCCCGGTGTTGGCCCCGAACATTCCTATTATAAAAAAATCGGCCGGGCAAATTATGTGGCCGTAACAGATAAAGAGGCGCTGGCCGGATTAAAACTTTTATCACAAACCGAAGGTATTATTCCTGCTCTCGAAACCGCCCACGCAGTTGCGTATTTAGAGAAATTAGCGCGCAAAGTCCGCGGCCGGGCAACAGTTATTCTAAATCTTTCTGGACGCGGGGATAAAGATGTGGGGACGATAAAAGATATTGTTTGATATGTAGGGGCGAACGGCCGTTCGCCCCTACAATATTATTTTATATATTATGAACCGCATTGATAAAAAATTTAAAGAATTAAGCAAGAGAAGAAAGAAAGCATTTATTGCTTTCATCACCGCCGGCGATCCGAGCCTGACGACAACCGAGAAATTAGTTTTCGCCTTTGAGAATGCCGGAGTGGATATTGTAGAATTAGGCGTGCCGTTTTCGGATCCGTTAGCCGACGGGCCGACGATTCAGTTGTCTTCGCAGCGCGCGCTTGCCAAAGGTGTTAATCTTGCCAAAATCCTTGCTTCGGTCAAACGTGTCCGTCAAAAAACACAAATTCCCATCGCCTTGATGACGTATTACAATCCGGTTTTTCACTTTGGCGAAGAACGTTTTGTTAAGCAAGCCAAAGCTGCCGGTGTTGACGGTATCATCGTCCCGGATTTGCCACCGGAAGAAGCAAGAAATTTAATTAAATACGCGCGGAAGGTAAATCTCTCAACCATTTTTTTCCTAGCACCAACAACGACCAAAGAGCGTGTAAAATCTATAGTGAAGGCTTCGACAGGATTTGTTTATTATGTTTCATTAACCGGAGTGACCGGCGCGCGCAATGCAATCCCGCAATCCTATGTTGAGCAGGTTCGGTTGGCGAGGAAATTTACTAAGACACCTATTTGCGTGGGATTTGGGATCTCAACGCCAGCGCAAGTAAAATCCATTTCCCGCATCGCCGATGGCGTCATTGTGGGGAGTGCGATTGTGAAGGAAATAGCACGTACGCGCGGCAATGTGGCGCGCGTCGTCAAATTTGTTCAGGGGTTTACGAAAGGCATTTAAGTATGTACCAAAAAACAGTTTTAGAAAACGGGTTACGCGTGGTCACCCACGACATGAAAGAGCGTAACAGCATCGCGTTGGGGCTTTGGATTGCTGCCGGCGGGCGCTATGAGGACGACCGCATCAAAGGCGCGGCCCATTTTCTGGAGCATATTTCTTTTAAAGGAAGCCGTAAATACGGCTGTGAAGAAATTAAGCAAAAGATAGAAGGCGTCGGCGGCGCTTTAAATGCTTTTACTGCTGAAGAAGCCACCTGTTATTACGCTAAAATCCCTTCCCGGCATTTACCAAAAACTTTCGATGTCTTGGCCGATATGGTTTTTTATCCCAAAATTAATGAAGAAGATGTTCTTAAGGAAAGAACGGTTATTCTTGAAGAGCTCAAAATGTATCACGACCTGCCGCAGTATTATGTGATGGAGCTTTTAGAGCGGCTGGTGTGGCCCAATCACCCGTTAGGCAAAGGCATAGTCGGTACGGTAGAATCGGTTTCGTCGATGACAAACGTAAATTTGAGAAAATTTCACCAAACATATTATTCACCCCGCAACATTGTCATCGTCGCTTGTGGTGAACTTAAACACAAAGATATCGTTAAGATGGTTAAAGACAAGTTGGCCGCGTCTTTGACTAAACAAGATATCCCGCGTTTTGAAAAAGCCCCCCACGGGCAGATGCATGCTAAGGGGCATTTTCACCATCGGGATATTGAGCAGATGCATTTGGCGTTAGGGATGCTGGGATATGACCAACAAAATGATGATCGGTATGTGCTTGGCCTTTTGAGTATTATCTTGGGTGGCAATATGTCCAGCCGCCTGTTTAATGAGGTGCGCGAGAAGCGTGGGCTGGCGTATTCCATCGGCAGCAGCACAAAGACATATTACGATACGGGGATGTTTCTTGTCCGTGCCGGGGTTGATAATAAGAAAATTGTTGAGGCCATTAAAGTTATTGCACAGGAATTAAACAAGGTTCGGCAAAAAGGGGTGACACAGGATGAATTTACCCGGGCAAAAGAGTATTTGCTCGGGCAGCTGAATGTCGAGCTGGAAGATACCATGGAACATATGTTGTGGCTGGGTGACGGCGTTATCACCAAAAACAGGATGCGGACGCTTAAAAGCGTCATTGCATCCTTTCGTAAGATTAAAAAGCAGGATATTACGCGCGTGGCGCGGGAAATCCTCAACCCCAAGCGTTTTAACCTTGCGATTGTCGGCCCGGTTACCGCACAGCAGAAGAAAGCCATTTCGCAATTACTGAACATAAAAGGGGAATAATATTTCCTGTTGCGAATTAGGTTTTTTGAATTGACAACTTATATAATATCGGTTAGTATTTTACCCAATTAAAACTTTAGCCATT
>CAZVZR010000079.1:0-10211 GCA_964630825.1 uncultured Planctomycetales bacterium | reverse complement strand
CAAAAGCAAAACAAGCTTTGGCGTACAAAGGTCCGGTGGTCGTTCATTGCGAAGTTATTAAAGAGGACAACGTGTTCCCGATGATTCCAGCCGGAAAATCCGCTTATGAAATGATTATTGAGAAACCTACGGCTTCAACTAAATTGGAAAAACCTACAGGAAGCACATAAAATGAACGCAGAAAACACAAAAAAGAAGCCCGACGTGCACACCATAAGCCTTTTGGTTGTTAACAAACCCGGCGTTTTGGTGCGTTGCGCGCAAGTTTTTGCCCGACGGGGTTTTAATATTGATTCTCTGGTTGTCTCTTCTTCCGTTAATCCAAAATTTTCACGGATGACGATTACCGCGCAAGGCGATCCGGGAACGCTTGATCAAATTATTAAGCAGACTGGAAAACTCATCGATGTTATTAACGCCGATGAACATACCGGGAAAGATTCCGTTGACCGTGAATACGCTCTTCTTAAAGTCAAATGTCCTGCCGCAAAACGCGATTCGATTGTGCAAACAATCAAAGGCCATGCTCATATCATTGAAGAATCCGAAGACATTATGATTCTTGGGCAATATGGCACAACCGAACAGCTCGACAGTCTTGAAGACCAGTTAAAAGAATTTGGCATTACTGAAATGGTGCGTTCCGGTAAGCTGGTAATGGCCAAAGGGAAAAGTGTTACTTAATTTTGGTTTTGATTTTGTTTAGCAAGGCTGCATGGCAGGATTTTCGGCAACTCTTTGGGCGGTAGGATAACTTCTGCAATTTCAATCCCTCTTTCTGTATAATCAATCGACGTGATCTGGCAGCGGTCAACATCAATATTGGGATCATTGATTCCGAGGAATTGGCCGATTGCGGAGCGTAAAGCATCCCATTCTGAGTAGAGAACAAACTGGGCTTCTTCATTACTTGGCATTAAATCATCTTGAATGGTTTGGAATGGTATTTGAAGGATTTCGGTGAGGTCCTTCTTTTTTAAGTATTTATTTAACCCCGTGTCCGCCGAGATTTCCTGCCCGCAGGTAATCTTGGCATATTCAAACGAAATAAATTTTTCGTCTGGGGTTAATTTAAGTGAAATACTTGATGAGCTGTCGGAACACGGCATAATTTAATCTCCCGCTAAAATTATAACACAGATTGTCTGTAATTCAATTGTGGTGTTTCGTGTGACGGGCTAACGCAGAACTATTTTTTAATTACCACTCCAGCGCTCCCCCGGTCTGATATTCAGTAACACGGGTTTCGAAGAAGTTCTTTTCTTTTTTTAAGTCGATGATTTCGCTCATCCACGGGAAGGGGTTGCTTGAGCCGTACTGCTTAGGTAGGCGAAGGCGTTCAAAACGCCGGTCGGCAATATATTGAACATATTCCTTAAGAAGCGTTGTGTTTAAGCCTAAAATTCCGTTCGGCAAACATTCTTCAGCGTATTTATGCTCAAGGCTAACGGCTGTTTTGATAAAAGTAATGATTCTCTCTTTAAACGGCTCATCCCAGACAGAGGGGTTTTCATCAATAATCGTGTTGATTAAATCAATCCCAAAGTTCATGTGCACGCTCTCATCACGCAGGATGTACTGAATCTGTTCGCAAGTCCCGGGGAGGCGGTTTTGCCGGCCGAAGGAAAGCATGGTGACAAATCCGTTGTAGAAAAATATCCCTTCTGTGATCACGTAAAAACCGATGAGGTTTTTTACAAATTCCTGAAGGTCCTCTTTCTTCCTTAAATTGAGGCTTGCATTCATAATGCCATCCGTGCAGCTCATCGCGTATTCATCTTTGTTATAAATCGCTTCCACTTCGCGGTACATGTTAAACATTTCTCCTTCATCAAATGCCAGTGACTGCACAATGTATTGAAACGCGTGAACATGAATTGCTTCCTCAAAGGATTGGCGCAATAAATATTGGCGGGCTTCCGGATTATCAACATAACGGTAAACGGCAAGGACAAGATTGTTTCCCACTAATGTTTCGGCTGTAGCAAAGAATCCAAAGGTACGCCGAATGACATGGCGTTCATCAGCGGTAAATGCGTTGGGATCTTTCCATTGCTCGACGTCCCGTTGCATGGAAACTTCCGAAGGCATCCAATGATTGGCGCAGGCATCAAGGTAGTAACTCCATGCCCATTTATACTTAATCGGCACTAGCTGATTACAATCGACGGTTTTGTCATTATTGATAATTCTTTTGTTTTCGAGGGTGATGCGTTCTTTGGTTTTGTTAAAGCAGGCAGTTTTCATTAGTGGTCCTTTAGCTTACTTATTGACAGGCTTCGCAGTCTTCGGTTGATGCTGCCGGTTTTGTCGTTGTGACATGCCCCGATTCATCGCGCTCTCTCTGCCCAATAATATTACCATATTTTGTGACATCAAGCGTGCTTTTTTCAATTCGTGTTGCACCCATGGAACGAAGGTAATAAGTTGTCTTTAGCCCTTTTTCCCATGCAAGCAAATACATGTCGCTTACTTTTTTTCCGCTGGGTTTAGCTTGATAAAGATTTAAGGATTGACCCATGTCAATCCATTTTTGCCGTCGGCTGGCTGCTTCAATGAGCCACTCATATTCAATTTCAAAGGCCGTGGCGTATTTGCGTTTGAGTTCTTCCGGGATCCGGTCAATTTCTTGGATACTGCCATCAAAATATTTTAAATCGTCAATCATTTCTTTGTCCCACAAGCCTAGAGCTTTTAAATCGTGGACAAGATATTCATTGACCACTGTAAATTCTCCGGAAAGGTTGCTTTTGACAAAAATATTTTTATAGGAAGGCTCAATGGATGCCGTGACACCGGCAATATTGGCAATAGTTGCCGTCGGCGCAATGGCCATAACCAGGCTATTACGCATACCAAATTTTTTTAATTTATCTCGGACAGGCGCCCAGTTCATGCGAACACTGCGGTCAACATCAAGATGCCCGCCGCGTTCTTTTTCCAAAAGCTCAATGGTATCAATGGGCAAGAACCCCCTGTCCCACTTTGAACCGCGAAACGTTGAATACGTTCCGCGTTCTTTTGCTAATCCGATCGAAGCCGATATCGCGTAATATGATATGGCTTCCATGCTTTCATCGGCGAATTCCACTGCCTCGTTTGAAGCATAGCTGAAATTGCGGATAAATAACGCATCTTGAAATGCCATGATGCCTAATCCGATTGGGCGGTGGCGTTTATTAGAATTTTCTGCTTCCATTGTTGGATAATAATTAATGTCGATAACATTATCAAGCATTCGAATCGCAGTTGTGACGGTTTCTTCCAGTTTTTTGTGGTCTATGCCTTGAGTTGTTGTGTGGTTTGCCAGGTTAACCGAGCCCAAATTACAGACCGCTGTTTCATCTTTTGACGTATTTAAAAGAATTTCGGTGCATAAGTTGGAACTGTGAACACAGCCGACATGGTCCTGAGGTGAGCGGACATTTGAAGGATCCTTCCATGTTATCCACGGATGGCCGGTTTCAAAAAGCATATTAAGCATTTTTCGCCATAATTCAAGTGCCGGTACTGTTTTAGAAAATTTAATCCGCCCTTCGTGTGCCATTTGCTCATATTCCTGATACCGCCGTTCAAATTCTTGGCCGTAAATATGATGCAGTGCTGGTACGTCATTGGGGCTAAAAAGCGTCCACGGGCCATTTTCTTTTACCCTCTTCATAAATAAATCAGGGATCCAGTTGGCAGTATGCATATCCGGTGTACGCCGACGCTCATCACCGGTATTTTTCTGCAACTCCAGAAAATCTTCAATGTCCATGTGCCAAACTTCCAAATAAGCACACATTGCCCCTTTTCTTTTTCCCCCTTGGTTGACCGCAACCGCAGTATCATTGGCAACTTTTAAGAAAGGAATGACACCTTGGCTTTTGCCATTGGTGCCTTTGATCCGCGCGCCCATGGAACGAACATTGGTCCAATCGTTGCCCAACCCGCCGCTCCATTTAGAAAGCATAGCGTCATCTTGAATACATTTAAAAATATGGAGCAAATCATCTTCAACGGTTGTAAGGTAACACGAAGACAGTTGCGGATGAAGTGTCCCCGCATTAAATAATGTTGGTGTTGAGGAAACAAAACGAAATGTTGATAAAATGTTATAAAATTCAATGGCACGTAAATTTTTTTGCTGACCTTCCTTTTTTGCTAGGCCCATGGCCACGCGCATCCAGAAAATTTGCGGCAATTCCAATCGGCGTTTATCCCAGTGAATAAAATAACGATCATACAACGTTTGCAAACCTAGATATTTAAAAAGGAAGTCGCGCTTCGGTTGTAGCGAATGCCCCAACATTTTTAAATCAAATTGCAACAAGTCAGGGCTTAGCAATTCATAATCAACTGCTTTGTGAATATAGTTTTCAAAATAAGCTGGGTATTCCGTGCGCATACTCTCAAATGTAGCTGGATACCCAAGCGCCTCCTGGTATTCCTTCAATAGTAAAAGGCGCGCCGCCGCATAACTGTAGTCCGGTTCTTTTTCCAGGAAAGACCTGGCCGCCATAATATTGGCAGTGGTAAGCTGCTCCTCTGTCATCCCGTCAAAATAATTTTTAATTGCTTCCTTAAATATTGCTTCACTGGGAATATTTTGCAAGCCCTGGCAGCAAGCATTAATTTGGAAACGGATTTCTTCGATATTAATCGGTTTGGTTTCACCTGAAACCATTTTAATCCTAATATTTTTGACTCGGTCGTACGATTCATCAACCGGGATTCCTTGAATCTCTTGGGTTCGTCTGAATTTGGTACGTTCCTCGCGATAAATAATGTAACGACGGGCCACTTCATGATGGCCGCATTTCATCAAATTTTTCTCAACTAAATCCTGGATTTCTTCAATATCAATGCATTTCCCTTCCGGCCAAAGCGTACGAATTTCTTGCACAACATTGCCAGTAACTTCTTTGGCAGCTTCCAAAAGTTGTTCGGTAAGAATCCCGCTATTGCTGGCGCGGAACGCCTTGGCAACTGCATAGGTTATTTTTTCTGGCTTAAAGGAAACGACCTTTCCATCTCGTTTAGTGATTGAAAACAGTTCAAATAAGGCACGGCGGTTGGCATGTTGCTTGCGGTAATTGGCGTACCGTTGCCCAATATCTTTAAATCCATTTTCATAAAGCTGGCGGATAACTTCATCTTGAATTTCTTCAACGGTCATCCGATCTTTTTGAGCAACGCGTTCGTTTAAAACCGACAACACGCCTTGATAAACTCTTTCAACATCGTGGGCGGTTTCAATGGGCAGGTCAACTTCACGCGGAAAATTATTAAATTCTTTAAAAGCATTGCCGATGGCTTTTTTAATACGCATCTCGTTAAACGTAACGATTTGTCCATTGCGTTTTTGAATTTTTACGTTAGCGAGAGATGAAATTTCAGGGGACATCAGCAAAACCTCCTTTTAGAGCGATTAGGATTTAATATACCACATATTGAGAATTTTTATTTGTCCTACACCACATATAGTAGAAAAAGTAAATAGCGGAGTCAAGGTATTTTCGTTTTTTTATTTAAAATCTTGTTTTTTATTGGTTTCTGATAATTTGTTTTTTCTGCTCGTTGATTCGTGGCAATCAGCAAGCAGGCCATACTTAATCGGTAGGTTAAACTTTTGCCATCTTTCGTGTTGCGTTAAATTTATTTTCAACTTCTTTCCAATTCACAACATTCCAAAATGCCGCGATATAATCCGGGCGGCGATTTTGATATTTTAAATAATACGCGTGTTCCCAAACATCTATCCCTAAAATGGGGCTTCCTTTAATTTCAGCAACGTCCATTAATGGATTATCTTGATTGGGCGTTGAACAAACAGAAAGTTTGCCATTGTTGACGATTAACCATGCCCAGCCGCTTCCAAATCGAGTAACCCCTGCGTTGGCGAATGTTTCTTTGAATTTATCAAAGCCACCCAAATCGCTGTCAATGGCTTTGAGTAAATCGCCGGACGGTTTGCCGCCAGCATTAGGGCCGATGATTTTCCAGAAAAATGTGTGGTTGTAATGCCCGCCGCCGTTATTGCGTACGGCACCACGTTTATTTTCAGGAATTTGAGAAATGTTGGCAATGATTTCTTCGATCTTCTTTGATTCCCATGGCGTGCCAGCAATTGCTTCATTTAATTTATTGACATAAGCGGCATGATGCTTGTCATGGTGAATTTGCATGGTCTGCGCATCGATGTGCGGTTCCAATGCTTCAAAAGGATAATCGAGATTAGGTACAGTAAAGGCCATAATATTACCTCCGTTATTAAAATTACTTAGACGGCTTCTTTGATTTTATTTTTTTTACAGCTTCAAGCACTTCGTTGTAATTCGGTTCAGTAGTAATTTCCGGGACAATTTGTTTGTACTGAAGTTTTCCGCTTGCATCAACAACAAAAATAGCACGGGCTAACAAGCGTGGCCCTTTAACTAAAACACCATAGGCTTGTCCGAAAGCAGTTTCGCGATGGTCAGACACCGTAATGATCTTGCTTGATCCCGTCGCCCCGCACCAACGCTTTTGGGCAAAGGGTAAATCAACACTAATGACCACAACTGCCACATCATCGCCAAGGTTAATCGCTTCCTGATTAAATCTTTTTGATTCCATGTCGCATATTGGTGTGTCCAGCGATGGAACAGAACAAAGAATAACTGTCTTCCCCTTTAATGAGGATAGCTTAAATTCTGATAAATTATTGGCGACAAGAGTGCAATCCGGTGCGCTTTGGCCAATTTCAACATCATTGCCCAAAAGTGTAACCGGGTTTCCTTTCATAGTAACATTAACAGGACTAGCAGTTTTAGGCATAGAAACCTCCTTCAATTATTCAAGAATTTTGTTGTAGCAAAATGCCGCAAGTATGGCTCCGGAAACAGGCCCGAGCCAATAAAGCCAAAGCATACTTAAATTTCCGCTAATTAAAGCCGGCCCAACGTAACGCGCCGGATTCATCGCGGCGCCGGTAATTGGTCCGGCAACAAAAACATCTAACGCCACCGTAAACCCGATGAATAATCCAGCCAATTTTGGCGCACGTTTATCAACGGCAGTTCCGTAAACGACAAACATAAGGAAAAATGTAGTGATGATTTCCATCAAAAGCCCCATGCCGGTTGTTACATTAACTCCTAAAGAAGGAGTTCCAAGGTTGACAGCTGATACTGCATCGTGCGGCATACATATTAAGAGAAGATACGCGGCAACAGTTGCCCCTAAACATTGAGCAATGATATAACCTAAAGCGTTTGAGGCATTGATTTTTTTTGTGCAGAGTAAACCGATGGTTACCGCAGGATTGAGGTGCCCTCCACTGATTGCAGCAGTTGCGCTAACCATTGTGGCAATGGCTAAACCATGCGAGAGGGCGATACCGGTTAAGCCACTTTTACCGCCACTGACATAATCAGCAATGATGGAGCCGGCTCCAACAAATATTAAGGTAAATGTCCCGATAAATTCGGCGAGGAAGGCTTTTTGATTCATACCACTTTATATTTAAGGAAAAATTTTATTTACAATTAATTTATTTTTTAAAGATGTCCTTATCATACTCAATTTGATTTATTTGTCAAGCATTCATGTGATGAAATTTTTATAAAAAAAGCGACAATTCAGGTGATTGTCGCTTTTAATTTTTACGTCGTATGTTTTTTATTAATGTGTAACTGTAAAATTTTTGCTTACTGTACTTGTGGTGCCGTCGGTATGAACTACCCGTAAGGTAATGTTATGTGTCCCAGTAGTAAGCTGAGACGCATCGAATGGTTTTGCAGAGCCATCATTATTAGTGCCGACAAAATCTAAGGGCGCTACTTGCTCAACGGTCTTTGGTGGGTTTGCCATTGTCGGATCATCTAAATAAAAAGAAACTGAATAGACATGATGATCTGCACAGATACTGTAAAAGATATATATGTACGTGTTACTACGATTAGACACACTGTTCGTACCTAAAATTTCAGCATTGGATCTATCAAGACTATAACTCAGCATTAATGTTTCATTGAGACAACTTGCTGAATAATTAGAGCAAGCGGAAGTATTAAATGTGCAGTTAGAATTACATGTCAACGTACCTGTGTCATACCCAAATTCTGAACACGTGGATGCATTTAAATTTCCTCCGTCGCATTGTTCGGTCCCTTCCACTTTTCCGTTACCACAAACAGGCGTTGCGTTAGTTGTATCCTGGTATTTAATATATAATACGGGATTATATTCAGGAGAAACTTCCGAAGATTTAGCGGATCGTGTCCCGGAAGTCGTAGTATTTTCAAGCATAATCGCCAATTGGCTTCCCGAGGCTGACCAGGTCGAAAGGTTCACAATTTGCTGCACTACGCTCGAGATATCCGGTGTACGCTCTGCAGCTAACATGTCACCATGTGCAATAAAGCTTGTTGGCGACCAACTAATACCAGGGACTGTTGTCCTAGTTCGCGATGATATGTTGAAGTTGGAAGAAGTAAAGCTTGGTGCTGAAGGGTTTAACTCCCCAAATATGTTTACCGAAGTCGGCAAGTCTGAATAACTCATGGCGTGAAATTGGATATGCGCCTCTACTATTCGTGCACCTTGCGGTATCCCAGCGACAGAAAATTTTAACCCCACTAAATTTTTGTAATCATCGGATGTGGTACCGAAGCTCCCTAAATATTCTCCAACATCTAACGTAGCATCAGTCACTGTCATTGTTCCATCTGTAACTTTTTCTTCGGCGTCATCAGCTGCTGCAGAAATTTTTGAAAACAGGGTCACATCCGCACCAGCACCGCACGTAGGGATAGCCCATGCATTGCAACGATTTTCACTTTCATTGCCAGCAGCATCGATCCCACGGACGCAAACAAAACCGTCTTGAGGCGGTAGGGCAGACACACTATTAGGAACCAATGGTTCCATCCCTGATGCGCCCATGACCTGGCAAGGTACTTTTAGCGTATATGATTTACCTAAAGTAGAAGACTGCGAAACCATATATTGCCACACCCAATGCTCCGGAATGGCGCCTAGACCATTTTCACCACCCATGGATACGAAATATGTTGGCACCTCAGCGCCGTTATCCATAGAAGGTGCATCCCAAGTTAATTGATATTGTGTATAATTTGAAGCGCTTGAAGTTAATGTCGGGACTGGAAAATTAGCCGGCATAGTGGGAATGGTATTATCCGTCGGCCCTGGACCGCAATCTGAGCTGTTCGTCCAATTTTCTGATCCTTCACAAATGCCGTTATTAGCGACTGTGTTAATATCGTAAGGTTTAGGAGCTTTTGAGTTGGTAATCAAGAACTGATCGATCCTGGTCCCTGACCTTCTGGTGGCGATCTTTAATTTATGGGCCCCAGCTGACAAGTTAAAATTAATAGGTGTGAAGGCGGTACCACCTTGGGTCATTTTAAGATAATCATAATGTTTGTTAGCCGCTGGCCAACCGCAGCGATTCCCGGCTGGATCAACAAGCCCTGTTGCTTCATTATAATGTACACAATTTGCTGGATCTTGCATAAAATACGTCGGGCCATCATCGATCTTATAATAGAAGGAATCGCGCCCAGCGTTTCCGGTAAACATGCGAACATACATGTCATAAGTGCTCGCATACGGCAAATTAAATGTATATTCGGCAACCGTTGGACATGAACCAGTCCCTGAAAAATCATTGATCTCGCACTGAGCATCGTCATCCGGGCAGTCCGTTCCGCTACAGATAGTCCCTGAAATACCATTAACCATCCTCGTGCTTTGAGGTGAAATAATAAACTTTCCATTGGTTGCCGCAATGCTTTGTCTAATCGCAACAGGAGCAAGATAGGCGGCGTTGTCAGCATTTTCCGCCTCAATAAAAATGCTAACTACGTCTTCGCACATGTCTGTTGATTCATTACAAGACTGTGTTGTGGGATTACATGGTGCCGTTCCCGCTTGGCAGCCTAACGTCGCATTGCAAGTTTCGGTCCCGTCACAATATAATCCATCACTGCACCATGCATTGATAGGGGTATGCTGAATTGTATGATCAGATTCTCGGCACCAGTCACTCGTACAGGCAATATTATCATTTACATTCGGGGGTGTTCCCGCAACACAGTAATTATTCACGCATGTTTCCGCACCGTTACAATATAATTTATCATCGCAATCCGCATTCGTTTGACATTGTCCCGGGCACGCTTCATACATATACACCGCCCCGGCGGCGCCATTGCCTGACTCAT
>CAZVZR010000078.1:0-10267 GCA_964630825.1 uncultured Planctomycetales bacterium | reverse complement strand
ATTTAATACAAATTAATACCGCGCGCAACAACACTTATGAATTTTTTAAAAAATACTTCCTTAAGGTTTAAAAGGTGCTATAAAAAGAAAGGGGCAAAAGCGAAAGGGCAAAATGAGCATTACTAAAAGAATCTATTACCATGACACCGATAGCGGGGGAGTTGTGTATTACGCCAATTACCTCAAATACCTCGAAGAGGCACGGACGGAATTCCTGGAAAGCAAGGGGCTGACGGTCCTTGGCCTGCGGGAACGTAACTTTCTTTACGCCGTAAGGCGCTGCGTGATTGATTATAAAGCGCCGGCCCGTTACGGCGATACGCTCATCTGCGATGCCCGCCTGAAAAACATTACCGCTGCACAAATTATTTTTGAGCAAACCATCACCAACGCTAAAACAAATACGGTCTTAACCGAAGCCGAAGTCAGTTTAGTCAGCCTCGATCATACTTTTAAGCCCGCCCCAATTCCGGAAGATATTAAAACAAAGCTGTCGTCTTAAGTAAAATCGGACTATGCTTTGTCTTTTAGCAGCCCTTGTCCGACATTATTTAATAAACTTTCCAAATCTGCGCAATTTTTAGAACCAAAACGTGCTGCTTCATACCGAGAAAGAAAACGGCTCATTTTTACAGATTGGTCTGGTGTTAGTTGATGTTTCTGTTTAAGCCGTTCTAAAAGCTCAGTGTGTGTTTCTGAAATTTCTTTTTGGCAACCAAGCCTCGATTGTAGAAGAAGGGCAAATTGCTTATAAATATCTTGCAGATGCTTATCGGCATTTCCAGTTAAAGCGCCCGAAACAAACTTCCGTTTCTTTGGGATTCGTTTTAGCCAAAATTTTCTCAGATAAATAATTCCGCCCAAAATGAAAAGAACAACAAGTGACTGCTGGCGGACTTTTTTCCATTCGACAGCCGACAATTCAACCTGCCATTCGCTTTTCCAGCGCCAGATTAGGTCGGCCAAATAAATAAAGATTTTTTTTGCCTGTGAAGAGGCCGACTGCAGGACACCGGGTGTTGGATCAAATCTGACCCATTGCCGTGTGTTACCGTTACCAGATGGCAGCAAGGCTTCGACCCAGGCGTGCGCATCGCGTACCCGCACTAAAAACTTATCTTTTCCCTGGCCGATGGTTTCCGTCGCTAAAAAACCGGTAACCATGCGTGCCGGGATTCCCTGGGCCCGCAGCATCAAGGCCATGGCCGAGGCAAAGTAAGAGCAATAGGCGGATTTTCTTTCTTTTAACATTTTGATCAGGCCCCGGTCATCCGCCCGGAAAGTCACGTCAAGATTGTAACGAAAATTACTTTTAAAGAAATCTTCAATTTTCTCTGCCGTGTCCTGATCACTGGTTGAAGGGCCTAAATTCTTTAAAAAATAGTCGGTGAGAAATTGCTTAAGCGGCGGTGAGACTTCAAGTAAATTATTACTGAAAGAGCTTTGGGTGTCGCCGGCAGAGGCTCCTGGCGTAAGATTCAACCATACTTTGCGCGCCTTTGCAGTAACTGTATTGTAAACAATGCCGTTTTTATCTTGCAAGAATTCGCCTTTGCCGTTAGCAGCCACCACGCCTTTGGGCGCCGGGATGATATCCGTAAACTGGTCGAACATTTTTAGTTCTACTTTTACGGCATCCGGTGCACTGTTTTTCGAAAGAGGATGTTTTCCCGGATCCGTCGCTACTTTCCAAATACCGTTTTCGTATCCTTCGAAAACCTGCGTAATTAAGTAAATAGCTTCATTGTTGCCGCTGTCAATTTCCAAAACCGGCCGGATGTCCCGGCCGCTGATGCCGGGTCCGTCAAGCTGCAAGAACGGTTTCATGTTCAAAAAATGCGAAGGGGTTAACGCCAAAGAATAATCATCCACCAAATGCAGGAACGTTTGGTCAGCCACTTCAATCGTCCAGATGACCGCCCGGCAATTTCCGTAAATAACCACCAAAAATAAAAAGACAATGCCGTAAAATGAAAAACCGCGTTTGTATTTTTGTGATTGTTTCTCCTGCGGTGAGGTTTTTAGGGCTTCCATTAAAATAAAAAGTGTGCTGACGGCGCAAAAAATCCAAAAGATAACCGTAACCGGGCCGGAAAAAGGAATATTAATCGACAACGCCACAATGGACCACGACAGTAAACGCAAAAAGTAAACGCGGTCACGAAAATACGGGCGTAGCCACACCAATAACGTGAAAATGATGACGCCGGCTTGCAAAATTCCGGTTGTCCGAGGCAGAAAAGAAACCGTGGAGGAAGACGCAGGGACCAAAGCACGCCAAATCCAACCGGCGAGGGCCGCCCAAAAAATGGCCAAAAGCCAGGGCATTTCAAGCCACTTTAATTCGTTGCTAGGGCCAAGCATTCGCAAAATAAATGGAACAAACAAAATTCCAAATGCCCCCACGGCCAGAATCACGTCCTGCTGGCAAAGGGCGTAAATTACTAAAGCCATTGTTAACGTGACAAAAAGTTTTGCTTCGTCGTTTTTCACTGAATGAGTTCCGTGTAATTTTGGAGAGAAACAACAATAACTTCCTCCGGAAGCTTTACCGCCGGCGGCTTCGCGCTCACCAGCACCACGCGCAATTTAACGTTCGCTTCTTTCAAACGTTCGACAAATTGAGCGCGCGACTTGTCCCACGTTGTCAAAAGAATGATCACGCACGAAAACAGATTCACGCAAGAAAGAACCGGCGCCTCCAAAAGTTTAAAATCAAGTTCTTCACGTTCCTCCAAACCCGCGAGAAATTCAAGCATCTGGTCACGGTACGCCAGTGAGCGTCCAGCGCTGAACTGGCGAAATTTTTCTTCCATCACCAGGATGTCAACAATGACTTCTTTGCGGATTAACTGCTGGCCAATTCCGGCCGCGAGCGAAACGCATTTCTCAAAACTGTGCGGCCTGTGCCAAAAAGGCGAGCGGGTGTCAATGACTAGGCCAATGCGCGCAAAATATTCTTCAACGTATTCTTTGATGATTAATTTTCCCGTACGCGCCGACGACGCCCAATGAATGTCACGCCAGCGGTCGCCCTGGCGAAACTCCCGCGTACTTAGAAATTCATTTGACTCACCGATGCGGGAACTTTCGGTCACCCCGCCGGGCTGATACGTGCGGCTGACCGGAACTTCAAACTCCGTTTGCCGGACAAACTTTGGATACACAACCAGCCTTTGCGGCGACCCTGCTTTAACAACTTTACGCATTAAGCCGCTAGGAAAACTGCTACCCACGAGAAGCTTCGGAAGTTCGTAAATCCCCCGTTGAGGGCACCGCATCACCAACTGCACAGTAGTTTCATCCCCCGGTTCGAGGTACTCGATAAAAATTTTACTTTTTGCGTGGTAGGAATAAGTGTAGAGACCAAACGGCAGGAGGCCTTCAAAGACACAGGCATTGCGCAAAGGGTGTTTGCCCACATTTTTTACCACCACCTGATAAATCCAATCTTCGCCGGCGGTAGGGAATGAAGAAATTTGCCGAAGGGCCGTGACCTGCGGCCGAAAAAAAAGCGAAAAAATAAAAGCGGTTAGCAAAAAGGCCAAACAAAAACAAGGTAAGCGATAGGCAGAAATGTACGTCCCCGGTGCGGCCATCGCGGCGCCGATAAAAATGACGCCAAAAATAATTTTTCCCGCTTGGGTGAGCCTGGCCTGAAAATACACAAACATCCACTTGATAAAGCGGTGGTCTTGGGCGGGCATGAAAAAAGACCAGTGGAGCCTAGCCATTAGGTTGGGACTTTAAGAGAAGAAACTATTTGGGTGATGATATCTCTGGCGGCGACACCTCCGTGCTGGGCTTTGGAATTTAACAACAAGCGGTGCGCCAAAACAAAGGCCGCCAATTCTTTGACGTCCTCGGGAATCACGTAATCACGGCCTTCAAGCATGGCCCGGGCACGAACAACGCGCGCAAACAAAAGCGAACCGCGCGTCGAGACACCTAAACGCACTTGCGAGTGCGACCGCGTCGCCAGTACAATATTCAAAAGATATTCGCTGATTGATCCTTCCATTTTAACGGTATCGACAAATTCTCTTAAATGTTGCAGTTCCTCAAGTGTAATCACGGCATCGATGGATTCAACGGGATCTTCGTGCTTTCTGTTGAGAATAAGTTCTTTTTCCTCATCCTGAGAAAGATAACCCAAGTCGATCTGTAACATAAATCTATCCAGCTGGGCTTCGGGCAAAGGATAGGTCCCGTGATATTCAATCGGATTTTGCGTCGCCAAAACCATAAAAGGAGAAGGGAGTTTGTGGCTGACACCGTCAACAGTGACTTGCTCTTCGCTCATCCCTTCCAAGAGCGCCGATTGCGTGCGCGGTGAAGCACGGTTAATTTCGTCGGCGAGGACAATGTTGGCAAACAATGGGCCGGCGTTAAAATGAAAAAAGCCTTCTTTCTGATTAAAAATACTGATACCGGTTATGTCGCTGGGAAGAAGGTCGGGCGTAAATTGAATGCGGGAAAATTTTCCTTTAACGGATTTGGCTAACGCGCGGGCCAGCGTGGTTTTACCGACCCCCGGGATATCATCGATGAGGACATGACCGCCGGCGGTTAACGCCAGAACCACCAAGTCGAGCTTGTCCTTCTTGCCGTAAATGACCTTGGCAAGGTTCTGACTGACCGCTTGCATCAAACCACCAGCTTTTTCTAGTGAAACCGGCATTGTCGTCAAAGTAACATATCCGATTTGACTTGTCTACATTTAAAACAGCAAAAACCCAGTTGACCCTTTTTTGCAATAGTGTTAACATAATCATTCTTAAAAACTCTGACACGTGACATGTCGCATGTTACGTGTCTCTTGTTACCAATTAGAATTCGTTAAGCGAACCATGATTTCCAAAGCCGACGTCAAATATGTTGCCAGTTTATCACGCATTCATTTGCCTGAAGATGAAGCTGAAAAGCTGACAAAAAACCTCGAAGGTATCCTGCAATACGTTTCCAAATTAGAGAAGGTCAACGTCTCCGGCATTGAGCCCACCAGCCACGTTTTGCCGTTACAAAATGTTTACCGAGAAGACACGCCGCGGCCATCGTTAGACCAAAAAAAGGCGCTTAAAAATGCCCCCGAACAACATCTTAATTCCTTTAAAGTCCCGAAGGTCATTGAATGAACTTAAACGAGTTAACTGCCCACGAAATTTTAGATCAAATTAAAGCCAAGAAAACTTCCGCGAAAGAGGTTTATTCAGCTGTTTACGGCCAAATCCAGAAAGTTGAAGATAAAGTCAAGGCTTACGTGCGAGTCAATGACAAGGATGAGGTGCTCAACTGCATTACCGAAGATAAAAAATTTCCCATCCCCATTGCCATTAAAGATAACATGTGCATCCTCGATGAGGAAACGACGTGCTCATCGAAAATCCTCAAAGGGTATTTCGCGCCGTACGACGCCACTGTTGTCGGCAAGATCAAAGATTCCGGTGGAATTATTATCGGCAGCGCTAACATGGATGAATTTGCGTTCGGTTCATCAACAGAAAATTCCTGCTACGGCCCGTCGCATAACCCGTGGAATTTAGATTGTGTGCCCGGTGGTTCAAGCGGCGGTTCTGCTGCTGCCGTCGCCGCCAATGAAGCTATCTGGGCGATTGGTTCCGACACCGGAGGCTCGATCCGCCAGCCGGCCGCATTATGCGGTATCGTCGGGTTAAAGCCGACGTACGGCCGTGTTTCGCGTTACGGCTTAATTGCGTTTGCCTCGAGTTTGGATCAAATTGGCCCGCTCACCAAAGATGTTACGGATTGCGCGATGCTCATGAACATCATTTCCGGATACGATCCATATGATTCGACCTGTGTTAATACCACCGTTCCGGATTACACCAAAGCGCTCGTCAATGATGTTAAGGGTTTAAAAATCGGCTTACCCAAAGAATATTTTATCGAAGGATTGCAAAAAGATGTTAAAGCAGCCATCGATGAATCCATTAGTGTCCTGAAAAAACGCGGCGCGGAATTTGTTGAGATTTCATTACCGCATACGGAATATGCCGTCGCGGTTTATTACATCGTGGCGACTTCAGAAGCAAGCTCAAACTTGGCCCGCTTTGACGGCGTGCGTTACGGCCTGCGCGCCACTCCACAAAAGCAGCGCAAAAATCCTATTGTCGATATGTTTGAAGAAACTCGTGAGCAAGGTTTTGGCGCTGAAGCCAAGCGGCGTATTATGCTCGGAACATATTGCTTGTCCGCCGGCTATTATGATGCTTATTACCTGCGCGGTTTACGCGTGCGCACGCTCATAAAAAATGATTTTGAAGATGCCTTTAAAAAAGTTGATGCCATATTAACACCGACGGCGCCGACCACCGCCTTTAAAATTGGAGAGAAGTCTGACGATCCGTTATCGATGTACCTATCCGATATTTTTACAATCTCGGTAAACTTAGCCGGCATTCCGGCAATTTCTGTCCCGTGCGGGTTTGGCAAAGATGGCCTGCCGATCGGCTTACAACTTTTAGGCAAACCGTTTGATGAAGAGATGCTTTTACGGATCGCGTATACCTACGAGCAGAATACCGAATGGCATAAGAAACGTGTAAAATTATAAATCCGTAGGGGCACGGCATGCCGTGCCCCTACAATAAATAACATTTATGAATCAATCAACAATACAACAATTTGAAACCGTCATCGGACTAGAAATCCACTTGCAGCTCAACACGAAGACAAAAATTTTCTGCGGCTGTGCGAATGAATTTGGTAGAACACCGAATACTTTAACCTGCCCGGTTTGCTTAGGCATGCCGGGATCACTTCCTGTACTCAACAAACAGGCCGTTGACAGCGCAATCAAAATCGGATTAGCCTTCAATTGCACGATTAATCCTTATATTAAATTCGACCGCAAAAATTATTTTTACCCGGACCTGCCCAAAGGCTATCAGATTTCACAATACGACCTGCCCGTCGCCAGTAATGGTTACATGCTCATTCCCGCCGGAGAAGGAAAGACAAAAAAAATAAATATCAAGCGTGCCCATTTGGAAGAAGACGCCGGCAAACTTATCCACGATGCATTACCAAACAATAGTTTGGTTGACTACAATCGCACCGGTGCCCCGCTTATTGAAATTGTTTCCGAACCTGACCTGCGCAGCGCCCAAGAAGCCTATGATTATTTAACCGTGCTCAAATTAACGCTGCAATACCTCAACGTTTCCGATTGTGATATGGAAAAAGGCAGTTTGCGTTGCGACGCGAATGTTTCTGTTATGGAAAAAGGGGCAAAGGAATTCGGGAAGAAAGCGGAAATCAAGAATTTGAACTCATTTAAAGCCGTCAAGGCTGCCATTGAATTCGAAGAGCGCCGCCACCAGCAAATGTATTTAAATGGCGAGCCAATCATTCAAGAAACACGGTTATGGAACGATGAGAAGCAACAAACCTTGCCGATGCGTAGCAAAGAAGAGGCTCATGATTACCGTTATTTTCCTGAACCGGATTTAGTCCCGCTGGTCATCGACAAAAAGGCCATTGAAGAAATCCGCCATTCGTTGCCGGAACTTCCGGCGGACAAACTTGACCGGCTAATGAAGGAATATAAAATTGCCGAATATGATGCCCGCATTTTAATTCAGGACCAAGACATTGCCTCTTTTTTTGAAAAGTGTGCTAAACTGTATCCCGAAACAAAAAAGATTTGCAACTGGATGATCGGCCCGTATCTTCAAGAACTTAACGAACGCAAGGTGAAGCCAAGTGAGCTTGCCTTAAAACCCGAAGACCTTATTACCATCATCAAAAAAGTGGATGAAGGCGTTTTAAGCCACTTGACAGCCAAAGATACTTTTAAATTTGTCGTAGAGAGCGGGAATTCTCCCGATCAAGTTATTGCCGAAAAAGGGCTCGCGCAAGTTTCCGATGATGGCGCGCTGGAAAAAATTATTGATGAAGTTTTTACCGCCAATCCGGAAATCGTTGAACAAATCAAACAAGGAAAAGATAAAGCTGCCGCCTTTCTCATCGGTCAAGCGATGAAAAAGTCGCAAGGAAAAGGAAATCCAAAAAAGTTTGGTGATTTAATCAAAAGGAGGTTTTCATCATGAAGAAAATATTTGTAGGCGCTTTAACTCTGTGCATGCTTTTGGTAATATCCACATTCGCTATATCTCAAGTTACCCGGCAGACAAAAGATGACCTGTACGCGCAGGTTGAGCTTTTCAGCTATGCCTTAACAACTATCCAGGCCGATTATGTCGATGAGATTCCGCCTAAAGATCTCATTTATGGTTCGCTTAAAGGGATGCTGGCGTCGCTCGATCCGCACAGCCAATTTCTCGACCCCGATGAATACAAAGACCTTAAAACAGAGACCCAGGGAAAATTTGGCGGGTTAGGCATTGAAATTTCAATTCGTGACGGTTTGCTTACGATCATCACGCCCATTGAAGACAGCCCGGCGTGGAAAGCGGGTTTAAAAGCGGGCGACCGTATTGTCAAAATCGAAAAAGAACTTACTAAAGATATTACCTTAAATGATGCCGTCAAGAAATTACGCGGCGACCCCGGGACCGAAGTCCACATTACTGTCCTGCGGGAGGAAGAAGCCAAAATTCTGGAATTTACCCTCGCTCGAGAGATTATTCATATTCAAGACGTAAAGGACACGCAAGTTTTAGAAGACAAAATCGGTTATATCCGTTTAACGGAATTCCGTGAAGAGTCCGCCAAAGAATTCCGCAAAGGGCTTGACGCATTACAACAACAGGGCGCCGACAGCCTTATTGTCGACCTGCGCAACAACCCCGGTGGGCTGCTTAATGTCGCTATTGAAATTACCGAAGAATTCTTGGAAGAAGGTAAGCTCATTGTTACCACCAAAGGCCGACGGGCTTCGCAAAATACAGAAACACGTTCAACCAATAAAAGCCATGTTATTACTTGGCCCATGGTCATTTTACTTAACGAGGGCAGTGCGTCGGGAAGCGAAATCTTGGCCGGCGCTCTTAAAGATAACGGCCGGGCCATTATTTTAGGAACCAAATCATTTGGAAAGGGATCCGTGCAGTCGGTCATTCCTTTGCCGGATGGTTCGGGTTTACGGCTCACCACCAGCAAATATTATACGCCTTCGGGGAAATCCATTCATGGCATCGGCATTCCCCCGGACATCGAAGTCAAATATGTCCCGCCACCTGAAAAAACGGAGGAAGAGGACACAAAGAAAGTAGAAAAAGTTTTTGATAACCTCAAAGAAAAAGATGAAAAAGCTTCGACAGAAACAAAGAAAATTGATGAGCAGAAGGACCACCGGGAGAAATTATTAAACGATAATCAGGTGCGTGCGGCCATTAATGTCATTAAAGGGATTCGGGTATTTAAAAATGCTGCGCAACCAAAACAGCCTCAACAGTCTGTTGCGCCTGCGCCGGCAACATCCGGTGCCGCCCTTTAAATCACTTTTGCATGCATCATTTTGTTTTGGGGGTACTGACGGTAGTTCATATCCAATGCAAAATTTGGGTTTAGCCGAATTCTTGCCTTGAATACAAGGCTGCTTCAATGAAGATACTAGGAATCGAATCCTCCTGTGACGAAACAGGAGCAAGTGTTGTCGCCGATGGAAAATACATTCTTTCCAATGTTGTTACTTCGAGTTTAAAAGAACACTCGAAATACGGCGGCATTATCCCTGAAATTGCTTCCCGCCGCCAGCTTGAATGCATTCAGCCGATTGTTGAAGCTGCCCTGCAAAAAGCAAAAGTAAAGTTGCGTGACATTGATGCCATCGCCGTCACAGAATCACCGGGATTAATTGGATCGTTACTGGTAGGATTAAGTTTTGCCCGCAGTTTAAGTTTTGCGCTTAACGTTCCTTTAATTGAAATCAATCACATCGAAGCCCACCTTTACGCACCTTTTTTAAGCGACCTGAAATCAAAAAATTTTAGGCAGCCGCGTTTACCCGCCGTTGGGCTGGTCGTCTCCGGCGGGCATACCTCTTTATATTATATTAAAAATTTTCGTAATATTCGCCCCATCGGGCAGACACGCGATGACGCAGCCGGCGAAACCTTTGACAAAGTGGCTAGAATCTTAAACCTGGGTTACCCCGGGGGACCGGCCATCGATAAAATGGCCCGTCAGTGCAAAAATTCAAAGTTGCGGTTTACATGTGCGCCGTTAGTTGGTACACTAGATTTTAGCTTCAGTGGCATCAAGACAGCTGTGCTCAACCACGTCACCAAAGAAAAACGAAATGGACGCCCTGCAGTAGCCGAAATAGTTCATTCTTTTCAAA
>CAZVZR010000077.1:0-10424 GCA_964630825.1 uncultured Planctomycetales bacterium | reverse complement strand
CATCTCGAACGGCTTCACGGAAACCTTCAAAGCTAACTTGTTCCGCTATCATCGCACGGTCAGAAGCACTTGGAATAAGGCTAAATTTAAGAGAAGGATCGAGATTATCATACTGCCCTAGAGTCAATGGGAAACTAATAACATGACCTGCCTTGACTTCATCGGGACCGATTTGAGGCTTAAGTGTTCTTAGCTCTTCCAGAGAATCGCCTTCCTTCACCGTATATTGGAATTGAGCTACGCCATCCTTAAACACGAACCGTTGCATATAGGAGTAAAACGCTGGCTTGTTTTTGAAGACTTCCTGCTTCTCTTGAACTTCCGCAGCGGGTTGAGTAAGTTTAAATACAATATCTCCAAGCTTTCCATATTGCTCTTGAGTAAACTCCAGGGAAATAACATCTCCGAGAGTAACTAGCTTTGGTATCATTTGAGAAGGATCAATGCCAGCACCCTTAAGCGCTTCTGTCAATTTATTTAATGAGTCAACGTCCTTCACCGTGTATTGAAATTGCCCTTTGCCATTCTCAAATTTGGCTTCCACGCTTTGCATGAACTCAGCAGCAAAAAATGCATTTTTAGGGCTGGTTTGTTCAAACGCTGTCATTGTTGGTTTTAAAACTATAAAATACGATGGAACAGGGACGCCCAATTCACTATAAAAGGACGCTAAATGGTTCAATCCGGGTGTAGATAGATTTTCAAGAACACGCTTAGCCATTAAATCGGCTGAGCTAAAGTCATACTTGCTTTGTTCTTCTTCAACGGATAATGGGCGAGCTAATACAGAATGATTCCACGTAGGATATTGAGCCATTTGATAAAGCCAAGCAAATACCTCATTTTCGGCATTAGCTCTTTTTTGGTCCTTAACCGAATCGTCTTCACCTAGCTGCTCAGCCATTGGCGTATTTTGATTATAGCCGGACAATAAATAATCAACAAAAGTTTCGACCCGGGCTCTTTCCTCCCCATTTAAAGCACTTAAAAAATTCTCAAAATCTTGGTGTATTGCCGCCGGGCTATTAAAATCTAAAAATATGCGCTGGAGCCGTCCTCGATCTCTAAGTTTTGCATGAATAAGTTCATGAGCTAAAACTCCTTGATTTGATTCGGGGACAAACGGAGAAAAAACGATCATTGTATTCAAATCAGCGTGGTACTGTGCCAAAGGTAAAGGTTCCTTAAGCTCTTCGCCCATTCCTCTATGCGTATAAACCTTATACATATTCTCAAAGCCCGCGATATGGTCGGTAAAAAGGATTTTCGGCCTTTCGGTTTCCGGAATGCTTTCATAAATCGCTCTAACAGTTTCATCAAATTTAAATCCCTTGGCCGCTAATTGCTCATACGTTTCTATCAACCCAGATCCTTGCATCATTGTGAGTAAATGCATATCGTTTGTATCGTACATAATCTCCGGGTTTGCATCTACATATTGATTCAGCGCCTCGAGCCCGCCAACTCCAGCTACTGATAAACCGGCAACGACGGAAGCCACAATTTTTAATCCGCGCTTCCCCAGCATCGCGCGGTCGGGGCCTTTTGGTAATCCAAATTTATTCTCAACATGATCCGCCAAGGCTTGAACAAACTCAGGAAGATTTTCCTTTAAAACTTCGATGCTTCCATCATCATTTATTTTTGCCACAGAAACACCACGCCATTCAAGGGTGCGGCTTGTTGCATTTTTATATACATCCAATTCAAATGGCGCAAACGTTTGAATACCAAACAATCTAAACATAAATTCATTTATACCTTTTTCTACCCCGGCATCAAACTCTCTCAACTCACCATTAGAGCGCTTCCCTTCTTTAGCCATCAATTCCTCTAACCATTTTGCTATCACCTGCGCCCTTGCCGACGATCCTCTAAAATCTTCTACAACACGCCGTGCACCTTCAATTACTTTCTCACTCCCTCGAGATAAACTTGATTGAACCGCGCTTCCTGTTTTAAACTTATTCTCAACATGATCCGCCAAGGCTTGAACAAACTCAGGAAGATTTTCCTTTAAAACTTCGATGCTTCCATCATCATTTATTTTTGCCACAGAAACACCACGCCATTCAAGGGTGCGGCTTGTTGCATTTTTATATACATCCAATTCAAATGGCGCAAACGTTTGAATACCAAACAATCTAAACATAAATTCATTTATACCTTTTTCTACCCCGGCATCAAACTCTCTCAACTCACCATTAGAGCGCTTCCCTTCTTTAGCCATCAATTCCTCTAACCATTTTGCTATCACCTGCGCCCTTGCCGACGATCCTCTAAAATCTTCTACAACACGCCGTGTACCTTCAAAAACGTGACGGATTCCAGAACTATTAAGTTTGACACCATCCATAGTTCCCATCATCGCGGCGTCGGGGCCCTTAACTTCAATCTTAAATCTCCAGCCATTTTCAAGGCCAGTTATAATTGATTGAAGATAATCTCTAAATTTTTTAAGCTCATCAACAACATTTCCCTGAACCTTAATGCCGGGCACTTTACCGGCTAAGGCTGCTTGCAACCTTGCATTACCTTCAAAACTTTCAATATCCGAATTTACATCTTTACTTAAATTGATCAATCCTTCCTTAGCCTGGCTTCCCTTGCCTTGATTCAGTAAGTCCGCTAGACTTTTGAAACGCTTTTGGTGTGCTTCAAATTTTTGAAATGCAGTTTGAACTTCTACGGAAGCGATGGCTGTTTCCAAATTGCTTGCCATACTTCTAAGGTCGCGCAGAACATTGCCTTTAACTTGAATGCCTGGAATTTCACCCTTTAAGACTGCATTTATACTGTCATTGCCCTCAAATCTTTGAATATCTGCCTTTACCGTTTCACTCAAGCTGATTAGCCCTGGCTTTGCTTCTTCCCCTTTGCCTTGATTAACCTGCCCGATCAACGCATTGTAACTTTGGACATGTTGGCTTAATTTCCGCATCGCATTTTGATACTCAGCTACAGCTACCATGCGACGCTGATCCGGAGTTACTTCTTGTTGAATGGTATACACATTTTTGGGAGTTAAATCCACACCAGCCATAACAGTTTGCGGGGTTAAAGCAGCAGCTAAAATTGCGGCGCCAAGACTTGCCTTTCCCAGCATTGCATTATCCTGATCAATTGTTTCAAAACCGCCAACAATTGCTTCCACCCGGACAGGGTTAACTCCTTGGGCTTCTGTGGAATTAATCATCTCGCCGTCATTTCTCGACAAATCAAACCCAATACTCGCGCTTGCAAGTCTATCTAACTCTGCCTCTTTTTGTAAATGATCGGTCATACTTGCTGGAGCCTGGTTACTTTCGCCAATCATTGCCGCATCAACTCCCGTAAGCCCACCGGAGAAATATTTGCGCGGGATAACGGTTTGAGTCACGGAGTCATAGTCTTCCTTAATATAGTCATACACGCCCTTCTTAAAGGCCTCGACATATTGATTATAAATTTTCTCTTTAACTTGCTTGTCCTCAAGATCAATCCCGGTAACTTTATTTTTATTCATATAAACCTGGCCGAGCAAACTGTCTTTCAAATTCTTTTTGTACCACACCGCTAAAATCATCGAATTGTAAATCTGGCGCAGATTGGCAAAATTTTTGCCTTCGTTGACTTCGCGCTCAATCTCGGGGATTAAAACTTCACGCACAACTTCGGCAGTCTCGCCGGTCAAAGGCTGCATTTCTTTTTCCCCAACTTCACCTACCCCATGTTTCACGCTTTCCTGATTCGTTTCCGTAGCTACGCCCCTCGCAGGTGCTCGGGACTCCGCACTGGCTTTCTGATTAGCCAGTGCTACGTAATCCTGTTCCAGCATAACCTTCAAGTGGCTTTTAGCGACAAAGACATTGTTTTCATGCACGTAAACCAAAGCCTGTTCCGGCACAATCCAAATTTTGTTAAAGGTATTGGTGGGGATGTTCACATTGCCGTATTTTGCCTGCGCCTTTTCATAAACTTTTGCCCAAAATTTTTCACCCAACTGTTCTTCAGGGTACATTAAAGAGGCGGTTAATTGTTTAAGGATATAATCCTGCGCGAGCATATCGCGGCCCATTTCGGTCTGCGACAGGCCGTTAGCAATAATGCGGTCTTTTTCATAAGGCGACAAGTTTACCCACATCTCATCTTCAGGCACCGTCAACGTAGCTAAAAAATAATTAATCAGTTTCTTCGATTCATTTTTAAGCGCATCGCCCTGCAAATTGTCATCCCCGGTATCGATAATAAAATCAAACTGTAATGGATTGTCAGGATGAAGCGTCATCCCCGCCACAATCGCCGGTGTGTAGGCAATCGATGGCCCGATCATGGTTCCGGGTGCCGGTAGATTTAAAATTGTCTGGGCTTGAACATACTGCGGCGGGACAGCGAAGGTAATTAAGAAAATAAAAGCAAGTGTTCCTGAAAGTAACTTTCTAAATTTCGTATGCGCTTTTTGTGTACAACTCATTTAGCCAATCTCCCCCCTTAATCTCAATTACACTATAAATATATACTATATACCACCTAAAACAAGGGGGGCCTGGGAAAGCGCTTGCTAAAGTTAAGAAATGGATAAATTGAACGGAATTGAATTACGCGCCTTTATGGCTACAAAAATCTGTCATTGATACGGCCACACCGGGGAATTTTTTTAAAAGGACATTGTCTTCGGTAACACAGGGAACTCCTAAATTCTGTGCTAAAGTAATAAACTGGGCATCGTAGGCACTGATCTTGCTTTCACAGGCTATTTTAAGTGCCATTGCCATATCAACAACGGATTCACAAGGGGATAAATTTACAAAAACTTTGTCCCATATTTCAACAGCTTTTGTCGCTTGGCAGCCGCCGTGCTGAACATACATGGATAATAAATTTAAAAATTCATGCCGCCAAAGAGTCGGTAAGCGCCATTGCGAATCTAGCTCACGCAATTTTTGAGTAAGGCTTGTGCGGTCCCCTTTAAGGTATGCGTAAGCAACGATATTGGTATCGACAACGATCATGCTCGTCCTTGGCGCTTCGCTTTATCAATAAAACTTTGGGTCAAGTTAAAACCCCCTTTAAACACTTGGCCAAATTCACCCACTTGATACGCCCCGGTAACAGCCTCTTCCAATAAAACAATTGTCTCCTTGTTCATACTTCGGTGATGCTGAAGTGCCAGTTCCCTTATCTTCTGATGCAAAGTTTTAGGAAGATTCTTAATAAGTAATGATGCCATGGCCACACACCTCCTTTAATATACCAAAATGATACCGTTTAGATACCACAATTAAAGCATACCATACAAACAACTTCTGTCAATTCAAACTTTCTACCATCTTAATTGCCCTCCAGCCGTCCAAGTAAAATCCAATTTCTGGCTAAGGCCGTTAAGGTTTTGCGAAACCGGATACAAGAAAGCACCGTTAAAACTGAGGTGTTCGCTTGTTTCGATTTTGAAGGCCGGGCCGATAAAGACAGTTTGGCCGCCCATGTCGGGATTTTTTTCGCCACTCGACTTTTCTTTTTTTTCATCCTGATACATCGTATCCAAACCCAAATGAGTCCTCAGATATTTTGAATTTTGATTTAAAAAATACTCCGTATAAACAGACGTCGTAAACAAATCCCCGTATTGAAAATCCTGCGCCCCTTCGGTGGTAAAAACATACGACGTATTGGCGGTGGTTGACCATTGCCCGTTTTGAAACTTATAAATTCCACCAACGATATAGTTATACGCCCCCGAGCCCGGCTGCATATCGGTTTCGAAACGTTCGCCAGCGCTGTTTTCTTGATGAGTGTCTCCCGTGGGGAATTTAATCCCTCCGGCCAAACTAACCGCACTGTTGTCGTTATGCCAAAAGCGGTAATCACTGATCAACTGTAAATCGCCCAATCCTTTTGATACTTGCTTTGCCCCCAGGCTGCCCGCATCCTCAATTTCAACCGCTTTACGGACCACATAAGGCAGGTCAATAAAAACGTTCAAATCTTCTGTTATGTGCCGGCCGAATTCGAAATGGTACGTATCTTCGGTTGTCTTATCATGAAGATCATGGCCATCGTTAACTGAGCGGTTTACTTCTTCCGCGCCGTCCTTATGCCAGTTGACCTGTTCATACAAGTATCTGAAATACCATTTTTGATTTTCGGCGGTTGCGCTATCGTGTTTTCCTAAAAGGTTAACTGTACATCCACACGTCGGACAGGCATCGCTATTGGTGGGAATAAACAAAGACACAGTCAAAGCAAACAGCAAAGAAAATAAAAATATCGCGTGTTTCATCATAGCCCCCTTCCTTAAATAAATAATTTACAGTTTATCTGTTAAGTTAAAAACTGAAAATCAGGCAGGGTTTAGGCTTTAGGAACGTGTTCGATTTGTTTGCAAAGAAGAAGGAAATACTGATTGGATATACTGGTAAGATACAGCGAACTGCCGGGAGAAAATATATTTCTAAAATTCGCAGCAACGAAATACTGGCTTGCACCGCCGGCGGAACCAGCTTCCTTATTAACCCCTTCACTCTGGGCAATTGTTGTTGTAACGGTACCTATGGGTTTGCCGTGGGATGAATGAAGCGAACAAAGGCAGATGGCCCGCTGCCCGCCGCAGATTATTTTTTCTTGGGAAGGCTTAATGAATGCGCCAAGTGGAAGGATCCAGAGAGAAAAAACAAATATAATTACCAGCGAAATAAACCTGCGCATGAAAATAATTATATTCAAAAGCAAAGCGACTGCAATAGCAATCTATTATTTCACAAGAACCTTAAATTGTAAATTCAGGATCAAGCGCGATGGAATTGGAAAGGCGTTTTAAAATTGCCTCAACAGCTTGGGGTGGGTTTTCATTGGCGGGTAACGACAAATCGATCAAATGATCGGGAATCATTTTCTCACCGACGTTAATAACAACGGTGGGGTTCGGCCGGTTTAAGGATTTGAGCGCCTCGATATCATAGCCGTCAATATCCGAAATGGCCGTAATAAGAACCAGCCCGGCATCCGTTAGAATATGCGCCATCTCTCCGAGCTGCTGCACTTGTTGCAGGCGCGCAATGGTTTTATCGGCAACAGCGGTCCCTTCCGACAGGAAATTATTGGCAATACCCAAATAATAAACAAAATGCCCCTTCGCAAACAATTCTTCCTCTAACGCTTTGGCGATGTTTTGCTTTCCCGTATTTGCCACGCCGGTAATGACGACAAGAATTGATTTGTGCTGATATCGTTTGCCGCGCTTAAGCGGGGTGATTTGGCTCCGGTCCCAAAGAAATTCACGATTCTTAATGTGCTGTTTAAGAGAGGTCTGCTCTTCAAAAACCGGGGCCAGGATAATCCCGCCGCCGGAAATTTCATAATTATCGACAATGACAAAACGCCCGGTCTGCGGAATATTGGTGATTTCATCGAAGGCAATTGGCTTTAAAGTTTCCAAAACGCACTCAGCAACATCGTGGCGATCAATCTGTGGTTTATTTTGTACCGATGACAATACTGAAGCATCAAGGACATTAATAATATCTGAAATAACGACTGGCACTTGTTGTGTCCCAAGTTTCAACTTGTAATTTTTACTTTTAACAAAAGGTTCTCTCCCCATCCAGAAAATGTTGGCGCGGAATTTAGTACTGACATGCGGGTGCTTCTCCTTCACTTTGCACATTATCTCACCCGGACGAATATAAATTTGTGTCTCGAGAGTAAATCCCGTGCTTTGGCCGGCGAATGCTTCTTTTTGCTCAGGAAGATTGAAAGCCTCTACACTTGTAATCCGTGTTGACTTCTTTGACGGAAGAAACACAACTTCATCACCCTTATTGATTACACCGGATTCCACCCGTCCGGCAAAAATGCGGCGCTCATCGTCTTCTTCGGTAAACTTGTAAATATCCTGCACCGGAAAACGAAAATCGCGTTCTATCGGCGGCGGCTCTTTGGCAAAATTATCCAGCGCTTCAAGAATCGTTCTTCCCTTATACCACGGCATCTTATCCGACAGTTTAATCATATTGTCGCCTTCACGGGCAGCGATCGGAATAAAATTGATCGGCACCAGCCGGATTTCTTTTAAAAATTCGAGGTAATTTTTTTGAATAGTTTCAAAAACATCCTGTTGATAATCGACCAAATCCATTTTGTTAACGCACACGGTCACATTTTTAATTCCCAAAAATGACATCATATACCCGTGGCGCTTGGAGTTTTCCCTAATGCCTTCTTTAGCATCAATAACCAACAGCGCGGCTTCGGCGCGGGCGGCACCGCTAACCATATTCTTCAGAAACTCAATATGCCCCGGGGCATCGATAATAATGTAATCGCGTGTTTTCGATTTAAAAAAACAGCGCGCGGTATCAATCGTGATGCCTTGATTGCGTTCATCCTTAAGCGCATCGAGAAGAAAGGCATATTCAAATGGCTTAGCATTGCGGCGGCAATTTTCTTTTACCTGTTCGAGTTTCCCTTCGGGGAGTGAACCGGTATCAGCAAGCAAGCGCCCAATGAGCGTACTTTTCCCGTGGTCAACGTGACCAACGATGACGACATTCATTTGTTCACGGTCTTGTTTATTCATCTTTTTTCCCCGTATTAAATTTCATATTCAACATAAGTTACATTTTTAGGCGTTAAATAAATCTCTTCATTCTTTTTGGGCACGATGGCCTTATATTCCTGCTCAGAAATTTCCGCCTGGATCATATCCCCATTCTCCGACCTGGCATCAATCTTAACCGAAGCGCCGGCCAAATTGATAAACATGACAACCGCTTTGATCGAACTTTCCGATAAAGGTTTGTGGCTTACACTTAATTGGTGCGGACGGACATACATTTTAGCAGACTTGCCTGTTGCCGGATTGGGAGTGCTTTCTGCGCGGGCATGGAACAAATTGATGTTTCCCAAAAAATTTAAAACAAAGACCGAAGCCGGATTGTGATAAACATCCTCCGGGGTGCCGACTTGCTCAATTGAGCCTTCATTCATAACGACGATCTTATCCGCGACTTCCAGCGCTTCTTCCTGGTCATGAGTGACAAATAATGTTGTCGTATGCAATTCATCGTGAAACCGCCTTAACCACTGACGCAATTCTTTGCGTACCCTGGCATCAAGCGAACCAAATGGTTCGTCCAACAAAAGGACTTTGGGTTCAATCGCCAATGCCCTGGCTAAGGCAATGCGCTGGCGCTGCCCGCCGGATAATTGAGAGGGATAACGCTCGGCAACCCAATCCAATTGCACTAACTTCAAGAGGTCATGAACTTTCTGAGCAATCTTTTCTTTAGACAGACGAATTGCTTTAGGCTTAACGTTCAAGCCAAAAGCGATGTTTTCAAACACCGTCATATGGCGGAACAAGGCGTAATGCTGAAATACAAATCCGACGTTACGGTCATTGGCCTTCTGGTCCTTGGTGTTTTGACCGTCCATCAAGATCTCGCCGGATTCGGGCGCCTCTAACCCCGCGATAATGCGCAAGAGTGTTGTTTTCCCCGATCCCGAAGGCCCCAAAAGCGCCGTCAATTCACCGCTTTTGATTTTTAGGCTGACATTGTTCAAAGCTTTAAACGGGCCAAACACTTTGGATATATTCTTAGCTTCAATGTCCATGCGCGCCCCTTTGCCCCGATAACATTTTCAGCTCAGATTGAAATTTATATTCAATAATCGATTTTAAAAAAAGTGTAACCAAAGCCAGCATGGCCAATAAAGACGCTGCGGCAAAGGCAGCCGTAAAATTATATTCGTTGTAGAGTATCTCAATATGCAAGGGCAGCGTGTTTGTCTGTCCGCGGATATGTCCGGAGACAACAGAGACCGCGCCGAATTCACCCATGGCCCGGGCGTTGCACAAAATCACTCCGTACAATAATCCCCATTTGATATTAGGTAACGTCACCCGCCAAAAGGTTTGAAAGCCGCTTGCTCCCAAAGTCATGGCCGCTTCTTCCTCTTCATTCCCCTGCGCTTTCATGACCGGGATGAGTTCGCGCGCGACCATCGGGAACGTCACAAAGATCGTGGCCAGAATGATCGCCGGCGGAGCAAAAATGATTTTTATTCCGTGATCCATGAACCACGGCCCCCACGCTCCTTGCGCGCCGAACAGTAAAACAAAAACCAATCCGGATATGACCGGCGAAACAGACAGCGGTAGATCGATCAGCGTGATCAAAAGATTTTTTCCCCAGAAATCAAATTTAGCAATGGCCCAGGAAGCGGCGATACCAAATATTAAATTAAGCGGAACCGCAATCAGAGCAGTCAACATCGTCAAACGAATGGCGGCAAGGGCATCAGGCTCATTGAGTGACTTTAAATAAACAGCAAATCCTTTACTTAGGGCGTTACTAAAAACGGCAACTAAAGGCAAGGCGATCAACAATGCCAAATAGATTAAAGCTATGGCGATCAACACTCGGCGGACAACTGGATTTTCCGTT
>CAZVZR010000076.1:0-10480 GCA_964630825.1 uncultured Planctomycetales bacterium | reverse complement strand
GCAGTTTTTAAAGTCCCGATTAGAAGTCAACGATCCGCTTTCAATCATTAATCCCTATCTGGCCAAAGAGCCGTTGTCCCCGCACCTCGCCTTCAATCGTCAGAAAATAATGATTCAAATCCCTAAAATTATCGATGCATACCAACAGTTACAGGAAAAGCACGATGTGGTTTTAGTTGAAGGCGCCGGCGGGCTTTTGGTGCCAATTAAGAAAGATTATTTAGTCGCAGATCTCGTCCGTAATTTGGATTTGGATATTGTTATCGTCGCGCGTTTGGGTTTGGGGACGATCAACCATACGTTACTGACGATAAATCAAGTCAGAGAATATGGGTTGAACATCAAAGGCATTATTTTTATTGAAACAAAGAAAATCAAATATGGTGTGCCGGAGAAGACAAATCCTCGCGCCATTGCTGAGTACGGCGGCGTTGATATTTTGGGGACAATTCCGTATTTACCGGATTTAAAGCGCGCAACGATTTTGCGTTCTTGCCGGCAGAAAATTAAGCTAGAGAAATTGTTGCGCCGAAATGCCAGCGTAAATTCTACCGGCCGATTGGTCCAGTGGGACAAACAGTACCTTTGGCATCCGTTTACGCAGATGAAGGATTGGCTCAAGGGCGAGCTGCTCATTATTGACAGGGCGCAAGGCTCTTATTTAATTGATACAAAAGGTAATCGCTATCTCGACGGCGTTTCGAGTTTGTGGGTGAATGTCCACGGCCATCGGCATAGAGTGTTGGACAGGGCCATTAAAGATCAAATCAATAAATTGAGCCACTCGACGCTTTTGGGTTTATCCAATATGCCGGCAGTGGAGTTGGCGAAAAAGCTTGTCGAGATTGCCCCCAAAGGTTTAGTTAAAGTTTTTTATTCGGATAATGGATCGACGGCCGTTGAGGTGGGCATTAAAATGGCGTATCAGTATTGGCAGAATACGGGTAAAAAGAAAAAGACCAAGATCGTGCATTTAAAAGATTCTTATCACGGCGATACGCTTGGCAGCGTCAGTGCCGGCGGGATAGATTTATTTCATAAAGCGTATCGGAACTTGACATTCAAGACGATAGCTGTCGATCAACATAATTTCGCGGATGTTTTGCGTAAAGAGCACAATTCCATCGCTGCGTTTGTTGTTGAGCCAATTGTGCAGGGCGCCGCCGGAATGATTGTCTGGCCCAAAGGTCTATTGAAAAAGATGGCGGATTTATGCCGTAACTATGATGTCATTTTTATTGCCGATGAAGTCGCGACTGGATTCGGTCGCACCGGAAAAATGTTTGCCTGCGAACACGAGAATGTGACACCGGATATTTTATGTTTGGCAAAGGGATTAACCGGCGGCTATTTGCCGCTAGCGGCGACACTCACAACGCAGCGAATCTTCGACGGATTTTTATTTGATTACAAAGCGCAGAAAACATTTTTTCACGGCCACACGTATACGGGAAATCCTTTGTGCTGTGCGGCGGCATTAGCCAATATCGAAATATTTAGGAAAGAGAAAACATTAGTCAAATTACAACCCAAGATAAAATATTTAGCACAACGCCTGAGAAAGTTTTACGGCTTGGATCACGTCGGCAGCATTCGGCAAAAGGGTTTCATGGTTGGCATCGAATTAGTCAAGGACCGCGATACTCAAGAGCCATATCCGTGGGCAGAAAAAATCGGCGTGCGCGTTTGTGAGGAAGTGAGAAAGCACGGCGTCATCCTGCGGCCTTTGGGCAATGTCATCATCCTCATGCCGCCTTTGTCGATGTCGATTAAAGAACTAGATAAATTGTTGGAAGCAACCCATGCCGCTATACAAAATGTTACAGTTGACATTTGAGCTTTTGCCAGGTATCCTTATAGTAAGAATGTAAGGATATAAGAAAGGAGGCTTATATGACTATTATCGAAACCGCGAAGATGACAACCAAGGGACAGGTCACGATCCCCAATCGCATCCGCAAGATGCTGCATTTGGAAGAAGGCTCCTCGGTAGCGTTTGGTTTAACGAAGGATGGGATTATTTTAGTGCCCTGTAAAGTAACGGCCGAATCGCCGTATACGGCCAAAGAATGGGCAAAGATCGACAAATTAGCGGCGGAAAAAGGAAGGGTTTTTACTGATACCGAAGATATGAAGAAATATTTAAAAGAATTATGAAGGTAGAATTTAAACCTGCTTTTGAACGCTCGATTAAACAATTCCCTTCCAGAGTAAAAGAAGAAATTAAACAAAGTGTCGTGCAATTGGTAGACATTTTATCGAGGGATAAACATGTCCGCGCCGGGATCGGATTGAAACGTTTAAGAGCTGACTATTGGGAAATGAGAAAGGGGCTTAAGGTGAGGATCCTTTTCCGGTGGCAAGGTGATCTTATCGAATTCATCCTCGCCGGCAACCACGATAATGTGAAAAGATTTCTTAAGAATATAAATTAGGCAGTGACAAACTAATTGCGAAGTTGGGAACTTTGTTTTATAACTAGTTACGTGTTAAGGGTTGAGCTAGGGTGAAATCAATGAAGAGTTAACAATATTATGGAAGGAGTAACTCGCCCATCATTATGTTTTACTTATTAACCTTTGTGCTATTAATCAAAATGTCTAATTCATTATTTTAGAAAGAGGTATATATGCAAAACCCGCTACAGGTTACATTTCATAACATTGACCACAGTGAAACAATCGAAACTCTCATTGAGGAAAAGTTTGAAAAACTTAAAGGGCTCAGCCCCGTTATCACTAAATGCCATGTGACTTTGGAGCGCATGAGCAAACATCACCATAAAGCCAACCTTGTTGGCGCTCGGCTGGACTTGAAGGTGGCGCGTTTTGAAGACATCGTGATCACGGAAAAATGCGAAGACAATTTCGAGTCCTTAAAGACCGCGGTGCTTAAGGTTTTCAAAAATGCACAGGGACGGGTGCGGGAGTACGTCAAGCACCGCAAGCATGATAAGAGAATGCCGAAAGAAGACTTGGTGATCGAACCAGTCGAGGTTACGGAAGAGGAATAAGGTGGTCCCGTGAAATTTTTTAAATTTCAAGGGAGATAAATTCGCCCAGCGAACTTATGTTCCTTTCATAAGTTCAGGGTTTAATCAAGGAGTGTAATAATGATTGAAGGTAATGAATATTTTGAAGGTAAAGTGAAATCGCTGGTGGTCAATTCAGGCGAAGGGAAAAAGACGGTTGGGGTGATGCAGCCGGGCGAGTATGAATTTTCTACACAGACCAAAGAAACGATGACCGTTGTGAGCGGTTCAATGTCCGTGTTCCTGCCTGAATACAACGAATGGGAAGATTTTGGGGCCGGGGCCTCCTTTGATATCCCCGCGCAATCCAAATTCAAAGTCAAGATCGAGGAAGATACAGCTTACCTGTGTGAGTATAAATGAGCACGGGGGTGAATTTACCCTTAACCAAAGGATTTTGTTATGAACGTTGCTGTTTTAGGGGCTTCGGATAAACCAGAGCGTTATTCTTACATGGCGGTAAAATTGCTTCAGGAAAAAGGGCACACGGTTTTTCCTGTCCATGTGCGGATTAAAAACATTGACGGGCTCGGTGTTTATCCTACCCTTAACACCATCAATGACCCCATTGATACCGTTTCTCTTTACCTCTCCGCGGATATTTCCAGTCCCATGGCAGCCGACATATTAAAGAAAAAACCCAGAAGAATAATTTTCAATCCGGGCGCCGAGAACCCGGACCTTGAAGCCCAGGCCAAAGCCCAAGGCATCACGACGCATAATGCATGTACGTTAGTGATGTTACGAACAGGACAGTTTTAAAAATAGATGTAGTTTTTCATTCCCACCTTCTTTAATGTTACCCAATTTGTTTTTAAGGCAGCAGTGTAATTTTTTAATTCTTTCGTTGGACGAAAGCAAATTTTGTAGTATAAAATAATTATAAGGATAAATAAAATTTCATTGCCATATTAAAGGTATCTTCAGAAAGGAGAAAGGAGGAAAAATAAAAAGGTACCCTAAGATATTTAAAGAAGAAAAGATTTTCAGCAGTACACTAAACCGGTCTAATTATATAATTTATAACCCCGAGGATGGAAGATGAAAAAATATTTCGCACTTTTGATTACAGGCTTATTGGTTATCGGAGCAAGTGGTTGCGGTAACAAAACAACGGCGCAGCAACAGCCACCGGCAGAGCCGGCAACGGAAGTAACGGCACAGGCCCCAACAGAAATATCGACGCAGCAGCAGACCGCTGCTGTAGCCCCAGCGGCGGCAGCACAACAGGTCGCAGCGGCTACTCCGATAGCAGTTACAGGTGATTCTGCGGCTAGCACAGCATCGGTAGCGGATGGCTCTTCGGCTTCTATGCCGGAAGCATTTGCCAAACCGGCAGCCAAGGAAATTCAGGAAGCTTTGCAAAATGCCGGTGTTTATCAGGGTAAAATTGACGGTGATATTGGACATTTAACCCGCGCGGCCATCAAGAAGTTTCAGGCCGATAACGGCCTGAAGGTAGACGGTAGGGTCGGCCCGCAGACATGGGCAAAATTGGAGTCGCATCTTAATCAGTCTGCACCGATAGCTTCTGCAACTACGGCCATGGTTTCTCAGTAAAATCGAATTATTATTAAGGAATTAAAAAGGGACGGCTCTCGCCGTCCCTTTTGTTTGACAGTAGAAAAATTCGCTAGGTAAAAAGAATTGTGTTACAATTGACGCATTGTGCAAATGATATGAGCCAATTAATATGATAGAAAACAATAAAAACAAGAAGGTTTTCGTCGCGATGAGCGGCGGGGTGGATTCCTCTGTCGTCGCCGGTATGATGAAAGAACAAGGCTATGATGTAGTGGGCGTCACGATGTGCTTTAGCATTTCGCACCCCAACAGCAAAAAACCGTCTTGCTGCGGTGTCGACGGCATTAACGATGCCAAGCGCGCGGCGCAGATTTTGGATATTCCGCACTATGTCCTGGATTTCGCCAAGGATATTAATGATTTTATTATCGAAGATTTTGTTAATGAATATTTAAACGGCCGTACGCCGAATCCGTGCGTGCGCTGCAATCAGCATTTGAAGTTCGGGTCGCTTTATGAAAAAGTTATGAGCTTAGGCGCGGGGTATTTAGCGACCGGCCATTATGGAAAGATTGAATACAATAGCGATCAGGACTGTTATGAACTTAAGAAAGCTATAGATCCCAAGAAGGATCAGTCATATTTTCTTTATAGCATGAAAAAAGAGACATTGCCGCGGGTTTTATTTCCCTTGGGCGGGATGACGAAAGCGGAAGTACGGCAACTTGCCCACAAATACAATTTAAATACTGCTGAGAAGCCTGAAAGCCAGGACATTTGTTTTGTCCCTGATGAAGGTTACAAGAAATTTCTGACCGACCGCATCGGCAAAGAAGCGTTTATTCCCGGTGATTTTATTGATCATACCGGAAAGATCGTTGGCCGGCATCAAGGGATTGCCAATTATACGATCGGCCAGCGGGATAAATTGGGAATTGCTTTAGGCGTTCCTATTTATGTTTATAAGATTGATAAGGAAGCCAATGTGGTTTATGTTGGCCCCCAATCCTGCCTTTATTCGTCCGGGCTTTACGCAAATCAGTTTAATCCGTTAAGTATCAATTCTTCCCAAGAGGCGGTTAAGGTCAATGTGCGCATTCGCTACAATGCCCCGGAGGTCGAAGGGTATTTGAGTTATGCCGAAGGCGGCCGCGTCAAGATTGAATTCCTGCAGCCCCAAAAATCCGTAACGCCCGGCCAATCGGTTGTCCTTTACCAAGGTGATGTGGTCTTAGGCGGCGCGATCATCGAAGAGCCAATTCCCCTCGAGTCCAAACACTGCTCCGAAGTAGCAAGTTAAAGAGTACAATTTTAATGACATAAAAACAAATTGTGCTAATATGTTTGATGTATGGATATTTTGTTTGATAGAAATTTCCTCAAAGGATATGTAGAGGAAAATGAAATCCGCGACCTTTTCCCGCAAGTTAAGCAGGCGCACGATGAGTTGGAAGGCAGAACGGGCAAAGGCAGTGAGTTTACCGGATGGATAGACCTTCCCAGCCGCACCGAAAACAAACTTCTTACTGAATTGAATCAAATGGGTGAAGCAATCCGTGGAAACTCTGATTGCCTTATCAGTATCGGTATAGGCGGTTCCTACCTCGGTGTTCATGCGTCTTTGGAATATTTAGTCGGCGAGCAAAAATTACCCGTCTATTTTGCCGGAAATAATTTAAGTTCAGGATATTTATACCATCTTTTAAATTCCCTCAAAGATAAACGTGTTACCGTCGTTGTCATTTCGAAATCGGGGACCACAACCGAGCCGGCGCTGGCGTTTCGTATCATTTACCGTTTTATGCAGGCGAAATACAGCGCGCATGAACTTAAAAAAAGGATTATCTGCATAACTGATAAAAAGGAAGGGGCTTTGCGGCATATTGTTAACAAAGAAGGGTATCGTTCCTACACGATTGACCCGGATGTCGGCGGGCGTTTTTCTGTTTTAACAGTTGCCGGATTGGTTCCTTTGGCGATTGCCGGAATTGATATTAAAGGATTGGTGGAAGGAGCACGAAAGGCACAAAAACGGTTTTCTATGTTAGATATTAATAAGAATATTTCCTATCAGTATGCAGCCGCACGGTATTTATTGTATAAAAAAGGAAAAGCGATTGAAATTTTGTCTACCTTTTATAACCGCTTGGACTTGATGGGGGAATGGTGGAAGCAGTTATTCGGTGAAAGTGAAGGCAAGGCTGGCAAAGGAATTTATCCGACTTCGTGCAGTTTTACCGCGGATCTTCATTCCATGGGGCAGCTTATTCAAGAAGGTGAAAGGAATATATTTGAGACTTTTCTGTTAGTCCAGGATTCGGGCATTGAATTGCTTGTTCCCAAAATGGAAGATGATTTGGACAATTTCAACTGCGTGGCCGGAAAAGATTTAGATTATGTGAATAAACAGGCGTATAAAGCAACGGCGATGGCGCATTATGAAGGCGGTGTTCCCAACATGACAATAACCATTCCCCACTTTGATGCCGATTCTTTAGGACAATTGTATTATTTTTTTGAAAGAGCGGTAGCTATTACGGGGTATCTTTTAGGGGTTAATCCTTTTAATCAACCGGGCGTGGAAGCTTATAAAAAGAAAATGTTTGAATTCCTGGGAAGGAAATAAAAAGAAAGGGCGGGGTGTATGACCAGCAAGAGATCAAAAACTTTTAACATGAACAAATACCAGACACGCATTGTTTTGACGACATTTTTTCCCTTGCTTTTTATCTGTGCGATTGTCGTCCTTTTTTTACAAGCATTTTTTTCTGAAATCTTACAGGTTATCACGACATGGTCAGCGGCAAAGACGACGCGATTGATTTTGCAATGGAATGTCGCTTTTTATGCAATATATGTGCTGCTGCTTCTGGGTGTTTTGTTTTGGGCTTATTATGTTTCGCGGGATATTGTGGGGGCATTTGAGCGAATTCTTAAAGATCTGGATGCGGTTATTGACGGTGAACAACGAAAGCCAATTACCGCCAGGGCCAAGGATGAGCTTGCCAACGAACTTCTCAAACGAATCAATATCCTGATTAGAAATCTTCCGGATTCACCGAAAAAATTAAAGTGATAGGGTAATAAATGGAAAACCCACCTTCCTGATTGAAGGCGGGTTTCTCCATAAGGTGATAGGCCTTAATGGCTTTCGCTATCTTAACGCTACCTCCCTATTTCTAAAAAGAGTATGCCACGAGATTTGTATTTATGCAAAAAGTTGTTATAAAAAAAAGGCGAAATTTTAAGAAACTTTTCGTCGGACTGCTTTTGGTTATTATTGCGGCTGTCATCCTTACGTATGCGTTAGCCAATCGGCAAAACCCGCCGCAATTAGCGCAAATACAACCACCTGTAAAGCGGCAAGTTGTTCCATCGCCAAAAGTTATAGCGCCTGCCCAACATTTACCTGTGGCAGTTCCCCAGGTAAAGAATTCGATTAGTTTTAAATCTTTACTGGAACGCGCCGAGCAGGTTTATGACCCCAGTGAAAAAGACCGCCGCGAAGGAGTCCTTTGGCTTGACCGCAGTACTTCACGGTATGTTGTGACTTTAGGCGCCATTAACGGCCTTAAACCGCAAGACAGCCTTATTGTTGTTGAGGCAAATAAAAGAATAGGGGAAGTTATTGCCGACACCACTTTTGACGTAATTTCTTATGTTCATCCAACTGAGAACACTGCTTCTCGGTTAAGAAGTAATTATTATCGGGTATTTATTAAATAAAACTATGTCCTCGCCAACTAAAAGATGGGTATTGGAAATTTACGGAATATTCCGTATGGCTTTGGGCATAGGGGAAATGACGGCTTTGGCTGCAGGATATTTTCTTTTGGAGTTTATTATGCAGTACCCGCCGGGCGCAGTCGTGAATCTTTTTGATCAGGAGTTGTTGTCCATTGTTTTTGTGGCGATATTTCTACGCAGCGCGTTTCATGTGGTAAGCGGTATCGCCGTCGCTCGCCTTGCGCCTTGGTCGGGAGTGTGGTTCTGGTGCGGCTGGCCTATTATGCTTGTTATTACTTTCGGCATTTTTCATGCATTGGCGCAGCAGTTTGTTGTGGATGGTTACCTTGAAAATGCCTGGGAGGCCATAGCCATAGTAAAATTGTTATTGTATCTTATGTTGGTTGTAGTTGATCTTTTTTTTATTATTCCGATGATAAATGATTTTTATAAAACGCCATCAGCCGTAAAAGATTCGGCGAGCTTGTTAACACCGGTCAGGATAGTGAGTATTGCTTTCTTGAGCATAGCCAGCGTCAGTATTTTACTGTTTACCGGGCAGTCTTTGCGGCAAGGATTTCATAAAGGTTATTATAAGCTTAAGGGAGAGAAGCCATCGGCGGTGAGGCAAGTGAGGGTTAGTACTACTAAAAAGAGCATTCTGACAACAACAGAAAAGCCGTCTCCTTCCCCTGAAGTAGAAAAGCAGGAAGCAGTGCAGGTGCCGGCAAAGGCACCGGAGGAAAATATCCAGTCCGTTTCAATAACATCCCAAGAAAAACAGCCTTATGCGCCCTCAGCGATAGAGGATGCGGCAATGCAAAATACTGCCGCAAAGCAAGATAAGGTTAAAGAAGGCCTGCCGTATCAGAAACTTTTTGGTTTTGTGGGCGGGTTTTTATTGTGCGCAGGATTTTTTTTGCAAGTTATCGAATTTATGTCTACCCGCAAAAGCGTGTTGTCATATATGCTTTTTTGCCTCGCTTTTATTTCCTGGATGATTTATAGTATACATTTGCAATTATGGCCAATCATCTTAGGCAGCAGTGTTGCCTTGGCAGCATGCCTGTGGTTGGTGGTAATAAATTGGAGTAATGAAAATTAAATTATGGGGTGTTGGTTATAATCTTGGAAGGAGGTAAGTTATGGGCCGCATTGGTATAAGTGAAATATTGTTTATTGCTTTGGTTGTTGTTGTGCTGTTCGGGGCCGACAGGCTGCCGGAGATTGGCAGAAACTTGGGTAAAGCCATACGTGAATTTAAAAAAGCCAGCAAGGAAGTTGAATCAGATATCAAAGACGCGATAGAAGACAAGTAGGATAATGCTAGATCTTAAAGAACCGGACAAAAAGATTGAAGCCAATCCAGCGTATCTTTCCTTTTATGACCACCTCAAGGAGCTCATCCAACGGCTTGTAAAAGCAGCCCTTGCCATTTTAATTGCTTCCTGTTTTGTCTATGCCTATATTGATAAAATTCTTCGGGTTGTCCTTAAGCCCGTGGGGACGGTTGTTTTTACTTCGCCCTCGGATGCCTTTGTCGCCCGCGTTACCCTGGCACTTTACATGGGAGCGCTTATAGCTATGCCGGTTGTTCTTTATCAGGTATGGCAGTTTGTGGGCACCGGCCTTAAGGAACGGGAAAAATATTATATTAGACTTTACGGGCCGCTTTCTTTGTTTTTTTTCTTTACCGGTGCAATCTTTGCTTATTTTGTCGTTGTTCCCTTCACGGTTAAATTCCTTCTGAGCTTTTCTTCCGACCAGATTAAGCCTATGATAACGATTGAAAATTACATTTCATTCGTGGGGACGATGCTTTTTTCTTTCGGCGTAACTTTTGAACTTCCTTTGATTCTTTTATTTCTGGCAAAGCTTGGCATCGCCACGCCGGAATTCTTGCAGCAAAAAAGGCGGCATGCCATTGTCCTTATTCTTATCGTGAGCGCTATTATGACGCCGCCGGATTTAATCAGTTTATGGGTTATGTCCGGGCCGCTTATTATCCTATATGAGGTCGGCATTATCATTACCCGATTTAATTATCGCAACAAAAAGTTTAGATAGAATTTTATTTCGCAAGGACGATTCTTGATTATAATCTATGTGGATTAGTTTAAGGAGGGTGTATGCAAATTTCTGATTTAAAAGAGCTTTTGAAAGACAAGCGGGTTGTGGATGAAATCAATAAGCACCTTT
>CAZVZR010000075.1:0-11143 GCA_964630825.1 uncultured Planctomycetales bacterium | reverse complement strand
ACGTAAAAAAGATGGAAAACTTATATCACGTCGCGAATTTTTAGAAGGCAGCGCAAAATTGGCTATCGGCACACAGATCGCGGCCTTATCCGGATATTTAACAGGTTGTGCGCACCAATTCTCACAGGTAGTCCCATCGTATACTCAAAACACAACCGGTCTTCTGCCATTATTAGAACCGTCAAACGTTTTAAGCCGTCCGATGACATTTGCCATTATCGGTGATTATGGTACGGGCTTGTGGGCCGAGCTCAACGTTGCCTTATTGATTCACCGCTGGAAGCCGGAATTTATCATCACGGTAGGCGATAATATTTATCAGCTCCCAGTTGAGGTTACTATGGATCAGGCAAACGGCAAATATTTTGCGGGGTATATCGGTGATTACAGAGGGAATTATGGGCTGGGCGCCGGCACAGGTTACAAAATGAATCGCTTCTTCCCGACTTTAGGCAATCACGATTGGATTAAAGCTGTAGAGGGTTCAAAAAATAAGATGACAATCGATCCTTATCTCAATTATTTTAACTTGCCTGGCACAGGATTTGTGAATACCTCCGGCAATGAGAGATATTATGATTTTCAAATCGGCAATGTTCACTTCTTTGCGCTTCATTCCATCGGGCGTTTTGAGCCGGATGGAACAGATATCGATTCTGTTCAAGGTGCTTGGTTTAAACAACAAGTACAAAAATCTACTGCGACCTTTAAAATCGCCTATTTCCACTATGCACCTTATACCATTGCTAATAGCCCTAGGGGAACCTATATGCGCTGGCCATTTAAAGAATTGGGGATCGATCTTGTTTTAGCTGGCCATGAACATGTTTATGAGCGTTTGGTTGTCGATGGTCTTCCTTATATTGTTAATGGGGTAGGCGGCAGCTGGCTTAATAATTTCTGGGAAGAGGGGAACGATGAGATTTCCAGAGCCAGTAGCAAGGTTTTCTACAGAGCCAGACATGGGGCAATGCTGGCTACAGTAACCAACGAGGCCATGTCATTTAAGTTTGTTAATATTGATAATAAGCTCATCGATCAATTTACTGTTCCAGCAAAAGAAAAGACGAATTTTGCCCGCATCATTTCCACGCTCGCCATAATGATCGCTGTCATTGGAGTGGGTGTTGTCGGATTCCTTCATAGCAATTTGGTCGAAGGCCTTAGCGCCATGGCCATTATTCCGCCGGCTTTAATTAAGCGAAGAGAAGAAGGATTATCACGACGAGACTTTTTAGGAAGATCCATTGGCCTAGCGGTAAGTGCGCCGGTAATTGGCTCCGCGGCGTTGTCATTTTTAACAGGTTGTGCGCAGTTAATATTTGCGGCAAGAAAACTTCCGCCAGCGCCAGAGCCGGTTAACGATAATCAACAGAGAGAGTATCGTGTGACACCGACGGCATTAGACGTGGCCCAACCGCTGTTAACAGTTTTTGAAGAGGTCATGGCCAATGAGCCTAAACTAAAGAGGGACGCAAGAGGTCACCTGACGCCATATGATCAAATCATCGAGCGCAATACCCGCGCTATTCATAATGCATATGCTGAAGCTATGAAGAGAATTAATGATAAAGAGGTTCCCAGGGTGGCGATCCTTAAGTATAAGCTTAGACATCTTAGCCAAGAACAGACGGATGCCCGCGTATATAAAATTTTAAAAGCGGTTGAAGATTTAGAAGGGCAGTATCTTTACAATGCATTTGATCCAACCCGGCCAACCGTTTTTATAAACCATGATGCCACCGGCGAGCCTTTCGAAGCCTTAGGCAAAATGATGCACGTGTTATCTCAAAGTTTTAATGTTGTTTTTATCATCTATGACCAAGCGAAACCGATTGGCGATCTGGCAACATTTTTCTATGAGGAGCTCAGGCGTTTTAAAGCGACTTATCCTGTGGGCGAGAAATTTGGCATTGTGGGCTTCTCTTATGGGACAACCATCAATCGACTGGCAGCGGTGCGTTACGGCCATACGGGAATTTACAAAGGGGCTCAAGTGATGGATATCGCGACCCCTGCCGGAGGAGCCTGGGAAACTATTTTTATCTTCGACCACTTCCCTCTGACCGTGACATGGCAATTTGTCGGTGCATTTATTCCGTACCGGGTAGAGCTTGCCTTAGCGCATGATGTTGAGGGACCGGTGATGAAAGAACTTTACAGCGAAGAAGGGACAAAGACATTTTTAGATGCTATTGGTATTCCGGAAAAAACAGGTTTCAAAGCAACGTTTGTTCCCACGGAAGATCCGTTTAGGCCTCTTAACTGGCTCAAAATTTCTTTTACGAAATTGCAACAGACATACTATGAACGCGGGTTATTAGGTGGGCCAGTCTTTACGACGAAAACATATTCTCATCATTACACCATTTCTCATCATCCAGAGGTCATTGAGAAAGTAAATGAATTGTTCAATAATCGTTTGTTAGGAAAATCATCTAACGCTAAGAATAAAAATATTGCTCGCGCTTCTGTATTAAGTTGGATGAAAAGAGCAGTCACAACACTGGGAATAATTTTTGTTCTCTATGCAGCGCCAGTGCGCGCGGATCAAGGCTTATCAGCTGGATTTGGCGTCGAGCCGTTATACGCACCGCAAGGCGGCGTGATGGCCGGTTATGGCGGATTGTTTGATCGTCGTGCCGAAGGGGTACTCGATGAAGTGGATGAACCTCAAGCGCGGGCGCTTGTCCTTGATAAGCCGGGATTAAGGGTCGGTATCATTGCTTTGGATATTCTCATCATCCGTCCAACGATAGTTCAGCAGATTGCCCCGGTCGCTAAAGAACTTGGATTGGATGCGCTCATGGTCACCGCGATCCATACGCATTCAGGTCCGGGAGGATATATGCCGGGACTTCTGGCCGAGACAGTTATCGCCGGAAGTTATGATCCGAATGCCTCTGCAGGTATAGCAGCTTCAGCTTCCGCGGCCTTAAGAGAAGCGGTTGCTGATTTGGCCTCTGCGCAAGTTGCCAGCGGCGAGACATCATTAAATATTTCCCGCAATCGCAGTGATGAAAACGGGCTTCGTGAGACGGCGCTGCCAGTTCTCGAACTCGTGCGAGAAGGACATGCTCCGATCATTATGTTCTCTTACGGATCGCATCCGGTTGTGCAATCACACAATAATCATCTTTATTCTGCTGATTATGTCGGTTTTGCCCGTGCACGCCTTGAGCAAGCAGGTTACCGTGCGATCTTTGTTCAAGGGCCTTTAGGAAACCAAGAGCCGGAGGCAGCGTTCCATCATCGTGCTATTACAGAGGATGTTAGGGTATTGCGTGAGGTCGGTGACCAAGTTGCTGATACAGTATTGGCCGCTATTCCACAATTACAAGCAGCGAAGGATGTAGATTTAAAGGCAGGTGTTGCGATTGCTCCAACGCCAAAGATTATCGTTCGTCCTGGTTCCCCAATGTGGTACGTGCATTGGATACCAGGGATCAATTGTCAAATCCATGAATTTGCACCGGAAAGTGTTCCGTTCTTTGCGGTAAGAATTGGTAATGCCGTTATGGCGACAATACCGGCTGAGCCGACGGCAGAAGTCGGTGTAAAATTAAGAGCCAATTTACCCGACGCCGCGGCAAGATTTGTTGTCGCGCACACCAATGATTGGGTTGGGTATATTGTAACGAAAGAACGCTATAAGCTTGGCAGCTATGAAGCGGATATGTCCTTCATAGGGCCGGATCAAGCACAATGGATCATTGATATGTCAGCGGAGTCACTTAAGATGATCGGTCCTAATGCTAGCCATCAAGATGGGAATTATTCGATCCTCGAAGGAAAGATTATTAAAAATGAAGATAGCCAGGATAAAAAAGACAATCGTCGCTCTGGCTCGGGTGCCGAATTAATTATTCCGGCCATCACCATGGAGCGTAAAAAACGTAATGCTCTACTGCGTTGGATCACAAAAACAATTACGACTTTGGGAATAATTTTTGTGCTATATGCATCGCCGGTGCGCGCGGATCAAAAGTTATCAGCCGGATTGGGTGTGGCACCCTTATATGCCCCGATGGGTGGCCCGATGGGAGGTTACAGTGGATTTAGTGACCGTCGTGCCGAAGGCATACTCGATGCTCGATCGGAGCTTCAAGCGCGGGCGCTTGTCATTGATAAGCCTGGATTGAGAATCGGCATTATTACCTTGGATATTGTCATTATGCGTCCACAGTTAGTTCAGTTGATCGCACCGGTGGCACACGACTTAGGATTGGATGCAATTATAGTTATCGCAACCCATACGCATTCCGGTCCGGGAGGTTATATACCAGGTTTCTTGGCAGAGTATGTTGTCACGGGAACTTATGATCCCAAGGCCCAGGCGGGCATGGCCGCTTCAGCTTCCGCGGCCTTAAGAGAAGCAGTTGTTGATCTGGCTCCGGTGCAAGTTGCCAGCGGTGAAACATCACTCGATCTTTCTCGCAACAAAGATGATGAAAACGGGCTTCATGAGAAGGTGCTTCCAATTCTCGAACTCGTGCGCGAAGGACACGCGCCGATTATTTTGTTCTCTTATGGGTCGCATCCAGAGATTCTATCATCAAGCAACCACCTTTACACTGCTGATTATGTCGGGTTTGCCCGTACCCGTCTTGAGCAAGCAGGCTACCGGCCGATATTTGTTCCCGGACCTTTAGGAGCACAGGATCCCGAGCCGGTATTTCATAAACCTATTCAAAATGTTCATAAAGTAGTAAACGAGGTCGGTGATAAAGTCGCCGATACGGTATTGGCCGCTATTCCGCAATTGCAAATCGCCAAAGATGCGGATTTAAAAGCAGGCGTTGCGATTGCTAAAACGCCGGAGATTGTCATTCGTCGAGGTATTTCTTCCAGGCTTTGGTATGTTCAATGGATACCAGCGGTGATGCGTCTAATTAATGAATTTGCCTCTGACAGTGTTCCATTCTTTGCTGTCAGAGTGGGTAATAGTGTGATAGCGACAATACCGGCTGAACCGAGTGCCGAAGTCGGTGCAAAAGTCAGAGCCAATTTAACGGATGCATCAGCACGATTCGTCGTCGCGCACACCAATGATTGGGTTGGTTATGTTGTCACCAAAGAAAAATATGAGATTGGCAGCTATGAAGCGGATATGTCTTTCTTGGGACCGAATGGCGAACAATGGGTTATTGATACGTCATTGGAGGCACTGGAAATGATTGGTCCTAACGCCAGCCATCAAGATGGAGAATATTCAATCCTCAAAGGAAAGATTATTAAAAATGAGACGACGGAAAAGAATACGAAAACCAATCGCCGTGAAGCTGGTTTTGGAACACAAGGCGTTGTTATTGCGCTTACTGTGGTTGCAGCTGGATTAATGATGGGGTTAAGTTTTATCAATGAACCTAATTTTGATATCATTGGTTTAGTTATTGCCGTTGCTATCCTATTATCTGCCGTCGGTTATCTGTTGCATTATCGCCGCGGCCCGCCAGAGGTTGTTTCAGAAACTAATAAAGACAAATCAGTCGTATCAGTACTATGGAAGTTGTTGCAAACAACCTTCCTCACCGCTTTCATTACGACTGCTTATCCGCAGTCTGCCATTAGCCAAGAAACATCTCCTTCTGAATCGATCGAGCTTTCTGTCCTTGCTTACAATGTTCACGGCTTCAGGACATTTACGCCGACGAGCAATTGGCCGTTAAAACGCATTCCTAAAATCGTGGAAAAAGCTAAATCGTATGACGTGGCGCTTTATGGGGAAACTTGGTCCATGGACAGCGTTATTGCCGAAAATACTACGCATCCGATTGTTGAATTTGGTAACAAAGGAACCAGAAATATATTTATCAGCGCCTTTGCCTGGACACTTTTCGGTGCCGACGGGGCAGGGTTAACGACAACGATCAATATGCCTCGAGAAAGATTGTTATTGTCCCATAGAGAAGCCTTTAAAGATTATTTTAGCAATATTTTTACGGGCGACGCCGACGGCTGGGTAAACAAAGGGTTCGTTTTAACACAAGTCGTACTTGAAAACGGCGTCGTTGTCGATTTTTATGATACACAATTTGATACAGACTCCAATGATCCTCGTAACCGCCAAGCCAGGGCCGGTGAGTTGGCCCAAATCGGCAGGGCAATGGAAAAGTATTCAACCGGACATATTGTCATCATCGGCGGGGATCTCAATATCCATGAAACAAAACCGGAAGAATTTGCTGTACTGCAAGAATTTGTTGATAAATACGGAATAAATATTTTGTGGAATAAAAATATGGACCGTAAATTATGGCATGATCAGGTTGATTACATCTTATACCGCGGCGGCAAGACAACGAACCTGGAATTGCTCGAAGGCGGGGAAGCCAAGGAATTTATTGATGAACAAGGTAAGCCGTTAAGTGATCATCCGGCCGTTTATGCCCGCTTCCGCATCACCAAGAAACCTGTAGCGCCGCTACATCCGCTCAAGACGATTGAGTTTAAGAAGTCATCACCGGCATCAAATCGTACACCGACCGTACCTTTGGTCATGATCATGATCCCGGCAATGATAATGCGCACGAAACGTACCAATGGCAGAGATGATAATAGTGAAGACATTTTTGCCGGTTTCTCAGAGGAAGCACGGCAAGAGTGGAAAGAATTACAGGATGACAGTTATTTGTGGACAGGCAAAGCTGAATCTGAAGCGGTTGGCCGAAGGGTCACTTTGATAAAAGAGGAGCGTAAATTAACTTGGCAGGAAATCGCCCAAGCCAAAGTACCGTTTAGAAATAATATTGGCTTAATTAACACCGTCAATGGGTGGTTAAAGCAAAGAAAAATAAAAATACACAAATTAACCGCAGTTGCCGATATCGCCAAAAGATTAAACGCTGAACCCATTGTTTTATTGACCGGATATCGTTTCGCCGAACTTAAGCCGGTCGTTATTAATCGGTTTAAGAATATGCTTTTAGGCCAACGGATAAAAACATTGCGGCATCTTTTTGGGATGACTCAAGCCGAATTTGCGAAGTTAGCCGGTATGGATGTGACAACCTTAGAGAGATTAGAGAAAGTGAAATCGTTGGAACCAAAAGAATCTAGAAATATCAATGGTAGCAGTTTGGTTAGTATAGCGAACGTTGCCGGCATTGATCCATTTAAACTTATCGCTGGCGTTTCCGAAGAGGAGTTCTTGCGGGCCTCAGCAGACAAGATTGCGCTGCTTTTCAGTATCAATGATCAAAATCGTCGTAACAACCCAGATTATATTATGGGTTTACGTTTAAGAACAATAGCTTTGGCTAGAGGGAGGGTATTTAAGCAAATAGCCAGTGAAGTCGGGGTTCGTCCCGACACCTTTAGTTCTTGGGTTATGGGGGATAGGCAGCCTATTGTTATTTACTGGCCCAAATTGGCAAAAGCATTAAACGTTGATATCTTCTTATTGCTTAAACAAATGACACGAGAAGAATTCATTGCAAACTCATCGTCTGATTTAAAAGAACGGGTAAGGACATTGAGAGCGACTACGGGTCTTACACATGATGGTTTAGTTGAGTTATTGCCGTTTAGTAAGAACAGATTGCATTCCTTATTTAAAGGTTCTAAAGCCCGGCCTCGCGAACGACGTGCATTGGCTAAGATATTTGGTGTTAGTTTTATTCAGAAAGAGCATTTTACTAAGAATGAACAGCCGATAGAGCAAAATGGCGTGGTTCTGCCTGCAAATTTAGATTTATTAAAAGGGAGATTCCAAAATCGCGTATTTACTTATTCCGCCAAATATGGAAAATTGCCTGAGATTTCAAAAATTGCGCGTGATTTGGGTATTCCTGAAGGGATGGCGTTGTTGCTATTTGAGTCTAGCTTACTGCAAAACAGTGCTGATGTAAAAGACAAGAGACTTCAAAAGGGCAATACAATATTTGTTATTTTAGCGTCATTGATAATCGGCGTCGGGATAGCGACAGGTTTGAGCATACAGAACCATATGTTTGGTGCCCTGACGGCAGGGATTATTACTGTTTTGGGGAGCATTGTTATCGATCAGGTCGCATCAGGGCTAAAGGCGTTCAGCAATGGGAAAGGTAGCATTGAAAAAGGTCATGTAACGGTTATTCTGTTGTCATTAACCATTGGAATGGGGACAGCGATGGCTTTACAAATTAAAGATCATGCGTGGGGCCTTTTGACCGCTGTGATTTTGAGTATCTCATCGGGTCTTGTTATTGAACGAATTGTGTTGTGGCTTAATAGAGGAAAAACTATCCAGTCCCCAGTCCCCAGTTCCCAGCTCCCAGTAGAATCAATTTCTCTGGGCAAAGGGCATAAGGCACTGGGCACGATGCACGAGGCCACAATCCCATCGACAAAAATTAATTATATTGATACTTCGACCCCGCCGGTGGCGATTAAGGATTTGGTGCCGGCCTGGAAGGCTCATCGCATAAGAAACATTGTCCACCGACGCGGTAAAGTGTTTATCGGTTTATTCGACGGCAAGAATGCGGCGTTAAGCACGGAGCAGATGGCGGCGTTAAATAAAGGCGATGAGGCTTATGCCGGCGCGGTTGATTTCTACAAATTACAAGAAGCGGTGCAAACCTATTTAGGTTATCGCGATATTGTTCCGGCGCATGCGGGTGTAGGCGCGGTGCATATTCTTAATAATGTGGCTGTCAAACGCGGCCAGGTGGTCTTCGCTAACGCAGGTACCAGGGCCAGCCGTTATCATGTCGAAAATCGTTTAGTCGTTAAAGAAAGATTAATCAGCAATTTTGCTCAATATATTATCATCGGCGGGGGTATTTTAAACGGTGATATCGATGTGGAATTATTAGAACAAAATATAAGGGATATAGGTGCTGAGAATGTTGCTTATATCAGTATTCATGTTAGTGGTGAAAGATTCGTCTCGATGCAAAATCTTGAAAATGTTAACAGGCTTTCACGCGAGTTTCGCATTCCGGTGATCCTGAATACAACGGATATCATCGGCAATGCTTATAGGATCAAGGAATATGAATCGGCTTATGTCGATACGCCGGTAAAAGAGATCATCAAGATGATGACATCGTTGACCGATGGTGCCACCGCGAGCACAGCGGCTGAATATTTAGCCAATACCGGCGGTTTGATCATGTTTAATGATACGGAGCTCGTCAGAGAACGCGATTTATTCCGTCGGGCACAAAATGAAATTGTCGAATACGAAGGCCTTCATACTTATGGTGGTATGAGCGGCCGTGACATGGGTGTCTTGGCGCAAGGTATTGTGGAAATGGTGAACGATGATCATATCCGCCAGCGCGCTGCCCAAACGCGTTACTTGGCTCATCAATTACACTCTTTTGGTGTGAACGTTTTGGAACCTGTGGGCACGGCTTCGGTATTTATCCTTGCGGGAAATGCCGAAAAATGCGCACAGACGATTTTAGGACAAACCGGCATATTAACTATGCCCGTCGGTCAATCGTTGAGATTATATGTTCCCGCCCGTGCCTATACACGTAAGCATTTAGATTATGTTGCCGGTTCCATTGCGCAGGTAATAGTAGGGAAGGCAATCGAACAACCGGTGGTCCTTGATAATGAAATTGCAGTTGTTGAATATTTTGTTCAGCCGGCTGTTGTTATTCTTCCGACAATTGCTCAAAATTTAACTGCTGAAGAACGCCGCCAAGCGGGCTTAAAGGAAGCCGGCTACAACACGTTCTTACTCAAAATGTCCGACGGTGTCACGCTTGATTTATTAACCGACAGCGGTACCAATGCGCAGAGCGACGAGCAGTGGGCGGCGATGGCATTGGCCCGCGAAGTTGGTCACGATGCAACCCGCGCTGCTGAAGAAGCGGTACGCGAAGTTTATGGATATAAAAATGTCATTATCACTCATCAAGGCCGCATGGCGGAATTATTGATTTCCCAACAGCTCATCCGCAAAGGCGATGTGATCCCGGGCAATATGTATTTTACAACGACCAAGTTCCATCAGGAATTTGCCGGCGCGACATTTGTTGATGTCATCATCGCTGAAGGAAACGACAGCCAGATCGATCATCCGTTCAAAGGCAACATTGATGTTCAAGCCCTCGAGCAATTGATCCAGTCGCAGATTCAAAAGTTTGGCACGCCGCGCATGCCCTACATTGCCTTAGCCGGACCGGTGAACATGAACGGCGGCCAGCCATTCTCGATGGCGAACTTGCGGGCCTTGCGCGCCTTAGCCAATTATTATTCAGAACGCTATCCGCAGGATCCAATCCGGATTGTCTTTGATGTTACCCGTGCCATGGAAAATGCTTATTTCATCAAATTACGCGAAGAAGGTTATGCCGATAAATTACCGAAGGAAATTTTAAAAGAAATGGTCGCGATGACGGATGCCGCGACGATGAGTGCCAAGAAAGATAACTTAGTCAACATCGGCGGATTCGCAGCGTTTATGAATACGCCGTCGATGAATGACGTTTATGAAAAGGCACGCGCGATGGCAGTTCATTTTGACGGCACCAATGCGTTGGCGCAAAGAAATATGGCAGCGTTAGCCGTTGGTATCCGCGAAATGACTAATGAAGTTTATATCAGTGAACGTGTTGAACAGATCCGCAAATTTGGTGAAGCCTTGATTGCTCAAGGCGTTCCGATCATGTTACCACCGGGCGGACATGGAATCATGCTCGATGCGACGCGATTTATGACGAAAGAAAATGGCGAGCTCATTATTCCGCGGACACAATATATCGCGCAGTCGTTAGCCGCAGCAATCTTTGAAGCGACCGGAATTCGCGCCATGGAACGCGGTGCCGTTTCCGCCGGACGCAACAAGGATACCGGCACAGAAATCTTCCCTGAACTCGAGCTTGTCCGCTTGACCATCCCGCGCCGTGTTTATTCTGATGAACAATTTGAAGTTGCCGCTCAACAAATCGGCGAACTTTACCGCAATCGCGAATCGATCAAAGGCCTGAAGATGGTTTACGAACCGCAGTCCTTGCGCTTCTTCCAGTCGCGGTTCGAACAAGTCGAAAGACTAAGTACAGAGCAAAGAAGAAAAGAAGGCAAGGTAATCTCATCGCTAACAGTTTTATTAGGCATCATTGGTATGGGGATTGCCGTTGCTCTGTCCACCGGCTGTGCGACGAATAAGTCGTTACCGAGTCGGCCGGAAGGGGTGACGGCGGAA
>CAZVZR010000074.1:4007-11239 GCA_964630825.1 uncultured Planctomycetales bacterium | reverse complement strand
GCCTCCATCCCTAATCGTTTGCCGAACGCCCAAAGGCTAAAGGGCAACGAAAGGACTATGAAAATAGCTGTACTTTTGGCGAGCGTTGCAAATTTATTTTCTTTAAGAGTAAATAAAAGGTAAACGCCCATGAAAAACATAGGAAAGAATGCGTACAGCGCGTGCAGGTTGGCCGCCACGCCGAGAATAGCTGCCGCCAGAAGATACCTTTCCTTAAAAAAGAAATAAATTCCTCCAAAGATAATCGCAAGGGCAAATTCCTGGTGCGAAAATGTTCGGTAGACAAATTCATCAACGCGGGTCATCAGGATAAAGACAAGCGTGCAGATAAAAGCTTTGAACCGGTCCTCTTTGTTAATGAGAAGCCAAATTTTGTAAATCCAGAAGACAAGAAAATAGCGGCTGATCAAATACAACAAAAAATAAGCACCGGGAACTTGTTCAACCGTAATGAATTTGGCGAGGATGGGATAAAAAAACGAGGAAAAATTTTTCTGGAGGCTTTCGACGTAATAGTCGCCGGCGTAAAGCGTCGGGTCAATTAAATGTTTAAGCAGTGGAATCTCAAGCTGCTGGTCATCCCAGCCAAACTTGTACTCGGTGATTGCCATGAAAACGGCAAACAAGATTAAGGCGAGAAGCCACGGAGATTTTACCCTATTACATAAACCGGTCCACATGGCCTTTGATTTCTTCAGATTTAAACTCCACTTTCGTTTGTTTGCGGCCGAAGCAGGTGCCGATTTGCTCATGGAAGGTGACGGCATTTAAATCAACGTAGCGCTGTTTAATAACGTCAGCGGTCTTCATATACTTGATGACTCCTCTGTCAACGTTGACAATGGATACGCCGGTAATATTTTTTGTAAGTAGGACAACAGCGGCGGCGCCGGCTTCCTTGCCGAAATTGACGTCATAAACCGACGAGTGGCCGCAGCGCACCAAATGCCCAGGGACTACGGCGCGGACTTCGGGTGATTCGTACAGTTCAGGGACAAAAAGTTTTTCTTCTTTGAGGAATTGTTTGATTTCGGGATCGGCTTTGAAGCGTTTGCCAAGCTGGTCGCAGACAAATTTTCCCGCCCCGGCAAGCCGCTTGTGCCCAAAAGCATCCACAGGCGAAGATTCATCAACGAGTTCTTTGCCGCTGGCGTCCCTTAACCCTTCTGCCACGATGATTAAATACGTGGCCGCTTTCACATCGCTCATTCGGACGCGGTGCATGAAACGGTTTTTGCAATGCCCGTAGAGAATGTCAAAATCAACCGGGACTTCGGGGATAAGGATGGCATCCGCCTCGGCAGCAATTCCGGAGCGAAAAGCAGTGTGCCCGGCGTAACGGCCAAAAACTTCCATGACAAGGATACGGTTATGCGAGCGGCCGGTCGTTTTTATTTCATCGGCAAATGTCGCGATGCGGTTAACCGTTGAATCAAAACCGACGGAGTAAGTTTGCAAATCTAAATCCATGGTTTTCGGCGCATGGACGCATTTGATGCCGTTTTCCGCCAAATCAACCATGACGCTTCCGGTATCGTCCCCTCCGCTGATGACCAGGCCGTCAATGCCGAACTTATTTAAACCTTTTTTAATGCGTTCGTATTTTTTATCGTCGTTAATTTTTTTAATTTTGACACGGGAGTGCCCGGCTTCCGAACCGGCCAAGTTGGAATTAACGAAATCAATGCGTTCACGGGAGAGTTCGACTAACTGATCGAAATCAATCAAATTGTAAAGCCCGGCGTAACCACTGGGAATGACGTAACTTTGAATACCGAAATTGCGGGCCATGTAAGCCGCCCCTTTAATGACGGCGTTAAGGCCGCCGCAATCGCCGCCGCTGGTGATAATCCCGATTTTTTTCATATGTAATTTCCTTTTTTAATATAAATATTTATTTCCGCCCCCGTGATTAGTTTTACTTCGTAAAACTAATCACGGGGGCTGTTTTTCTTCTAATCTAACAAGCTTGAAAAACAGCGGGCGGAGGGAATCGAACCCTCGTATCAAGCTTGGAAAGCTCGTGTTCTACCATTGAACTACGCCCGCAAATTCGATCAAGCTTGTTAATGAGCACATGAGTTATGGAACGAGAAATAGCGAGTGAACATAACTCATAAGTGCGAATTAATCCCGTCTTTGACTGCTTGCCCCGCATTTCTTGAATATACTTGTTGAATGCGGGGGTCCCGTTCGTGTTCACTCACGGGAGAAAGCTCGTGTTCTACCATTGAACTACGCCCGCAGCAAATGGTGGGCAGTGGAGGGTTCGAACCTCCGTAGCGTGACCGCAACAGATTTACAGTCTGTCCCCGTTGGCCACTTGGGTAACTGCCCAAAATTATTGACAAAAGCTGGCGAGAGGAATTGAACCCCCGACCTACTGATTACAAATCAGTTGCTCTACCAACTGAGCTACGCCAGCAGATTACCACAATTTTAATTCAAGAAAAACCTGCCAAGTCCCGAATTCGATTTTCGACTAACGGGACGCCAGCAATTACAGCTGTTTTTATTCAAGAGAATTCGCTAAGTCCCGCCTTCTCTTTTGAATTCCAAAACACCAGCAATATTCTTTAAGATTATACTTAAATGAGAAAGAAAATATAGCAAATTTTCATTTTGCTGTAAAGACAACAATAAGGGAAAAGCAACAGAGGTGTTATTGCGCAATTGAAATAATTAGAAATAATTATACATTTATTACAGGCATTCGTATAATATGTAAATTGCTCAATTATGAAAGTTACCATCCTGGTCCCAACCTTAAATGAAGTCGACGGTATGAAGGCAATCATGCCCAAAGTCAAGCGTGAATGGGCGGATCAAATCCTCATCGTTGACGGCCAATCCACAGATGGAACCATTGAATACGCTAAAGAACAGGGGTATGAAGTTGTTATCCAAAAGAAAAAAGGCATGCGCCACGCCTACATGGAAGCCCTCCCTTATGTTAAAGGCGATGTCATCTTGACCTTCAGCCCTGACGGGAATTCGATCCCCGAGTTAATCCCTCCCTGCATTGCGAAAATGAAAGAGGGTTACGACATGGTCATTGTTTCGCGTTATGCGCCGGGCGCCAAAAGTTATGACGACGACACGACCACCGCTTTTGGCAACTGGTTATTTACCAACCTTATCAGCCTTATCCACGGCGCTAAATACACCGATGCGATGGTTATCTACCGTGCCTACAAAACATCGCTTATTAAAGGATTAGATCTCGATAAAGACGAAAGTTACTCCTTTGAGGAAAAATTATTCAAGACGACGATTAGCTGGGAGCCGTTATTGTCGATTCGTGCGGCCAAACGTAAACTTAAATGTGCCGATATCCCCGGTGATGAGCCCGCGCGCTCCGGAGGCGAACGCAAACTCCAGGTCTGGAAATGGGGCGCCGCGTACATGTGGGAGGTCTTCCGGGAAATATTTATCTGGAAATAAAATGCTAAAGAACATTATCGTGATAGCAACGCTGGGATACTTAATGGTCTCAGCGTTTTTTGTTCGGATAGAAAATTTTAAGCAAGGTGAGTTGCGCAGCATTGATGAGATTGTCTATTATCGGATGGGCGCACAGGTTTCCCGTGATATTCATCAATACAACACTATTGCTTACGGTAAGGAATTAGCCGCAACTGGCCGGGAACTCCCGGCTTATTTTTTTGAGCCACTTTTTAAGCACCCGCCATTTTTTACTTTTTTTATTGCCATATTTTTGAAGGTTTTCGGCAATACCTTGCTTTCAGCGGAATACGTGCCGCTTATTTTCGGCATTTTAACTATTCCGTTGATTTATTTGTTGGGGAATAAACTTTACGGTTGGCAGGTTGGGCTTTTGTCCGCAATCTTTTTCACGCTTGATCCGATGTCAATTATTTGTTCACAGAAAGTCTGGATGGAAACAACGGTTGCCTTTTTGACGGTCTTGTCGGTTTATTTTTTCGTCAAAGCGCTTAAAGATAGAAATGATATTTTCTTTGTTGTCAGTGGTATCGTCAGCGGCTTGGCGGCGGCCAATAAGTATAACGGCGCGTTGGCAACGATTATTTTTATTCTGTACGCATTTTTGTACGAGAAATCATTGTTTAAAAACAAAAAGTTTCTCATCAGTATCATCATGCCGGTGGTGGTTCTTTTGCCCTGGTTTGCGTGGAATTTTTCTGTTTACGGCAAGCAATATCTACTCATGCAAGAACAGATGCACTCGAGCAAGTCGCACGCGCATCAGATGCTGCGAAACGCCGTTGCCTTTTTGCTTCTTGCTTTGGCGGGATATTTGTTAACGAAGAAAATTAAAAATGATTTCACCAAACCAAGTTTGATAATACAGATTTTGGGAGGAGCCGTTTGTATTTTTTTGTTTTGGCCCAAGATGCTTTTAAGTTTGCAGTTAGTTCATTTGCCTTTAACGAGTTGGGCCGGGGCTACTTTTTACGGCTCCCCGCCGACATTTTACGTGGATAGGTTGCTGGAATTTTCCAGCATTTATTTAATTGCCTTTCTGGCATATTTCGTCCCCTTGAAAGAACTGCAGGCTATCGACAAGCTTTTGCGAGTAAGCCCACTGATCATTCTTCTTTTTTTTACAGTCTGGGCGGGATATCAGTCGCGGTACATCGTTGCCGCTATCCCTTTTTTGATTATTATGGCATGCCAGTGGCTGTGGCAGGTTTACGTAAGTGCGGAGAATTCTCCTTCAATGTCCAGCCGGCTTTTGCTGCGGGTCTGTGTCCTTCTTGTTTTGGTGTTTAGCGTCGTGAAAATGCAGTTCATCAATACCTACGTCAGTTTTCCCAATGACATGTGTTATTTTTAAATTCGAAATTGTAATTATTCTTTTTTTCTTTTGGCGGGTTGAATTCCGGACAGCAAGGTTTTCGCAAAGACAATGTTTAGCAGCAAAACCAGTAAATAGTCGGTAATCCGTATTAATCCGCTCACCAGTATTCCGTAGCTCAGTTTTCCCTCGAGAAGTTTTGACAACTGCCCACAAACAAGTTCTGTTAAGCCCAAATTTCCCGGAATAACATTAAAGGTTCTGCTCAGCATGAGTACTGTCGTGTAAACGACGGCTTTGTCGATACGCATGTCCATCCCCAGAGCTGAAAAACATAGTTCCACGATTGTTAGGTAACAAATAAAGAAGAGTATATAAAAAGTAGTTATTTTTATGAAAAATCGCGTGTCCGTGCTGAAAACAATGAAGTTGTGCGTAATTTCATTGATTTTATTCTTTACCCATTGCATTTTAGAATTTTTAAATGAAATTTTACTTAAGATGTATTCGGATGCAAACGGCATGGCGAGAATAATAACAATAGAAATAAGCATGAGGGGCAAAAGTTGAGCACCGGCAATGCGCATGTCCAGATGAAAAATAGCAATCAGCACTGTGGAGATGATAAGGATCCAGACGGCCTGAAACCAGCCAAAAAATGTTATCATGCTCAGGGAATTTGTATAGGGGAATTGATATTCGGCTTTGAGTTTAAGGCCTTGAAAAACATTGGCGCCTTGCATCACATGAAAATTAATAAAACGGGAAACAGTGCAAATTTTAAACCACTCAATAAATTTTAAGCCGTGCATGCCGAGTTTTTGAATGATATAAAAAAGGTTTGCTGAATAGATTAGATAAGCAAAGAGCAGTACAAGAACAATCTTTGCAATATGATTGGGCTCGATATGGCGCAGGACCGAAACCTCATCTTTGTGGGATAACAAATGGGCAGCAATGATCGTTAAAAAGACGGTTAAGATAATTATCTGGAAAAGAATCTTGAGGCGGCCGTTGATCAGAAAATTTTTATTCATAAGATCGTTTTAAAACTAGTAGAAGTGTTATGTCGCACATCGCCCAATAAGGCAAGGGGCCTTTTTAAGGCCCTCTTTGTTTATAAGGACGGCCTCTGTGTCTGGCCAACTTTTTTGTTTGATTGAATTTTGCGGGACTTTGTGCACAAAATCCCAGATGCTTTGTAACAACATTTGACGAAGCTTTTGCGGAATAAGTTTGTTGGTCACCGGCCAGAGAATCCATTTGTTGCGGGCGGCACGTTTGTTTTCAATGCTCAGGTAAGGCTCCTTAAAAGTCAGCGCATAAAGTTCGATATCCGAAAAGTATTTCTTGAGAATATTCGTTAAATCTTTTTGTGTATATTCTTTTAAATGATGTTTGTTCCATGGATTTTGAAAAGAAAGCAATCGTGATTGGGCATTAGGCGTGGCCAAGTAAAAGACGCCCCCCTTTTTTAAAACGCGGGAGATTTCTTGTAAATAGACATCCACATTATCCACGTGCTCAATAACTTGGAATGATACGACAATGTCGAAGCTTTTATCGGTAAACGGCAGGCGCCCGTTTTCATTTTGGTTAATTAGTTGAAAAGCAATATTAGCGGCAGGGTATTTCTTCTTCGCATTTTCGATAGTGTCTAAAGAAACATCGATGCCGACAATGCGCTTTGCGTCCGCAGAAAGCATTTTCACGCCGTAACCTTCCCCACAACCGATATCTAAAACTTCCTTGCCTGTTACTTCGTTTAAAACAAATTGATAGGATTTTTTATGCAGAAGAAAAATCAGGTGCTCTTCCAGGTTTAACTGGCTGTTTTCCGGAGATGTGCGTTCAGAAGTAAGCTTCATTGTTTGGGCAATTTTGCTTTAATGATGTACCCGGTTCCCAAGTCAGAGTGGATGAACAGCATTTGTAATAAATAAAAAGGATACAAGAAAAAATCATTTAGGATAAATCGGAAGCGGGCTTCGATCTTGCGGTTAATCCCGCTTTGTTTGGACCCTTCTTCTTTGCTGGCTATTTTATTTTGGGAATGAATAAGATTACGGATGAAATCAGTGATATTGGCCAAAGGCACACCGTAGCTCCATACTCTTAACACATCGAAAGAATGTTCACGTAATAGATTAATAATATCGTTTTTGTCATACCGGCGAAAATGTCCCACGTACTCATCGGAAGGGCCAAAGTCATTTTTGTGCGCCGGAACAGACAAAATAAAGTACCCCTCCGGTTTTAATTTGTGTTTAATAGTTTTAACCGCATTTTTGTCATCCTGGATATGCTCCAGGACCTCGAACATAAAAATTGTATTAAAAGTCTCGGTGATTTGCGTGTAATCCTCACAGGCAAACCGCAGGTTTTCTTTGTTCACGGCATTTTTTAACCGCATATTACACAGCGCGATCGCTTCTTGAGAAAAATCAATCCC
>CAZVZR010000074.1:0-3907 GCA_964630825.1 uncultured Planctomycetales bacterium | reverse complement strand
CATTTTTTAACCGCATATTACACAGCGCGATCGCTTCTTGAGAAAAATCAATCCCTTTGACTTTAAATCCCATCTTGGATAAGGTTTCGCAGAAATCACCCGCGCCACAGCCGATTTCTAACGCAGTCCCTTTGGGGACATCTTCCATTAACTTTAAAATACAATATTTTCTAAGAAGATACCTGGGAGCGTTAACATACATAATTTTTATACCAATGTTTTGATTATTTCTAGAATCCTTTGGCCGATAACGGTTGTGGTACAGTTTTCTTTAAAGGTTTTATATCCGTTTTCGGCAATCCGTTTTCTAAACGCGGGGTCATTTCTTAATAACATAATTGCCTTAATCAGGCTTTGTGAATCCCCTGCTTTGCAAAGAACAACATCTTCACCATCATGCAAAAGTTCTCGAATGGCGGGAGTATCTGATGTAATTAAGGGTTTTGCCATCGCCAGGGCCTCATAAGCTTTGTGCGGAATGACCAAATTGGCTTTTTGTGTTTTGCCTAACAAACCTAAGCAGACAGAAGCTCTGGCCATATGTGTTAGGAGATCCCCGTAGGGCAGAGTCGGTATGAACTTGATATTCTTTAAATTAAGTTCCTTTGCTTTTTGTTGGCATTCATTTAACTTCATCCCGTCCCCAATCATTTGGAACGTAACATCTGGTAGCTGAGCGGCTGCTTCAATAATATGCTCTGCACCGTGTAAGCTTTGGTAGGCACCATGAAAATGAACGATAAATTCATTTTGATTAATTTCATTACGGGGATAGACAATGGTATCGTCGGAACCGACTAAAACTCGGCTAAATTTATTTTTGTTCAATTTGTATTCATTCAGGAAAAATTGAATGTGTTGATCAGTATCCAAAATAACGTGGTCTGCCAATTGGCAGGAAAGTTTGTCGAGTGCACGGGCAAAAAAAGCAAGAACGCCTTGGGGAGCTATTACCTGCCTGTCAAAAGCCATGGTTTGATAAACGGAAACAAAGGCATCGAAAAGGATTTTCTTTCGTGTGCAAAGACGTGCCAGAGGAACTAAAAATTGTCCCAGAAAACCGATAAAAACGATGTCGCATTTATTTTTGAATTTCAAAAATCGGTAAAAGCCGACGAAATAACGGACAAAAGACTTTTTATGGTAAGAGCAGTCGTAGACGGTTAACCCACATTTACGCATGCCATTAAGAAGGACGCGGTTACGGGCGTAATCTGTTTCTCGTCCAGGGAAGTAACATACTTTAATGTTTTCTGTCAGCATGCAAGCCGGATGGTAATTTCGAAGTTATGGAAGCACGGCATTTTGAATAAAAAAGGAAAATGCTTGGCAACACCATTGTCCGGAACTTATCGGTCAAGTTCCTTTTGTTTCAGTTCAATCTTTTTAACACGCAGGAGTACTTCTTCAATAAGTCTTCGATTCGCCGAGATAAGGTCAGAAACAATGCCCACAACAATTAACATAAAACCGACAATCATTAAAACAGCGGCAAGAATTAAGGATTGGATTCTTCCTGCCCCATTGCTGGTAAAATAATAAAATAAGAATCGACACCCAATCAGTATTCCAACGGCAAAGATGCCGCCGCCGAGTGTAAGGAATAAACGCAGTGGGTTGTAAAGGGCATAAACACGGAACAAAGTTACCAGCGATCGCTTAATATATTCTGGAATGCTTTTAAAGAGGCGTGATTTGCGAGTAACTTCATTAGTCGTGATCGTTATATTCTCGATGGCTAATGCTTTATTTTCAGCTTGAATAATGCTTTCCAGCGTGTAGGTATAGTCCGAAATAATATTCATTCGTAATGCTGCTTCTCGGTTGTATGACCGAAAGCCTGTTGTTGCATCGGCGATGTTGGAGCCGGACAATTGCCGGACGACCGCCGAGCCAACCCGCTGGAGGCGTTTTTTGATCCACGAAAACTGGCGAACGTTTTCGATGTCACGGTTGCCGATAACGATATCGGCTTTTCCGTCTACTATGGGTTTTACCAGGCGGGGAATATCGCTGCCTTTGTATTGCCCATCAGCGTCGGTATTGACAATGATATCAGCACCTTTTTTTAAAGAAGCATCCAAGCCGATGTGAAAAGCTCTAGCCAAGCCCTTCCTTTTGGTTAGACGGACAATGTGATGAGCACCGCATTTTTTAGCAATCTCCGCGGTGTTATCAGTGCTCCCATCATCAATGATTAATGTTTCAATGGTATCAATCCCCTCAATCTTTTTTGGTAACTCATTAAGGGTTTTGGATATTGTTTCCGCTTCGTTAAGGCAAGGTATTTGGATAATGAGTTTCATTCTATTAATTTAGTTAGTGTACGTGTTGTAGTTCTCAATACAGTGTTTTATTACCGTTTTAATCCCGCGTACGCGGAAACCGGTTTTTTCCAATTTTTGCGTTGAGAGAACAAGGTTTGTTCTGACTAATTTCAATTTGCGCAAAGGAATAATTTGGTACTGGTATTGCGGGTGGTGCTCTTTATAAGCATCCAAAAGCTGGTGGTAGCGTAACGCCCCCTTTGCCACAACGTTGTAAATACCTTGGGCGTTAATTTTAATCAAGTGTTTCAGGGCGGCAATAAAATCAGGGATGTAGGTGACAGAATTAGGGACATCGATAATGGATTTGTATTTTAATAATTTGTCCAATAGGTTCCGCGGATGAGGCTTAAGGTCCAAGGGGATTCTCGGGCGGACAATAAGGATCGAGTACCGCTTCGCCATTTGTTTGAGGACATTTTCAGAGTAAATTTTTGTTCGGCTGTAAAACAATTCATAAAAATCAGGCAAACGGCTTTCGTGAATTGCCTTTTGTTTTGCATAGTCATAGTGATAAATACAGCCGCTGCTGATATGAACATATTTGATGTTATTACGTAGCGCTGCTTCTGCCATCAAAAGGGGAATAAAGCTATTCGTAAAAAGCGTTTTATCAACGTTATTCTCGCATTCGTCAACATTGGTCCGGCCGGTGTAACCGATTGCATTGATAATTACATTGGGTTTGTGCTTTTTGATTTCCGATAGAATGTCTTCGTACTTTCCAATTCTTCGGTGAGAAACCGGGCAACGGAACTCTTCTCTTATTCTTTGCCCGATAAATCCTTTTCCGAATAACAATATCTTACTTTTCATGCTTGGCGATTTTTTCTAAGTATTCCCCGTATTTTGTTTTAATTGTTTTGCTGATTTGCAATAGCTGTTTACTTTTTATAAAGCCCATACGGTAGGCAATCTCTTCAACACAACCTATTTTTAATCCTTGGCGCTCTTCAATCGTTTTAATAAAAGTTGAAGCGTCAATAAGCGAGTCGTAGGTGCCGGTGTCAAGCCAGGCATATCCGCGCCCTAAAAGTTCCACTTTGAGTTGATTGCGTTTTAGGTAGGTCTTGATGACATCGGTGATTTCCAGCTCTCCCCGTTTGGACGGCTTGAGGCCACGCGCGATATTAATGACGGAATTATCAACAAAATAAAGGCCGGTCACCGCCCAGTTTGACTTGGGTTTTTTAGGCTTTTCGACAATTGAGGTAACTTTGAGGTTTTTGTTAAAGGTGACAACGCCGTAGCGTTCTGGGTCCGTTACGGTATAGGCAAAAATGGTGGCCCCTTTTTTTCGTGATTTTGCAGCACGCAGCAGTTTTGGCAAGGTGTTGCCAAAGAAAATGTTGTCTCCCAGCACTAGCGCGGCGGTATCTTTTTCGATAAAATCTTTCGCAATGATGAAGGCTTGAGCGATGCCGTTTGGCTGTGATTGGGTGGCGTAGGAAATACGTAACCCGAGGTCGCGCCCATCATCGAAGAGTTTTTTGAAATTGCCTATATCTTCCGGCGTCGAAATGATAAGGATGTCTTTGATGCCTGCTAGCATCAAAACCGATAAAGGATAATAGACCATC
>CAZVZR010000073.1:0-11579 GCA_964630825.1 uncultured Planctomycetales bacterium | reverse complement strand
CTCACCCGTTTGCCGCTATCTCTTGCGAGATCGCTCGACTTGCATGCCTAATCCACGCCGCCAGCGTTCACTCTGAGCCAGGATCAAACTCTCCGAAAGTACTTGGCTTGAATGTACTACAAAATACTACAACACTTAGCTTTTAGTAGGATATAAAAACATTTTGCTTTTCAAAGAACACGTGCCGTAAATTTTTTTGGCAAGTAATGCGGATAATTTATTCGAAAGAAATACGAAGATGAAATTATTGTGCACACACTCTTTCAAGAGTGTAAAAAAGATACCAGAATAGACTTCTATTGTCAAGTATTATTATACTAAATAGTAATTATATTTAAGCTATAACTACAGCCCTATCAATATATTACTTTCGAATATGAAATCCTTGCCCGCAGGCGGAAGGCTGCTGTTCCGGATAACATCAATGGCGCTGGGAATGTTTAAATTGGCGGGAAAATCGCTGCCGAAAAGTATGTGCGTTGGCTCAACTAATTCTAAACAACACAATAAAGAAGCTGCTGATTTTGATCCGCTGGTATCAAAATAAAGATTTTTAAAATAGGCGCTCGGCAATTGAAATAAATCCTTAACAAATTCGCGTTTGCGCAACATCAAGTAGGTGTTATCAAAACGTTCTTTCACCAAAGGCAAGACACCGCCGTAATGCGCAAAAATAAATTTTACATTCGGGTGTTTTAAAAATGTTCCCGACATCATCATCTTGCCGATACAAATGGAAACATCAAAAACATATTCCAGGACGGGCGACAACAACGGATCGCGCACGCGGTCCTCGCCGATGGGATTGATGATTTGCGGATGAACATGGATCGGCATATTATTGGCGCGCGCAAATTCGTAAACAGCGTCGAACATCGGTTCATCAAGATATTTTCCGTTATAGCTCGACGCTAAAGAAATAACTTTAAGGCCAAAATCCTGAATGCGTTTAAGCTCGTCGATAAATTTATTTGGACTGTCGGCAGGAATGATCCCGGCCCCGATAAAACGGTCACGGCGTTTTTTGACAACATCCGCAATGCCCTTATTATACGAAGCGCACAAATTTATCCACCCGCCCATTTGAATATGCGCGTCGCTCGTCGGGTATAAAAGAAGCGCTTTTTCAATACCGCACTCATCCATGACCGACAACTGGCGGTCAACGTCAGACCACTGGACTTTAAAAAAAGCGGTCTTTTGCGCCACGTCCGGCGGCATGTAGTGGCTATGGGCATCGATGATTTTGGGCATATTGATGGGGCTTTATTATCGGTGGGGTTTATTTTTCAAAAAAAATACTTACATCATATTATTTTCGCGCAAAACTTTTTCAACATCCGTTAAAGCTTTTTTTAAATCCTGCAAAAGATGAATATTGATCGAAACGCCTTTGGCCGTTGGAACCATTTCTTCGGTCCCTTGTGTTAGTGTCCACGTACGGATATCGATTAAATCATTTCCCTTAAATTCACGGATACCCACGCGAATTTCCTGAAATTTATTTTTTTGAAATGCTGCAACTGTTTTGTCCATCCCTCTCCTCCTTAAAAAACCGTGATCAAATCAATGATCACTTTCTCATTTTGCCTGTTTTTGTTTGTAATCAATAATCGGCTGTGTCCACGGTGTCTGCTGATTAATGACCGTTAATTCCAGCGGGCACGCATTCACCGGACATGATAAAGCGAACATCACCATATCCACAACCGTTTCCGGTTTCATCAAACGATCGCGTTGTTGCTGCGCGATATTATCCAGTTTATCAGTTAAATCCGTATCAACAACTCCGGGAAGAATGGAAGTTATTTTAATGCCGTGATCGCGCATCTCCCAAAATAATCCTTTAAGAAAAGCACGTAAGCCAACTTTAAGTGAACTGTATGTAACAAATGTTCGGGGCACAGGATCAACAACCGTTGAGCCCGAAACCATATTAATAATTGACCCGGCTTTTTTCTCGATCATATGATTAATGACCAGGCGGATTAAACGCACATATCCTAAATAATTTGTCTGGCAAAGTTTTTCCAGGTCTTCGATGGGTTGTTTTTCAAATGGGTATTGGCTGGAAACGCCCGCATTGTTAACAAGAATATCCACGCCACCTAATCTTTCCATCGTCGTATCAACGAGCCTCTGCAAATCTTCAAGCTTACTGACATCCGCAACAACGCCAATAACCTGCCCCTTTGCTTTCTTCTGTATATCCTTAACAGCTTGATCTAACGTGTCTTTAGTGCGGGCAGCAATGACAATATTAACACCATTTTCGGACAAACGGGTAGCAATGGCCTTCCCTATACCTTTGCTGGCACCGGTGATAATCGCGTTTTTGCCTTTAAGTTCCATATGTTTTCTCTTATATATATACTATTACTTATTGGGTAATATATATTTTAATATATATATTAATAGGAGTATTAAACATCCAATCGCAAAAAATGTCAACGAAAAACTTTTGGCCATAAAAAATGAACTGAGTGAAAAGCCCACCCCACCGCTCACGAAGCGGACAGAAGAATTTAAGCTCGCCATCACCGGCCGGTCTTCATCGGGAAAATCCGTTAATATAGTAGAAATCGAATTGTGCCCCATCGTCCAACCGATGGTAATAACAGCGATAATAACAGGGACAAAAAATACCGGATAATGCCCGACCAGCAGGCAAACCGCAAAACCCCAAACACCCATCCCGATACGGCAAGTGGCTATGCGCCCGCGCTTATCTGACAAATAGCCACCGAGTTGCTGGCCCAAGAGGCCGCAGGCTGCCCCAATAAGCAAAATAAAACTTATCGCCTTCGTATCTAAAGCGTATTCATGCGACAAATAAACTCCGTACCATTTTTGGACCGAATGATAAAAAAAACTCATCAAAAATATTAAGAGAAAAACATTACGGACACTAGGCTTTAAAAGTGCCGCAAAATAATTAACACTTTCATTATGCCGCTCGTCAAGAAGTGTGCCATTTAAAAATATAAGGATTATGCTCACAGCCGCGGCGATCAGCGCCGGTACAAAAAATAACCACCGCCAATCCATTATCCCCAAAAAGATAAGCCCCACCACCGAGGTAAAAAAGCTGCAGCCGAAATATCCGCCGACCAACCGGCCGCGGATATCGCGCTCAAAAAAATCGCCGATGACCATTAAACTTAGAGGCGTTGCACTCGCGGCCGCAATTCCTGCCCCCACTTGTGCCCATAAAATATGCGAAAGCGTATGGCTCAATCCGCTGACAAGGCTCATCAGCGAAAAAACCGCCATCGCCGCCATCAGCACAATGCGGTAATTAAAAATACGCACCAAAGGCGCGTATAACAAAGCGCCGAGCCCATAGGGAATCATGTAATAGGAGATCAGTTTGGCGACGAGAAAATCAGGCTGGCCCAAACTTTGGCTGATAACCGGAATGGCAGCTGAAACTGCACCGGTATTAAAAGAAATGGCGACGTTGCCAAGGCAAAGCAGCGCAAAGATGAACTTCTTACTGGCCATAATTGATGAATGATCTGTTGGGCAGCAAAATTACTTTCGCGTGACAACTTGGGCGGCTTCGGCTTCAATCACTTTCTTGAAAATCTTCAAGTTATGCTGAGAATGTTCATTAATGAAACCTTCAACGACTTTATCATCATTGAACTTGGCGGTCGGGTTCATCTCGAAATCCTGAATCCATATCATTTGGATACCTTCGGGAGTTTCATTGTAAAACCAAACAATCTTCATGTACTTAAAAGGAAACATTGGCTCATGGCGCGAAGCGTAGGCAAATTTTAAATCTTTATAAAGCCAACGTTTGGAAACCCAAGACTTTCCCTCATCGTCGGTCAAACGAAAGGTAATCTCATTTCCTTTGCGCTCTAAAACTTCCGCCTTAACATATTCGTCGCCGAAGAGTTCTGTCCAGCGCTCGATTCTGTTGGAAATCTCAAAAACTAAATCGTACGGTGCGTTGATGGTAATACTGTTTCTTGTGTGGCCCATGGTCGTCCTCCTTTTTTAGCTGTCTGCGACCATCCCGAGCCCAACCGTTTTACGAAGTAAAACAATGTACTGGGCAAGGGATTAAATAATAGCAATAAATTTGTCTGTGTCCCACATCTAAACCAAAGCAACTACCCTGCTCCATCCGGCCCCAGCATTCTTTACTTTCACCGGCAGACAGGAAACGGTGAAATTAAACGTTTTGGGTATCGCGCCCAAATTACCCAAGCGCTCCATGTGGCAAAATTCTCGTCGACGGCCAAGGAAATGGCACGGCCAAATTTTTGATTTATCTTTTGTATCCAAAAATTCCTTAAACATCCCAAAACATGGCCGGTCCAAACCAATCGTATCAACTCCCATCATCTTAATCCCTTGATCAAGCATGTATTCAATCGCATCCGGCATGCAGCCGACGTATTTATTAACATAATCATCCGTACCCAAAAGTTTATCGCCGCCGGTATAAAGTAAAACAATATCCAAAGGTTTAAGTTTATACTTAATTTTGCCAAGCGCAGAAACAATATCGTTTTTTTCAATCACGTCAGGAAATTTCTTGTGCGTAAAGTCCAGTAAAACGCCGGGGCCGTAGCACCATTCCAAGGGGATATCCATAATCTGCTTGGCAGGCTTGCCTTCGCACGTACTGCCGTAATGAAACGGCGCATCCACATGGCTGCCCATATGCACGGAGGAATGAACTATTTCCAAGGAAAGCATTTCGCCATCGGGAATTTCCTCTTTTGTGGCGACTCTTTCCCCACGCTCAAAAGCTTCTTTGCCGCCGGGGCGTTTTTGCATCACGACCCAATTGAAATGCTCAACACCATCGGCATGCGTGATGCGGTCAATCTTCGCGTCATGTGTTTCGACAAGGGTGTCGTCAATGGGGAGGCTTAAATCTATAATCTTCATAAATCGACTCTTTCGCTATGTGAAGTTTGTTGCTTATCGCTCGTTGCCCGTTGCTCGAGCGACGAGAGACTAGCAACGAGCAACTAATTCGCGCCTTTAGCCTTCAGGATTTCAAGGATCTGCTTAAGCGAATGATCCTTCCTCAGTTCGTTATTGGCCATATCAATGCCTAAAGCTTTTTTAATGGCGACATTGATCTCGACCATCTCCGTCGAGTCAACGCCAAATGCCTGGTCGAGTTTGGTATCAGGCTTGATTTCGCTCGGCTCAACATCTAAAACTTGCTGCAACACTTCTTTGACTGTTTGTTCAACTGCCACTTTCTTCCTCCTTAGCTAGTGACAAGCGACACGTGACATGTCACATGTTGCTTGTCGCGTGTTACGAAGCTGCTTTTTGAAGCACTAATGCGCAATTAATTCCCCCGCGTCCACGGTTAATGATCAACGCATTTTTAATTTCCTTGGCCTGCGCTTTATTGGCGCAATAATTCAAATCGCATTCGGGATCGGGGTCTTTTAAATTTATCGTTGGTGGCACAGTATTATTTTCCATAGCCAAGATAGTGGTAATCACATCCAACGCTCCGCTGGCGCCGAGCATATTGCCAAAAACAGATTTCGGCGCCGAACAAGGAATGTTTTTCGCATTGCCGTTAAACACCTGTTTGATCGCCATTGTCTCGGTCACATCGCCAATTTTTGTCCCTGCACCGTCGAGGCAAATATAATCAATATCCTTAGGCGCCAAGCCGGCATCATCAAGTGCCAACTGGATAGCCTTCGCCAGCATTTTACCATCGCTCGCTGGTTCAATTCGGTCAACGCCATCGGTCGTCGTCCCGTAACCGATAATGTTGGCATAAACATGCACGCCTCTTTTTTTCGCTCTCTCCGGTGATTCTAAAATCACAATGCCCGCGCCTTCGGCAATAGCAAACCCATCACGATTTTTATCAAAAGGTTTATACGCATGTTCCGGATCGTTATTCTGCTTGGTCAACATTCCAGAAGTAACACAGCACAGTAACGCATAAGGCGTCACCGGTGCTTCCATCCCGCCGGCTAAAATAAAATCATTTTTACCGTGAACTAAAGTTCGCGCGGCATAAGCAATCGCCATCAAGGAACTCGCGCGGTCGGAAACAACCGTTTTGCTGTAACCTTTAATCCCGTAATGAATCGAAACCTGCCCTTGCGGTGCGGCCGGAAACCACGCCGAAGCCATAAACGGGCTCACCCCTTCGCGGCCTTCAATATACATATCGCGCAATTCGGTTTCGGCATACAACCAGCCGCCAATCGCGTTACCCATAAAAATTCCCGCGCGCTCGAGATTCTCTTTGCTCAAATCAATCTTGGCATCTTGCAAAGCTAATTCAGACGCTACCAAAGCCATATGCGAAAAAAGATCGATCTTCTTTAACAAACGGGACGATACGTTACTGTAAGCATCGAGCTCATGGACTTGCCCGGCGATGTGCGAAGAATATTTTGATGCATCAAAACGGGTAATTTTCTTAACCGCCGAACGGCCATGGCTAACGTTCGCCCAAAATTTTCTTTTATCAATTCCGCTTGGAGAAATGATTCCCAGACCTGTAATAGCAATTTTATCCATAAAAATTCCTTTAACTATTCTTAAGGTTTGTTTTGTGCATCAACCCGGTTTCTTAAAGCTGCCACTCCGCCTAATGTTTCTTTTAATCTTTTTTCTTCGTTAGCGTTATTGATCCGCATCACATAAATCCATAAGGCCCAAAGGACAAACATTGCGACAGGCCAAAGCAAACGATTTCTCTGACTTAACGTCCCCTTACTCATTAAATCTCCGTAACACCATCGCCGAATGGATCCCGGAAAAGCCGCTGCTGGTTTTAAGCATGATATTGACTTTCTTCTCCCGGGAAACATTGGGGATATAATCCAAATCGCAATTGGGGTCAGGAATTTCCTGGTTTATCGTCGGCGGTAAAATATTACGCTCAAAAATGAGCGAGCCGATCGCAAGTTCAATGCCGTTAGCTGCCGCCAAAGGATGCCCGATCATCGACTTCAAAGAACTGATCGGCACCTCATAGGCATATTTGCCGAAAACCATTTTGTAAGCGTTAGTTTCAAAGACATCGTTTTGTTTCGTCGATGAGCCGTGCGCGTTAATATAATCAATGTCCGTCGGGTTAACCTTCGCGTCTTCCAGCGCTATACGGATGCACGCCGCTTTCGCGTCGCCGGCCGGCGGCAGATCCGTCATGTGAAACGCATTGCAGGTTGTGCCAAAGCCTAACACCTCGCAATAAATCCGCGCACCGCGTTTTTTCGCGTGTTCTAATTCCTCCAAAATGAGAACCCCCGCGCCTTCGGAGATGACAAATCCGTTGCGGCGCAAGTCAAACGGCCGCGAGGCCCGCTCGGGCTGGTCATTGTGCGTTGATAAAACGTTAACGGTATCAAACGCGCCAAAGGTAATCGGTGTGATCGGCGCTTCACTAGCCCCGGTAACCATAATATCCGCATCGCCATCGGAAATGGCTTCAAAGGAAAAACCAACCGCGTCTGTTCCGGCGGTACAACCCGTCGAGATAGTATTACAAATTCCTTGCAAGCCAAACTTTGCGGCAATTTCACTTGATGGCGTGTTAAACATCGCCGCATCATATAAATCCGGCCGCACAATCGTCGGGTCAATCGGATTCTTGCCGCTGTCGGTCACCAGAGCAAACTCTTCTTCCATATATTTCGTCCCGCAAATCGCGTTCGCCAACGAAACGCCCATCCGTTCACGGTTCATCTTATTTAATTTCAAACCCGAATCTTCCAAAGCTTCATTGGCCGCGCACACCGCGAACTGGACATACCGATCCATACGCACCGCTTCATCATGCGTTAGCCCAAGCTTGATGGGATCAAAATCGTGCACTTGAGCGGCAATCTTTGTATTAAACATTGAGACATCAAACTCTGTCACCCGGCGGATCGCCGAGCGCCCATTGATCATACCCTGCCAACAGGCCTCTTTACCGACGCCGTTGGGGGAAATGATCCCAACACCTGTTACGACAACCCGTCTTTTTTTATTCATAACTCACTCCTTTGAATCCAAAAAATTACTTTTGAATCATGTTAAGTTCAAAAATTTCTTTAATTTGCTCCGGCCGGTAAAAATTCCCTGTACGCTCGACGTGATGAACCATATCCACAATGCGTTCATTCATGCGCGCCACTTGCTGCATCTGTTTGGCAATAAAGACGACCTCGCCGTTAATGAAATCGATCTCGCTGGTCCGTTTACGTAAAATACTTTGTAAAATAGACCCGTACAAAGGCTCTTTACTCAGTGATGTTAATGTCTTATTGATAATCCCCGCCGCTTGCTCAAGCGGCATCTTGGCAAGCCCATAAATCCTGTCCACCGAAAACTGCGGCATCGACACTAATTTGATATTTGCTTTAGTGATAATATCTACGCCTTCTTTAAGAAGCAAAATGCTCAAACGGCAAAAATCCAAGTCGGCAAAAGTTTCCTGCATGGATTTCCCCAGCAGCGCTGGAATACAATTGTTAAAATTAACAAACAGTTTTAACCATTTCATTCCGACGATGTTATTGGCCACCTCCACCTTAAACGCCTTTCCCAACACTTCGGCAATTTCATGAGTTTTGGGGTCAATGGGCGTAAAAGGCTTGCCGATAATCCAGTCGCCGTCAAAATTATAGGTCACCTCGCCGGCTTTCGTATAGGTGCTGCCGAACATCACAATGCTTGAATAAATCTTTCCGTGATCAAAATGGCTGCTTAAAATATTATCGGCCTGCACGCCGTTTTGTGTCGTCAAAATTAAAGCCTCATCCAAAAATAAATTATTTTGTTGATAGGCTGCTTCCAGATCCTGAGTTTTGGTCGCAAATATCGCCAAAGCGCAAGTATCGTCAAGTTCGGTTGCCACCGGCAGGTTTTCAATAATCTCTTCCCAGCCCGGCCCCTTGATCGTTAAACCATTTTTCTTGATGGCTTTGACCTGATCGTCGCGGCCGATTAAGACAACATCAGCTCCGGATTTTTTCAAACGTCCGGCGACGACACTGCCTATTGCTCCTGCTCCGATGACTGCAATTTTCATTTCTTAATCCTTAAGTTAGCCGTAAGCTGTAAGCCTTATGCCCTAAGTAACCTACCACTTATGGCTTACTACTTATGGCTATTTCGATTCATACTTCTTATAATCAAACCCCGCCTCGTCCATCAAACGGATCATCAAGCTGTAAAAGGCCAATGGCACTTCCGTCACAAAGGCCCGGATAATATCCTGGTCTTCAATGATACCGGAACCGCGCTCCTGCGCCAGTACCGGCGCTTTTTTGTCAACGATCTGTTTAGCGATTTCCCGATGAAACAAAGGAATCTTCAGTATCATCGCATCGTATTTCTTGCGGGCATTGGCTTCCCATTGTAATTGCGTTTGTATGTTTGTCATATATTCCTCGTTATAATGTAGGGGCACGGTATGCCGTGCCCCTACATCTAATTACGTATTTGCATTAACGCGTGAATTTGCTTCCCACTTGGCGATGTTGCTCATAAAGTCCTTCACGCAAAGTTTTACTTTGATGTCGTAATTGCTCGACATGATCCGGTGAATACGTTCAGGTTTGGAATAATATTCCCGCATACACCACGAACCTAACCGGCCGACATCTTCCGCGCTTAAATGATCCGTCGGAATAATCGGGTGCTGGAAATCCCATGTCTTTAAGTTAATCTTTTCCGGATCAAACCAACCCTTTTGAATCCCGTAGCGCCAATCCGGTGAATTCGGTACCGGGGTCAAATAATCCAGCGCGAAAACATCCGGGTCAATTTCATCGGCGATGCGCAGGCGCTCTTTAATCTTGGCTTCGGTATCTTCACGTAAACCGACAAGCACTGTGCCGACAGTACCGATATCCTGAGCGCGTAAAATATTAATTGTCTTTTTAATTTGTTCCATGGTGACGCCTTTTCCGGTTTTAAGAAGCTGCGCGTCGGATTCAACTTCAACACCGGTTAACGCCATAAATAAGCCGGCTTTTTTCATCAAAGGCAAAATTTCCTGCTGGCTGATCCACTGATCAGCCCGGCCCAAACACACCCAGCCGATATTGTTCCCACGCTTGATTTTCTCTTCGCAGAATTCAATCATCGCCTTGGTGTCGCTGTTAAAGGCATCGTCTTGCATAACAACGGTCGTGATGCCGTATTGTTTTTCTAATATATCCAGTTCATCGACGATGCGTTTGCCGCTTAAGCCGCGCCACGACGTAAAATCTTTCGCTGCGCTGCGACTGTCGTAAAGTGCCCACTCGTAACAGAAATGGCATTTGCCCGGGCAGCCGCGTGAGGTCATCAATTCCGCAAACGGTTTCCAGTACGTGTGTCCGACATATTTATCCATCGGAAATAAATCATACGCTGGCATTGGAAGCACATTTAAATCCGGAATAAGCCCACGGTGCGGCCCGACGACTACAGCATCTTTATTACGGCGGGAAACAAGCCCGGGAATATCGCGCTCGTCTTTTGTTTTATTTTTAAGGTTATTGAGTAAATCTTCGAGTGTCAGCTCGCCTTCACCGATGAGAATATAATCAATCCATGGATTAAGCCGCATCTGGCGCTCATAGTCGGCCGAATACCAAAGGCCGCTGGCGATGGTAATTATTTTAGGGAACTTCGCTTTAATCAAGCGCATCGCTTCATTAAAATACCAGATAACGGCGGCGCCACAGGTGGAAAAAAGCTGGTCGCCCAAGAAAACCGCGTCCGGTGCGCTTTCCGCAATCTTCTTAAGCATCGCATCCCAATCATAATCAAATGCGCGGCAGTCTAATGCCTCGACGTCGGCAAGCTTCTTGGAACGGACGTACGCCGCAACTTGCGCGTGCATCTGATTGGCCGCCTTGTGCATCCCGTGTGAATCCCATGCTTTAATCGGTGGTGTTAAAAATAAAACTTTCATATTTTTCTCCTCTCAATTATCCAAATTAATCAATCGAATAGCCCGCGAAATGCCAACCGGGATTTACTTTTCCTTCAAAAATCATTATGACAGTTTCAACGACCGTTCTGTTTTTCTGAAACTCTGTTTTATATTGAATCTCAACATATTCCCCATCGGGAAATCCCTTGACCGTTGTTGTGTAACTATTTTTTATTAACTTTCTTGAAACAACGTTACCAAACGGCCCTCGTACAGTTTGCATAATAAAGTTCCATTGATCCTGTGTTAAAGACGCCTTGAAAGATTTTGAATAATTTGTATCAATAGTATAATTTTTCTTGTCGAGAGCCAACAAACGCTTTTCAGCCAATCCCAAAGCAGTAAAAACTTTTAATGCAAGTTTTTTATCCCCCACCTGATTCAAAGCTTCCTTGCTGTCTAACACTGGAAGTTCTTTGGCGGCGTCTTGGGCAAAGGATATTTGGCTGACAAAAATTGCCGTTACTATTAAAGCTAAATTTAAACGTGTTCTCATTTTATTTCTTCTGTTTTAGCCTTTTAAACTTGGTGATCGTTTTTGTTATAAGAAATACCCCTGTTTGCCTAAAGCCCGACAGTCAGAACCATGAAGACGAAAGCGGCATGCCGCCGGGGGTTTGGTCAACGCAAATGTGTTTTGACTGTGTAAATT
>CAZVZR010000072.1:0-11651 GCA_964630825.1 uncultured Planctomycetales bacterium | reverse complement strand
GGCTATTATCGGCGGCGGGATGGGAATTCTGCTTTTGGTCATCATTTTGGCGATAAGCCAAAAGAAAGAAACCTTGGTGTACTCGGAGCAAAAGGTAGAAGTTATAGAAAAGAATATTGAGACGAAACCTAAGAAGGCTGGACCGCAAATTCATTCTTATAATGTCAGTAAATCTGTAGAAACAGCAGCACCTTCTCCCGGGCAAACGGCCCAACTTCCTTCTAATGTGCAAAACTCGACAGGAAACAGTGTTCCTAAGTCGCCGGTTGTCCATAGTTATGGCGCGCCTAAACCAACGGAAGGAAGTACGGCCCCGGTTGTTAAAGCTGATGCAAAGATTCCGGCGCAGGGCCCGGCGGTTGCCAAAGAAAAGAAGAATAAAGAACCAAGTATCACCGAGAAAAATTATTGGCAAAAAATTTGGGGAATTTTTGTTTATCCATTGCGTGGAGGAATTCTTCCGGCTACGCTGGGCGGGGCAATATTCTTTTCTTTTATCCAGATTATTTTACTTTCTCCGTTTATTGGGATAGTTATTGCGGTCATGATGGTTTGTTATCAAATAGGATGTTTGTGCAAAATTATGCAAACAGCCGTTGAGGAAGAAGACGTGAATAGGTTTGAATGGCCTGAATTTTTAAATATGTTTGAATGGGTGGGAACAGCCATTCTTTTTGCCTTAACGTTTGTTATTACCTATTTGCCGATTTATTTGTATGTCCGGTATTTGGGGGACTTCTCCTCATTTTCCCACCACAGTTTGTCAGCGATGACTGTTGGGGGGCACTTTTCTCCGGAAATTTTTGGCCGGGCCGTGGTGAGTGTTTTCCCGACAAAGTGGCATTGGTTCGGGCTTTTCTTTCTTTTGCTTATGGCGTGTTATATACAGCCGATGTTTACGATGTCAATTGCTTTGGTCGGTGGCGTTGGTTCGTTAAACATCATCAATGTTTTTAAATCTATTGGTGCTACATTTGTTGATTACACTTTAACTTTTATTTTGATGATATTAATCGGCATGTTCAGTATAGCGGTGCACATGATTCCTATTTATAAAATTCCATTCTTGGGAATTTTTTTCAGAATGTTTGTTACGGTATATTTTTGGTTTGTCAACATGCGCTTGCTCGGGCTTTTTTATAAGGCCCACCGCAACCGCCTGGGCTGGTATGGGGAGCTTGGTTAGGCGCAGGTATAGGTTAAAAAAAGTTGTCGATTCATCTAAAAAATGATATGATACACCGCAATTTTAGCCAGTAAAGAAAGTGCAAAGAAATATAAAACAAGAATTCAGAGAAAGGATATTAACGCTTTTAAATAGTCAAAAGGAAAAAGAGCGATTGAATAAAAGTTCGGTTATTTTGACCAAGCTTTTTGGGATGCCAATTTTTAAGAAGGCGACTACAATACTCTTTTATGCTTCTTTTGATGGGGAAGTGGATACGTTTGCAATGATGAGACAAGCTCAATTGTTAGGCAAAAAAATAGCTTTGCCGCATGTTCAACAGGATAAAAAAAGAATTATTCCTCGCAAAGTGAAAGATCTCACAAGGGATTTGGAAGACGGTCCTTACGGTATTAAGCAGCCCAAAGAAACAATTTCCGATATACTGCCTCTTCATGATATTGAAGCGGTGATTGTTCCCGGCGTTGCTTTTGATAGAAAGAACCATCGCCTGGGAAGAGGCGCGGGTTATTATGACCGTTTTTTAAGCACCCTACCTAATGACATCCCGACAATTGGCCTGGCTTTTGATTTTCAAATCGTCGACACCCTCCCCGGGCGAGAAGCACACGATGTCCGCCTGTCTTGCGTAGTAACCAATTAGTTTATTGGGCTTACCAATCGTTCCTTTTTAAGAGAGGAGCAGTAATCATGTTACACGAATCCAATATATATTCGCAAAGTGTGGGTTTGTTTTTATTGTTTTGCCTTGTTTTTTTTGCAGGGTATTTTTTGCGTTGGTTTTTTGCCGAGAAGAAGTTAAAAGAAGCTCAGTATAAAGCCAAAGAATTAATTGAATCGGCATCGAAAGAAGTCGAAGCCCGCAAGAAAGAAGCTGAACTTCACGGTAAAGATTTGATGATCAAGCTGCGCCAGGATTTTGAACGCGAAACCAAACAGCGCCGCGAAGAGACGGCCGTTATGGAAAAACGGCTTTTGCAAAAAGAAGAAAATTTAGACAAACGCGTTGATTTGTTGGAAAAAAAGGAAAAAGACATTAATCACCGCCTCGAGGGGCTCCAAGCCAGTGAAGATAAGACGCGCCGGCAAACGGAAGAATTAAATAAATTAATCGAAGAAGAAAAGCAGCGCTTGCAAAAGATTTCTTCTTTGACCGAAGATGAAGCAAAAAAACTTCTTTTGTCGCGGGTCGATGAAGAGTTGGTGGCGGAGAAGGCATCTCGAGTCCGCAAGAACGAAGAAGAAATAAAAGAAGATGCTGAGAAAAAAGCCCGTGTTATCATTTCCGCTGCTATTCAACGCTGTGCCTCGGATCATACGGCAGCGTCAACGGTCACGGTTGTTGCCTTGCCCAGCGATGAGATGAAAGGCCGTATTATTGGGCGCGAGGGGCGCAACATCCGCGCTCTTGAGGCCGCTGCCGGCGTCGATATTATCATTGACGACACGCCGGAAGCCGTAACTATTTCCGGATTTGATATGTACCGGCGTGAAATTGCCCGTATTGCTTTGGAAAATTTAATTGCTGACGGGCGAATTCATCCGGGGCGCATTGAGGAAGTTGTGGAAAAAGCCAAGCTCAGTGTTGATACGCTTATTAAGGAAGAAGGCGAGAAGGCGGCTTTTGAATTGGGCGTTCATGGCATGCACATTGAGCTTCTTAAACTCGTCGGCCGGTTAAAATTCCGCACCAGTTACGGCCAAAACGGTTTGCAACATACTAAAGAAGTGGCGTTATTGTGCGGGCACATGGCGGCACAACTAAAGTTAGATACCAAAATTGCTATTCGTGCAGGACTTCTTCACGATATCGGGAAAGTGGTTGCCCAGGAGGTTGAAGAAGGAACCCATGCGATCGTGGGCGGAACCTTGTCCCGCAAATATGGTGAAAAAGAAGAAGTCGCGAATGCCGTTGAGTCACATCATGACGAAGTGGAAAAGGCATCTGTCTATGGCGTTTTGGTTTCCGCCGCCGACGCTATCAGTGCTTCACGGCCCGGTGCCAGAGCCGAAACATTGGAAACATATGTTAAACGCCTTGAAAGTTTAGAAAAAATTGCCAATTCGTTTAAAGGAATTAATAAGTCTTACGCTCTTCAGGCTGGCCGCGAAGTCCGCGTTATCGTTGACCCGGATAAAATTAACGATGATGAGGCAATTGTTCTAGCCAGAGATTTGCGTAAGAAAATTGAAGAGGAAATGGAGTATCCGGGGCAGATCAAGGTCCTTGTCCTTAGAGAAACAAGAGCAGTGGAGTACGCAAAATAATTGCTCGGTATTCGTTGCTCACCTGCCTGCCGGCAGGCAGGTCGGCTCGGGCAACGAGCGAAGAGCAATGAGTTACGAATTATGAAAATCCTATGCATTGGCGATATTGTTGGGCGTCCCGGGCGGCAGGCGGTTCAAGAGTTTCTTCCGGAGATTAAAAAACAATACAACATTGATTATGTTATAGCCAATGCGGAAAACGCGGCTGCCGGTGCCGGCCTGACAACACGCCTAGCGAAGGAAATCTTTTCTTACGGTTGCGATGTTTTAACGCTTGGCGACCATGTCTGGGATCAAAAAGACCTGGAAGTTTTCTTAAACGAAGCCCCGAATCTAATCCGTCCCGCTAATTTTCCCGAAGGAGTCCCCGGCCGGGGGTGGTGTGTTGTTAAAAAAGAAAACCTTCCGCCGCTGGCAGTGATCAATCTTTTGGGCCGCACATTCATAAGGTATCATTTACTGTGTCCTTTCCGTACATTTGAGGGGATGATTGAAGAAATAAAAAAACAAACACCGATTATTGTTTTGGATATGCATGCTGAGGCCACCAGCGAAAAAGTGGCGATGGGGCATTTTGTTGATGGTAAAATATCCGCTGTTTTTGGGACCCACACACATATCCAGACAGCCGATGAAAAGATACTACCGCAAAAGACAGCCTATATTACTGATTTGGGGATGACTGGCCCGTACGATTCGGTCATCGGCCAGGACAAGGAATCAATTATCCGTCGGTATTTGTTGAGCATGCCTTTAAAACACCATGTTGCTTCTGGCGACGTTCAGCTTAACGGTGCTGTTATTGAAGTCGATGACCAAACCGGCCGAGCGGTTTCCATTGAGCGTGTACGGAAAAATTTAGCCCCACAATTGGCCGAAGCCGCTGCCGAAGAATAAAAACAAGAAAATTAACTTTAATAAATCGCTGTGATATAATATATTTAAATTCGAAATTAGAATTCTGCGAAGGAGTGAATATGGGCAGTTGGGATGGGCTAGACCGGAGGCGATTTCCCCGCATTAATTACCCGTGTTTGGTTATTTTAAAAGACGAAAATGGGCAGTCGCATGAAGTAATTCTAACACATACCGAAAACGTGGGCATCGGAGGAATGTGTGTTGTTATAAAGAAAAGTTTGCGAATGTTCTCGCCAGTGGAAGTTGAATTGGATTTGTTGGATTTAGGCGAACATATTAAATGTAGCGGCAAGATTGTTTGGAATATTCAGCGAAGGAGTGATGAGAAAAAAAAGCCTTCCTTCTATGATATTGGGATCGAATTTCAAAATTTACCGGCCAAGCAACAAGAACGGCTACAATCAACAGTTAATCGTCTGGTAAAGACTGTTACAAGTTGAGTATTTGTTTAAGCTCCAAAGCCCCCGTTAGATCATAATAAATGTTCTAATGGGGTTTTTAATTCGCCCCATCGTTTAGAGTCTTTATAAAACAATAGAAGGGCGAGTCGAGTAATGCGTAAGAACAATGAATGTTAATCCTACAATCAGAGTCCGTTTTGCCCCTAGCCCGACAGGATATTTGCATATAGGCGGTGCGCGTACTGCACTCTTTAACTGGATGTATGCTCAATCCCAGCAAGGGAAATTTATCCTGCGCATTGAAGACACTGACCGCGAGCGTTCCAAAAAAGAATATGAAGACGAGATTTTAGAAAGCCTGAAATGGCTGGGCCTCAATTGGGATGAATTGCATTATCAAAGCCACCGTTTTGATATTTATCGCCAATACGCACAAAAACTATTGGATGAAAAAAAAGCATATAAAGATGGAGAAGCTGTGACGCTTACCATGCCTATCCAGGAAGTTAAGATTTTTGATTTGATCCGCGGAGAAATTATTTTTGACACATCAACGCTTAAAGACCAGGTTTTGATAAAATCAGACGGATCTCCGACGTATAGTTTTGCTTGTGTCGTGGATGATTCCTTGATGGAGATTTCCCATGTTATCCGTGGTGAAGACCACATTTCGAACACGCCCAAACAAATAATGATTTATCAGGCGCTGGGTTTTAAGCCGCCTAAGTTCGCGCATCTCCCTTTGATTATGGATGAAGAGGGGGGAAGGATGTCCAAGCGCAGCGGAGCCACGGCCGTGACGGATTACCGCAAGGATGGTTTTCTTCCCGAGGCCATTGTCAACTACTTGATGCTTTTGGGATGGTCGCCAGGAAATAATCAAGAAGTTGTTGCCCTTAAAGATGCGGTCGGGAAATTTTCGATAAAGAAAATAAACAAAACTGCCGCCGCATTTTCTATGGAAAAATTGAAGTGGATTAACAGCCAGTATATTAAGAAGACGCCGCTAGATAAATTAACCGAATATTTGGTGCCCTTTTTAGAAGAGAAAGATTATATTAATGGGAAATTCGATAGGCAAAGGTTGGAAAATATTGTAGAATTATTCAAAGGTCGTATTACAACGCTGGTCGAGTTTTTGGAGTGGGCTGATTTTGCCTTTTTGCCTAAGCCTGTAATCGACGAGCAGGCACGGCAGCAGTACTTAGCGGTGAATCGTGCTAAAGAATTTTGTTTATTAAGCGATCGGCTGGAACACGCAGAAAAATTTGATGTGGCGGCGACGGAAAAAATTTTTCGGGATTTGGTTGCCGAATTAGGCATACAGTCGTCGGATTTGGTTCATCCGGTGCGGGTGGCTTTAACCGGCAAAGCGATAGGGCCGGGGTTATTTGAAACAATGGCTGTCTTGGGGAAAGAAAAAACAGTCGAACGATTACGCACAACGTTTTTGTAAAGGAAACGGGGTCTTTAATGAGGTTAAGAATAAATATTTTATGTAGTTTGTTCTTTGTTTTAATGTTTCAGGGGTGTGAAACGTGTAAAGGCGCTTTTACCGGTGCCGGCCAGGGATTTAAGAAGGACGTTAAAAATATATCAAGCAAAGAAGGGGTTATTTGGAAGACGGATAAGTGGATGCAAGACCATATGTGGTAAGCTAAAAAATTTCCTTATAAAAGAAAATTAATTTGTATATAATAGGGGCGGTTTTCAAAAGAAACTGCCCCTTTAAATTTTGCCCTGTCCCTTGTTTTCTCAAAGAGAGGGGTGGGATATGGGCAGATCTTTTTTCAACAAAATTAAGGAAATCTGCCCTGTCGTCTAATGGTAGGACAAGTGACTCTGGATCACTTTGTTGTGGTTCGAATCCACACGGGGCAATTAATTTTTTTGGGCAAGGAGCGGGATATGTGGACAAAAGAAGATTTACAGAACTTAATTAAAGAAAAGATGGGGGAGTATTATTTTCTTGTTGTTTCCAACCGGCAACCCTACGAGCATATTTTTAGCCGCGGGAAAATTGTCCCTCAGAAAATGCCTGGGGGCGTTGTGACAGCGCTTGACCCGGTGATGCGGGCCTGTCATGGAACATGGGTTGCTTTCGGAAACGGTGAGGCTGATACAAAAGTGACCGATGCCGCAGGCTGTGTCAATGTTCCTCCGGAGGACCCTGCTTATAAATTAAAGCGGGTGTGGCTCACTAAAAAAGAAGAAGAATGTTATTATTATGGTTATGCCAATGATGCGCTTTGGCCTTTGTGCCATACCGCGTTTCAAAGACCTACTTTTAAAAAAGAAGACTGGGATTTTTATGTAAAAGTAAACCAAAAATTCGCCCAAGCGGTTATAGAAGAAATCGGTGACCGCAAAGCGTTTGTATGGATTCAGGATTATCATTTGTGCTTATTGCCGAAGATGCTCAAAGAAATGGCGGGAAACCAAATTATTACGGCGCACTTTTGGCATATCCCCTGGCCGAGTTTTGAGGCCTTCCGCATTTGTCCGCAACAGGTCGAACTCTTAGAAGGGCTTTTGGCCAATGACCTCGTCGGATTTCATATCCAGTATCATTGTCTTAATTTCTTAGATGTTATTGACCGGTTGTTGGAATCGAAAATCGACCGAGAGCAGTTTTCTGTTGTCAAAAATAATCATCAAACACTGATCCGTCCGTATCCCATTAGTGTGGACTTTGAGGCCGTTAACCGAATTGCCCAAACTCCCGAAACTAAAACAATACAGGAAAATTTAATTGAAGAATTTGAGTTAAAGGGCGCAAGACTTTTATTGGGAATCGATCGTATCGATTATACTAAGGGCATCCCCGAGAGGCTTATGGCGGTTGACCGTCTTTTAGAGAAATTCCCCGAATTAAGAGAAAAGGTTGTTTTTTTACAAGTCGGCGTACCCAGCCGGGTACATTTGGCAAAATACCGGGCGATTAACGATGAAATCAATATGCTTGTTGAAGAAATCAATTGGAAATATTCGACCGGCAACTGGAGCCCAATTATTTTTTCTCATCGTTATATGTCTTTTAATGAAATTCTGGCGCTTTACACTTTAGCTGATGTCTGTGTGGTCAGCTCTTTGCATGATGGCATGAATTTGGTGGCCAAAGAATTTGTCGCTTCGCGCTTTGATGAAAAAGGGGTGCTTGTTTTGAGTGAATTTACCGGTTCAGCGCGGGAGTTGACGGATGCGCTTTTGGTTAATCCTTTTGATTGCGAAAAGATGGCCGAAACCATTCTTAAGGCGCTTAATCTTCCCGAAGAAGAAGCTCGCAAGCGAATGATTAAGATGCGCCATTTGGTCCAGGAAAATAATATTTTTCATTGGGCCGGGAAGGTTATTTCTGAATTATTAAAGTTTGAATTTGAAGAAGCCGGGACTAAACCATGAAGCACTTTTGGAAGGATTGGGGCAGATGGTGTGAGCAGTTAAGAAAAAGAAAAATTTTCTGGTTTCTTGATTTTGATGGGACGCTTGTTTCCATTGCCTCTTCTCCTCACGGGGTAGCATTATCTCATCGCCGTCGGGCTCTTTTAAAAAAAATAGCGGATCTTCCTTTATGTTTTATTGCTGTTGTCAGCGGTCGTGCCCTTAAGGATATTAAAAGTAAAGTCAATATTAAAGGGATCATGTATGTTGGGAACCACGGCCTTGAGGCCTATGGGCAGGGGTTAAAATCGATCAGCTATTGTTCGCCGCAGTTTAAAAAAAATTTAGACAAATTTAAAGAACAACTTAAAAAATCTTTTTCGACTTTGCCGGGAGTTTGGGTGGAAGATAAAGGGTTAACGTTAAGCGTTCATTATCGCCGGCTGGAGAAAAAGAACGAGAGGTTGTTTGAGAGAAAGTTTCGGGAGATGTGCAAGCCATATTTGATGATGAGAAAAATAAAGGTAGTTAGCGGGAAAAAAGTTTTTGATATCCGGCCACCCGTTGCTTGGAACAAAGGAACAATGGTTTCGCGTTTGTTGTCTCTTAAACGGAAGAATGCCGGTGGCAAGAAGATATTACCTGTTTATGTTGGGGATGATAAAACTGATGAAGACGCCTTTAAGGTTCTTAAAAATCGGGGAATCACAATTGTCGTGGGCAGGCCCAGAAAGACCCACGCCCGTTATTTTTTAAACAACACCAACGAAGTTGGGAAGCTATTGGAAAAATTTGGTGCTCTGAGACATGACTAATCCTGATAGTTACAATTACGGTCTTATTGGTAACTGCACGAGCGCGGCTTTGGTTTCATCCGATTGTAGTGTTGATTGGCTTTGCCTGCCTTTTTTTGACTCTCCTTCATTATTCGCCCGGATTTTGGATAAAGACAAAGGAGGATATTTTAAGATCGAAGGTGTCGATATGGTTCACACCCAGCAATCTTATCTTTATCATACGCCTATTTTAAAAACCATTTTTCAAACCAAAGACGGAGTATTTGAGATCCGCGATTACATGCCGCGCTTTAGAACTTCGCGTGGCGGGGATTATTGCCCTTCGGAGGTACACCGCGATATCCATGTTATTTCTGGCAAACCAAAAATCCGTATCCAACTGAAACCTAAACCGAATTACGCTTATAGTGACGCCGGGTTTGCGGTGGGCCGTGATTACATCAAGATCACTTCTTTGCGCGGAGAATATAATAGTTTTTATCTTTACAGCAATTTGGATTACCAGAAAGTTATCAAAGGCGAGGAGATCGAGCTTACCGAATCTTCCTTTTTTCTTCTTTCCTATCATGAAAAGATGGAACAGATTAATTTGGAGAAAGTTTTTATTGAATACGAAAAGACCAAAAGTTATTGGATAGATTGGGTCTTTCGTACACACCTGCCAGGCAAATATAAAGAAGAAAGTATCCGCTCCACAATTACGTTAAAACTTTTGATGTATCAGCGTACGGGTGCAGTCATCGCTGCCCCGACGACTTCATTACCGGAAATTATCGGCAAGGATCGCAATTGGGACTATCGTTATTGTTGGGTACGTGATGCCTCAATGATTGTTGACTTGTACGCGCGCATGGGGCACATGCGCTCGGCCACACGGTATATTAATTTTATTCTCAACCGTATGCTTTTAAAACACGACAACATCGCAGTCATGTATGGTATTAACGGCGAGAAAGAGATTCGCGAAAAGTCTTTGGATTATTTAAGTGGTTACGAGAATTCTCATCCGGTACGTATTGGCAACGCTGCCTATCAGCAACAGCAAAACGATCTTTACGGAGAATTGATCGAGACCATTTACAGTTACTTTATCATTCCCCGGCGGGATACGGCGTATCTTGACGAAGAAATTTGGACAGTCGTGCGGTCAGTGATCAACAAAGTCGTTGAGACCTGGAAGACAATGGACAGCGGTATTTGGGAAAGGCGCGTTCAACAAGATCATCATGTTCATTCTAAAATGATGAATTGGGTCGCGGCTGACCGGGCCGCCAAGATCGCGCAGTTAATCGGCAAGCCCCAATATGTTCAGCGTTGTTTGAAGCTTGCTCAAGAGATTAAACAGGACATTTTGCAAAACGGCTGGGATCAAAATTTAGGATCATTTGTTATGGCTTACGGCTGTCCCCATCTTGATGCCTCTAATCTTTTGATGCTTCATTACGGATTTCTAGACCGCAAAGACCCGCGGATGATTAGCACCGTTCAGCAAACCTTTAAACATTTGGTTAAAAATGGTTTTACCATGCGTTATACAGCGGAGGATGATTTTGGGAAGCCCGAAAATGCCTTTATTGTTTGTACGTTTTGGATGGTGAATGCCTTGTATCTTATTGGCGAAGAGCAAAAAGCCATGGAAATGTTCGATAACATCCGCGGCTGTGCTAACTATCTCGGGCTTTTTTCTGAAGATATTGAAACGGCCACCCGTCGGCTTACCGGCAATTTCCCGCAAGGGTATTCGCACCTGGCTTTCTTGCAGACTGTTTTTCTTTTCGAAACAGAGTATAATTGGACTGACACACCCAAAATTCTCAATGAAAGAATTCCTTAAAGTGTTTTTTGAGGTGGTTTCCGCTCAGGAAAATTAATTTATTATTTAGATGAGCCCGAATGCCTTTTTTTGTCGCTCACCCAAAATTCCATGTATTTTCCCAACATGAGGCGTGTTTGCGCATCTAGAGCTGGTGCAGAACTAAACAAAAGCAGAATGATCGGGATGGTCAGCCATTCCAGGGCGTGCCGTAATTTTTTAATCCAAGAAAGAGAAGTTTTTCCTTTAGGCAAAAGCCCGATGCTTAAAATAATCGAAGCGGCCAGTGAAATGATGGCCAAATGGATAATGGTTTTCGTGATCCGCGGTGCGGTGTAATAAACAACAGAAGTTAAATATTCCTGGCGTGCGAAAAGGGCCGGAAGCCAGCCGATAAAAGCCAGAATAAACCCCCACGAGGCCCAGGAGATGTGCCCTTCAAAAAGTTTATAGCTCAGGCGGATTCTATCGTAAAGCGGGATTGTCTTGGATTTTAAGAAGGCGCGCATCACAATCGGAAAATTCTCCACGCCCCACGCCCAGCGGCGTTTTTGTTTGTAGACACTTTTGGCCGTTTCCCAAAGCTTGTTTGTTCCGGCGATATCCATTGAGAGAGTTACAAACATGGGAACAACTTGGTATTGGCCGTCAAAATGAATAAGCGATTTCCAATAAATAGCTGAATCATCCGAGATCATGTCGACCGGCCAATAGCCGACGTCCACTAAGGCTTGAAAGCTCATGCTGTGGCTGGAGAAAGTCACCAGCTTTTCGGGGTTAGTTGCTTCAATCAGTTGAAAAAAAGATGACCCGCTTTCGATAACCCTGGCAAACCCCGGGACATCCCAAATATTATTATGGTAAACGGGAATGGGTTGAAAACTGCT
>CAZVZR010000071.1:0-11809 GCA_964630825.1 uncultured Planctomycetales bacterium | reverse complement strand
ATCTCGACACAATCCGCCAACCAAATGCAGCTCAAAGAAAAAGAGGAAGTCGAGTGGTTGGTCAAAACCAACGAAGTCACGTTAATGAAAAATCCGCAATGAACTTTGATTTAAGCCCTTTATTTTTAACTTTCAAGCTGGCCTCGGTGACGACGCTCATTCTTGTTGTCATTGGGATTCCGCTCGCTTATTGGGTTGCGTTCACACCGCGGAGGTGGAAATATTTCGTCGAGCCTTTGATCAGCATGCCGCTGGTTTTGCCGCCGACGGTTTTAGGTTTTTACATTTTGCTTTTTTTCAGCCCGCGGTCTTTCTTGGGAAATTTCCTTGAAACAGCCTTGCACATCAAAGTGGTGTTTACCTTTTTAGGATTGGTGATCGGCTCAGTGTTGTTCAGTTTGCCTTTTATGATTAATCCGATTAAGGCGGGATTCCAAAGTTTTCCCAGGTCTTTAATCGAAGCCTCTTACGCGCTGGGAAAATCCCGACGAGAAACACTTTTTAAAGTAATCTTGCCGAACATCAAGCCGTCGTTGTTAACAGGCATTGTGATGGCCTTCGCGCACACCGTCGGCGAATTCGGCGTGGTTTTAATGGTGGGGGGAAGCATCCCCGGCGTAACGCGCACCGCTTCCATTGCCATCTTCAGTGAAGTCGAAGCGCTCAATTACACCAGCGCCTGTTATTATTCGGGAATCCTTGTTTTAATTTCGTTTGTGATTTTATTTACCTTAAACGCCGTCAATCAAAAATCGTCCCTGCGATGATAAAAATCAAAGCCAAGAAGAATTTGATCACCAGCCACGGCCCACTCGACCTGGATGTGGATTTTCAAATACAGGATAAAGAGTTCATCACTCTCTTTGGGTCATCCGGCGCTGGAAAAACAACAATCCTGCGCATGCTTGCCGGCCTCACCGATCCCGGGGAGGGATTTATCCAAGTTGACGATGAGATTTGGTTTGACAGTGATAAAAAAATTAATCGGCCCACGCAAGAAAGGCAAATTGGTTTTGTTTTTCAGGATTACAGTCTATTCCCTAATATGACGGTGGCCGAAAACCTGGAGTTTGCCAAACCCGGTTGCGGTCAAAGCGGGCAGATGAAAAAACTCTTAGAGGCCGTCGATATGATTAGCCTTAAAGACAGGAGGCCACAGCAGCTTTCCGGCGGGCAAAATCAGCGCGTGGCGATTTTGCGGGCGGTTTTAAGGCAGCCTAAATTATTACTTCTGGATGAACCTTTCTCTGCCTTGGACGTCGACATGCGCCTGCGGCTTCAGCAAGAAGTATTCGAGATCCATAAAAAATTTAACGTCACTACTGTTTTTGTCAGTCATCACCTGGCCGAAGTTTTTAGGCTTTCCGACCGCGTAGTTATTCTGGAGGGCGGTGTTATCGCCAAATCCGGGCCGCCGGACGAAGTATTTTTTGAAAAACGTTTAAGCGGCAAATTTACTTTTATCGGCGAGGTCGTTGATATCAAGAAAGAAGACGTCATTTATATCCTGACTGTTTTAGTCGGCAACAATTTTGTCCGCACGGTGGCCACCGACAGCGACATCGAAAATATCAACGTGGGTGACAAGGTGGTTGTTTCCTCAAAAGCTTTCAACCCGATCGTGATGAAAATATAAAATTTTGTTTTATGTTCCCATTTGCCTGTTCAGAGAGTAAGATAGGGAACAAACAAAATCAATCAAATGACTACTTGGCTTTACACATTAGCTAGCGTTACAATTGTCAGCCTGATTTCTCTTATCGGTGTTTTTACGATAACGATTAAACCAGAGCGTTTGAAAGCGATTATACTTTCTTTTGTCAGCTTTGCCGTTGGGGGGCTTTTTGGCGACGCTTTGATTCATCTTATCCCGGAATCCTTCGAGCAATTAGGCCCCGGGCCAGTGACTTCGCTTCTGATCGTTGCCGGGCTTCTTTTATTTTTTTCTTTGGAAAAATTTTTACGCTGGCAACATTGCCACATCCCCATATCGGAAAACCATCTGCATCCAGTAGCAACTCTTAATTTGGTGGGCGATGCCGTGCATAATTTTATGGATGGCGTTATCATTGCCGTTGGTTTTTTGGCAAGCACTCCCATTGGTATGGCGACGACATTGGCAGTTATTTTTCACGAAATTCCTCAGGAGATTGGGGACCTAGGTATCTTGATTCATAAAGGTTTGAGCATCCCCAAAGCTCTATTTTTTAATTTCCTTTCAGCACTAACTGCGTATGCCGGTGCGATATTGGCGCTTTTAATTGGGCCGCATGTGGAACATTTCACGGCGTATTGCCTACCGATTACGGCGGGAGGTTTCTTGTATATTGCCGGCTCTGACCTTATTCCGGAATTGCATCACAGTGAGGATACCAGTTTGTTCAATGCGGTAAAACAAATGGGGTTTATTGTCTTGGGTATTCTTATTATGGCGGGGCTGGTTCTCTTTGAACATTAATTTTAGACTCAATTAAAATAATAGCTTGACAGTTCATTGTGCGGTATGTTATTTAAAATTGTCCATTTAAAACAACTTTTTAACCAAAGAAAACCACACTTATGCATATGACAAAAATGAAAAAAATTCTAGCCGTAGTTTTTATGTTTACTTTCTTCTCTATTATTGGTTTCCGTGCCGATGCTTCCAGTAAGGAAGAGCGCGAAGCCAGAAAAAAATCCCAGATGGAAGCGATCCAGCCACGTTTTATGTGGTGGCCGACGGACGCCCAGCCCGCACCGGTAAAAGATTTGGAAAATGGCGGTTATTGGTGGTGGCCCAGACAGCCCGGCACGGCAACCCCGTGGGGAAACAGGGGCTATGTTTATGTTTACAAAATTATTTATGATTACAAAGCCCCGGAAGAACCAGTCCCCACTCCGAAAGCAGAAGTTACTTCGCCTCCGGCTCAACCGGAAATGAAACCGTCCCTTCTCATTAAAAAGATTATGAAAAATGTGAAGATCTACTTTGATTACAACAAAGCCGATCTCAGGGAAGACCACACCCCCATACTTAATAATGCCGTACATTTACTGGGAAAGAATCCGACGTCGAGCATTCTCATTACGGGAAATTGCGATGCCCGTGGTTCGGAAGAATATAATATGAAGTTGGGTGCAAAAAGGGCCGAGACCGTTAAAAATTTTATGCTGCAAAACGGGATCCCGGAAGACCGGATTAAAATTGTCAGCCGCGGCAAATTGGATGCGGTGGCACATGTCGCTGATTTATTGGGGATGCAGAAAGACCGCAACGCCCAGTTTATGGTCGCCGAAGTCGATGAAATTATGATCCCGGCGGGAAGTTTTCCTGAGGAACAGGAAGCAAAACCTGTGGAAGAAGGAAAATATGTCGTCGAGAAAAATGAAAATGTCGAATCCCAACCAAAAGTTTCAAGTCGTGAATATGTGATACAGAAAAACGATTCTTTATGGAAAATCGCTGCAAAGGAAATGGGCGACGGCCACCGTTGGAAATATCTTTATGAATTAAATAAAGATCGGATTAAGAATCCAAATAAATTAAAAGCCGGGATGAAAATTATTATTCCGGTTGAATAAAGCTAGAAAGCCGAGGAAATTTTAATGAAAGCAAAATTAATTATGTCAGTTGCATTTTTATTGTTAGCCGGCAACGGTTATCTTTTTGCTGATGAAGGACAAGATAAAAATGTCCAGCCAGAGCCCGCGGCGGTGGTGGGTAATGTCGAGATGATGGAGAACACAGCAGGGGATAAAACGGCAGCATCTATAGAAGTTAGAAATAAAAAATGCCCGGTCAGCGGTGAAAAAGTTGGCGAAATGGGTGATATTGTTAAGATTGAATATAATGGGAAAATATATAATCTCTGCTGTCCGATGTGCATAAAGGATTTTAAGAAGGACCCTGAAAAATATACCAAGATCGCTGAAGACGAAGTGAAAGCCGCCGCAGAAAAAGCCCAAGGCGCGGCAAAGGATGTACCGTCGGACCCTGCCGCAAAAGCGCCTATCAATCAGTAAGGAACAATTTTGGGGCATCATTTTTCGTAAATGGGAGGGAAACATGTTTGACTCTTTGATTCCTCTGCATCCTAAAGTTGTTCATTTTCCCATTGCCCTGTTTGTTACCGCATTAATATTCGATGTTGTTAGTTTAATCCTCCGCAAAGAAAAGTTTCATAAAACCGCCGTCAATATTTATATCTTTGCCGCGTTGCTTACGCCCTTGGTCGTTAAAACAGGGTTGTGGGAAGAGGCCCGGCTAAATTTACATCACCCTCTTTTGGAAAAGCACGAACTATTTGCCCTTTTGACAATGTACAGCGCCCTAATTTCTTTGCCTGTACTATGGTTTATTAAAAAAAAGATACCGCAATATTCTCGGACAGTTTTTTTGGTAATTCTCATTCTTGTTGCCGTTTTTGTTTCCCTCGCGGCCTATAACGGCGGCCGGATGGTTTATGAATACGGCGTCGGGACACAACAATAATTAAGCGGCACAAAAACAGGTAATCTTTTTTACTTTAAAGAGTTATGTTTGGTTGTTCTTCGTTACGAATAAACGTTAAAACTATTTAGGAAGGTACAAGTTATGAATGTTTTAATATTGTCCAGGATCCAGTTTGCCTTTACGATTGCGTTTCATTATATTTATCCGCCGCTCAGTATCGGGTTGGGGGTTATCCTGGTCATTATGGAAGGATTATATTTAAAGACCAAGAATCCGCTTTACCATAACATGGCCAGGTTTTGGGTAAAGATTTTTGGGTTGACGTTTGCCATTGGCGTTGCCACCGGGATTGTGATGGAATTTGAATTTGGGACAAATTGGGCAACGTATTCGCGCTACGTCGGGGATATTTTTGGCAGCGCCTTAGCGTCAGAAGGAATTTTTGCCTTCTTTTTAGAGTCTGGGTTTTTGGCTGTCTTGCTTTTTGGTTGGGATAAAGTTAAACCAAGCGTTCATTTTTTATCAACGATTATGGTTTGCCTGGGCGCGCATTTTTCCGCCATTTGGATCGTTGTCGCCGGATCCTGGATGCAAACGCCGGCCGGTTTTAAAATTATCGGCGAAGGATTGGCGGCCAAGGCATTAATAACCGATTTCTGGGCGATGGTTTTTAACCCCTCTTCAATGGACAGGTTGTTGCATGTGGTATTAGGCGCTTGGCAAGCCGGGGCGACTTTGGTGTTAAGTGTCAGCGCTTTTTATCTTCTTCAAAAACGGCATACGGATTTTGCAAAGGCATCGATGAAAATCGCCCTTTTTGTCGCCTTGTTTTCTTCGGTTGCCCAGCTTTTAAGCGGCCATCATAGCGCTGAAATTACGGCTCAATATCAGCCAGCAAAATTAGCCGCAATGGAAGGGCACTATGCTGCTTCCGCACCGGGAGATTTATTTTTAATGGGGAGTGTTAATGAACAGAAGCAAGAGACTAAAGGGATTAAGATTAAAGGTTTTTTAAGTTATTTGCTTTATAAAGATTCAAACAAACCGATCACTGGGCTTAATGCTTTTGCAGAAAAAGACCGCCCGCCTGTTAAGATTGTTTTTCAAAGTTTTCATTTAATGGTCGCCATCGGTATATTTTTGATTATTCTTAATGTTGTTGGAACATTTTTGCTTTGGCGCGGGAAACTTTTTGACTGCCGGCCCATCCTGGTCCTTTATGTTTTTTCTGTTTTTGGCCCGCAGATCGCTAATCAAGTTGGCTGGATAACTACGGAGGTGGGCCGCCAGCCCTGGATTGTTTATGGTTTACTGAGGACATCGGATGCCCTATCCAAAACGGTAACCGCTAATTTGGTTTTATCTTCGCTCATCATGTTTTCCGTGGTTTATGTATTGCTTTTTATTCTGTTTATATTTTTGCTCGATCAAAAAATTAAACATGGGCCTGAACAACTTGAAGGAGTTGTGCCGGGGCGCAGGGCGGGATAAAGGAGCAGGGTGTGGATTTTACATTTCTAGATTTAAATTTGATCTGGTTTATTTTAATCGGAGTACTCTTTGGCGGGTATGCCATGTTAGATGGTTTTGATTTGGGGGTCGGGGCACTGCATCTATTTACCAAGTCCGACGAGGAACGCCGCCTGATGATCAATTCCATCGGCCCGGTGTGGGATGGGAATGAGGTTTGGCTTGTCACCGGAGGCGGGGCGCTATTTGCCGCTTTCCCTGATGTGTACGCGACCGTCGCTTCAGGTTTTTATCTCGCCGTATTTCTATTATTGTTGTGTTTGATATTTCGTGCGGTCGCCATTGAGTTTCGCAGCAAACAACCAATGAAATGGTGGCGGACTTTATGGGATATCAGTTTTAGCATATCAAGCATATTGACCAGCTTTATTTTGGGCGTTGCCTTGGGCAATCTTATTTGGGGCGTTCCGTTAGGTGCTGATAAAGAATTTGCCGGCACATTTTGGAATCTCTTTCATCCGTATAGTTTGCTGGTCGGGATAATGACGGTGGCATTGTTTATGATGCACGGGTGTATTTATATTATTCTGAAAACAGAAGGGGAGTTTAATCAAAAGGTTCGGCAATGGATTAATAATTGCATGATTTTTTTCATTATTTGTTACGGGATCACCACAATGGCCACCTTAGTATTTTTACCACATATGGCGCAAAAGCTCCGCCAGTACCCGGTTTTGTTTTGCGTCCCTTTGATTAGTATGCTGGCGGTAGCTAATATTCCCCGCCAGATTTTTTACCGCAGGGATTTTTGGGCTCTTTTAAGTTCATGTGTTGTTATGCTGGTCTTGATTTTTCTCTGCGGCGGGGGGATTTTTCCGAACATTGTCCCGTCTAATCCTAATCCGGAATTTAGCCTGACTATTTATAACGCCTCCGCGTCGCAGAAATCGCTTAACTATATGCTGAATATCGCGTTGATTGGGATACCATTTGTTTTGTCGTATACCGTTGCCATTTATTGGATTTTTCGGGGAAAGGTGGCTTTAACCAAAGATAGCTATTGATGTAAAACGGCATCAAACAGATTTCTGGTAAAGAACTTTATTCGAAGTTATAATTAAAATTGTCTGGGTTAAAGGATGACTATAAAGCAACAAAGTAAAGAAGAGGTCTTCTATGTGGCTGAAGTGGTTTCCTTGGAGATTTATTGTCCGCTCAGTTGCCCGCCAACAAGGGTTTGTTGACCCTGTTTCTTTATTATCCCGTTTTCAGAAATTTGCCCAGCCTGCGGATGTTTTAGTTCCCACAGAATTGTTGCGTTCCGGCATTGTATTGCATGCCCGCGGGCTGATGAACAGCCAGGCCATCCAACACAACTTAGATTGGATTTGGCCATATTGGGTTGAACGCCAATTTGATCCCCAAGACGGCGCTTTTATTCCGCGCGCTTTTTCCATTACCCAAATTAATTTAACCCATCGCAATTGGACAGCGGTGGGGATTCCCGATGGTGACGAATTTCCTTTAGTTGATCCCCGGGGCCTTGTCACGCCGTCGGCTATTGAGGTTTGTTTACCGGGATACCCCAAGGTTTTTGTTCCCCACACCCAAACCAAAGTTTTCATATTAAAGGAAAAAACATAGATGCGAATTATGATGATGACCAACACCTATTCTCCCATCGTTGGGGGGCTAGAGCGATCAATCCAATCGTTCAGCGAAGAATTTCGAAAGAAGAGGCATAAGGTTTTAATTGTTGCCCCGAAATACGCGGGGATGCCTAAACACGAGGAGGATGTGCTGCGTGTTCCGGCTATTCAGAAGTTCAGCGGGACGGATTTTTCTGTTAACCTTTCTGTCCCAGGGTTATTGCCGCGGTTGATGAAAAATTTCAAGCCGGACATTGTGCACAGCCACCATCCTTTTTTAATGGGTGACATCGCTTTACGGCTGCGCGGGCAGTATCACATCCCGGTTGTTTTTACCTATCATATTATGTTCGAACATTATGTTGATTACCTCCCGATTCACAATGAAACGGTTAAGAATTTTATTATTGAATTATCAACGCGTTACGCTAATTTGGTGGACCATGTGATTGTCCCCAGTTCAAGTGTACTGAATATTTTGGTACAACGCGGAGTTAACACCCCGATCGATATTATTCCAACGGGAGTTAATGTGGATTTTTTTGCGCGAGGTGACGGAACGATGTTTCGTCAAAAATCGGGAATCCCGCCCGAAGCGTTTGTCATTGGTTACGTGGGGCGGCTTACCCCAGAAAAGAATTTGAAGTTTTTGTCACATGTTCTATCAAAATATCTTAAACGAAATAAGAATGCCCACTGTCTTATCGTAGGTAAAGGGCCGCTCAAAGAAGAGATCGCAAATATTTTTTTGCGGCACGGAGTCGAGAATCGTCTTCACTTGCTGGATGTCTTAGAAAAGGAAGATGTGGTTAATGGTTATCAGGCTATGGATTTATTTGCTTTCTGTTCGCATAGCGAGACGCAAGGTATGGTCCTGTTGGAATCGATGGCTTCCGGTGTCCCTGTTGTCGCGGCTGATGCCCCACCTATCGGAGATTTTGTTAGAAATTATAAAAATGGGCGGTTGATTCACGGTGAGCAAGAAAAAGATTTTGTTGCCGCGGTAGCTTGGTATGCCGGTTTATCAGGAAAAGAAGTGAAAAAAATAAAAAAGGCAGCCTTAAGTACAGCAAAAAAGTATTCGATGGAACTTTGTGCAAATCGACTTTTAGATGTGTATGAAAAACTTAAGTTAATCGAAGATAATTCTCAGGAAAAAATCACTACCTGGCAGGCCATTATGGGAAGGTTGCAAACTGAAATTGATATGTTAAAGAATGTGGTGGAGGCCGGGGGAGTTGCGGTAAAGAAAACATTAGCAAAGAAAAAGTAACATGACTAAATTTCACGAAAGACTATTGTTGAGAATAAAACGCTGGATAAACCCTGCGGAGTGGAATGCCAATTTACTGGATTTGCCTAAATCGCATGGCACGGCTTCTTCACCGGGTTTGGTGATGATTCAGATTGACGGTTTTTCAAGAGGCCAGTTACACAAAGCTTTTGAAAAAGATGAGATGCCTTTTCTTAAAAGTTTATTGGAAAAGCAGGGCTATCAACTTCACCCGTATTATCCTGGGTTGCCTTCAGCGACACCAGCAGTCCAAGGAGAATTATTTTACGGTGTCAGGCAATGCGTCCCGGCATTTTTCTTTTTTGACAAACAGTCCCAGAAGGTTTTTCGTATGTTTGATGGAGCTGATGTCGAGGAGATGGAAGAGCGGTTAATGAAGCAGGGCAAAAGCCTGTTAGAGGGAGGAAGTTCATATTCAAATATTTTTAAAGGCGGGGCGAAGGAAGCGCATTTTTGTGCCGGGTCACTGGGTTGGCAAAAAATTTGGAAAGATATCAATCCGGCAAACATGGTATTGTTGGCAGCGACGCATTTTTTTGTTTTCTTGCGCATTGTCATTCTTTTGTGTTGGGAAATTATTTTAGCCAGCATGGATTTTATTTGCGGATTGATCACGAAAGAAGATTTTGTGACAGAAATCAAATTTATCCCTTTGCGTACTTTTTTGTGTGTATTGCTGCGCGAATTAATCTCATTAGGAGCCAGGGTTGATATTGCGCGCGGGTTGCCCATCATTCATTTGAACTTTCTTGGTTATGACGAGCAGGCGCATCGGCGCGGGCCATCTTCCCCAACGGCGCATTGGGCGTTAAAAGGCATAGACGCTGCGATCGCCAGGATTTACCACTCGGCGATTAATTCCACCCGGCGGAATTATGACGTTTGGGTTTATTCCGATCATGGCCAGGAAGAAACAATCCCCTATGTTGGGCATTTTGGCAAGACAGTTAATGATGCCGTGGCTGAAGTTTTTGGGCGCCTCTTTCCTTCCAAGGCAACCTCTTTGTCGCAAAGATCCGCTACTGTTAAAGATTTTGAAAAAAAGGGTGTTCAGTTGCAGCGTATACGTTATTTCGGCGGGTTAATCGAAAAGTTATGGCCCTTGAAGAATCATTTAGAAAAAACAAATGATTGCCCTCCCTTGGTTGTTTCTGCTATTGGGCCAGTAGGGTATGTCAATCTTTTTACGGAATTAAATTTAGCTGAAAGGCATTTGTTTGCCCGGGAAATGGTACAGTCAGCCAAAATCCCGTTGGTTATCATTCCCGAGGCTAATGGGCGCGCCCGCGCGTGGAATGAGCGGGGAGAGTTTGTATTACCCGAGCAGGCGAAGGAAGTCATCGGTTCACAGCACGCTTATTTAGAGGAAGTCACGCGTGACTTAATTGATATTTGCCATCATCCTAATGCCGGAGAGTTTACTCTTTGTGGCTGGGATCCAACGGCAAAGCCATTTTCATTTCCATTTGAAAATGGTGCGCATGCCGGCCCAGGGACGGAAGAAACAAATGCTTTTGCTTTGCTTCCAGCGGATGTTAAAACGTTAAACACAAAGCGGGATTATTTAAAGACAATAGATTTGCGTGAAGCGGCTTTGCGATTGCTGAATCGTGCCGATGATGATACGCGAAATTTTTCAGCAATAACAGCTGATCCGACAACTTTTCAAGCCAATCAGACCATTCGTGTTATGACTTATAATGTCCATAGTTGCGTGGGGATGGATGGAAAACTTTTACCGCAAAGAACCGCCAGGGTCATTGCTAGTTACAACCCGGACATCGTGGCACTTCAGGAGCTGGATGTCCGACGGCCAAGGACGGGAAGCCTTGACCAGGCCCATTTTATTGCCCAACAATTAAAAATGATTCATCATTTTCATCCTTCGTTTCAGATTGAGGAAGAACAATACGGCAACGCGGTATTGAGCCGTTTCCCTTTATGTTTAAAAAGTGCGGCAAGCCTGCCCGCCCTATTTGGTAAATCCGTTTTTGAACCGCGTGGCGCCATGTGGGTTGAAATTACAGCTGGGGATGAACATATTCAATTCATCAATACGCATTTAAGTGTGTTCTATCAGGAAAGTTTAAAGCAAGCGAAGGCTTTGTTGGGGAAGGAATGGCTTTCTCATCCTGAGTGCCAATCGCCGGTTATTTTATGCGGTGATTTTAACGCGCAACCAGCCTCATCTTTATGCCGTGAAATCAAGAAAAGATTTCGGGATGCTCAGGAAGGATTAAAAGATTATGACCCTAAAGCCACGTGGTTTAGCTATTATCCCATTGATCGAATTGACCACGTCTTTGTCAGTCGAGATATTGAAGTCGTGAAGGTACAAGTCATTCAAAACGACCTCAGCAAGACTGCTTCTGACCACCTGCCTTTAATTGTAGATATCAAAATCAAAAGATAATCCAAAACAAGAACCATTTGTTTTATTGGCTTATATTTATGGCTTGTCAATGCCGTTGGTTGGCGTTATAGTTAGTTATATATTTTGGGGTATATTGTGGAATATAAATTAGGAAAACAAGGAGGGGAGAGATGAAAAAAAGAATCGTTTTGTTATTGGTTGCATTTGCGATCGCCAGCGCAACAGTTGTTTTGGCCGAAGACATGCCAGAAGGCAAGATGGGTGAAGGCGCTGCTGATGGCGGCGGTATGATGATGGATAAAAGTAAGATGATGGGGCACATGAGGCATGAAATGGAGGAAATGCACGAAATGATGGGCAAATCCTCGATGGTTGCTTCCAATGATGGCGGGGTCATTGTTTTAATGGGCCATAAGCTTTTTAAATACGATAAAGATTTAAACCTGGTTAAGGAAGTAGAGTTGAAGATGGATAAGATGATGGAAGGTAAAGAGGGTGGTTGCCCGATGTGTGGTAAAATGATGGGCAAAGGCGATATGATGAATAAAGATGAGAAAGGTGCGGCACAAGAAGCCCCTGCCCCTGAGGCG
>CAZVZR010000070.1:8893-11829 GCA_964630825.1 uncultured Planctomycetales bacterium | reverse complement strand
TTTTCCCACAGGCTTTTCTTATCAACCTCCTGCGGCCGGGTTGAAAAATTTCAACGCGAGTACGATTACGCTCTATGGCCCCAATGCGAAGACTTTTGGCTGCGGGTCGACTAAAAGGGTTGCTAGCATTGATTCAACGGATGGTTCTTACACTTTAAGTGTTTTAGATAATGGTAAAATTTGCTGTTCTAATACTAATTCTTCGTTTTGTCAAAAATTGAATGCCGTTATAGGGGGTTGTACATGTGCGGCGTCAAGCGGCGGTGGAGGATGTTAAAGTTTTCCGGAAGCGTTTAGACCCCTTACTCAAAGCCAACCGTATTTTTCTTTTCCCCACTTAAAAGCATTGTCAATAACCAAAGCCAATGAGCCAGTAAACCGTAGAATAAAGGTATGCTGACGGGCAGGCCAATAGCTTGGAAGTAAGAAGGCGGGTATTGCCAGGCACCTGCGTGAATAATAAGAAGTTCTAATATTATCCCTAAAATTGCTGATACGTAGAAATAAGTCAGGTTGAATAGGCGGTAAGCAAAAGGTAGGAATATTGCTAACAATAAGATTAATACGCTTGTTACGGTTATCGTGATTTTGGAGAAAGCAAAAGCGCAATATATTAAAATGATTAGGATGCCGGCATTTTTGAAGAGTTTGATGCGTTTTTGTGGGATAGTTTTGTTGATTTCCTGAGAGATTAAAAAAGCAAGCTCGCCAAAGATTATAAACCCCAGAATAAAAAATAATGGATCCCAGGCGGGGAAGCCTAAATACGGCGTGGGATTTGCATAGATCCAGCATGGAGTGAAGAATATTTTGTATAAACCATATAAAGGAACAAACGCTAAGAATCCTGTAAAAAAGGCTAGCCATTTGAATCGGTAGGGTTTATAGATTAAAACCAGGAAAGAGAGAAGACAACCCAGGAGAAATAATGCCAAATTAAAATAATAAAGTGTGCATATTCCATAGATGGAAATAAATATTATAACGAAAAGAAAGAGGAGTCTTCTTAATGGCATTTAGATTTCCGTTGAAACTCAAAGGGTGGATTTATTTTCAGAAAATTATTATAGCATGATTATAAACAATGATAGGATTAACAAGAATAAGAAAAAGGATTAAAAAGGTGATTTTAAATTAATGAGCTTTGGTTGTAAGAAAATTTTATACTCTTCCCAGTGGTGTTATTTGTGCCTTTTATGTGTGGGCGGATTTTTATATTTTAAGACTTTATTCTTTGGCCTCACCTACCTTGATGATAATGTCTGGCTTCTGGATTATCATTGGTACCTCAAAGATCTCTCCAATATTAGCAATATCTTCCGTCAGGCAGATTTGATATCTAAGGTTTTTTATCGGCCAATTCTAAGCTTGTCCTTTGTGCTTGATGCCCAGATCGGTGGGCAGAATCCGTTTGTTTATCATTTAACAAATTTACTGATTCATTTGATTAACAGTGTTCTTGTTTTTAATTTGTTGCATAAACTTGGGTATCATAAACCGCATGTGTTTGTCGCTTCACTTATATTCACTGTTCACCCGGCTTTAACCGGAGCCGTGGTATGGATTCCCGGCCGGACTGATTCTTTATTGGCATTATTTATATTTGTTTCTTTTATTTTATTTTTGAATTCTTTGGAGGTAAGTAAACCGCGATATGTTTTAGGCCATTTTTTCTTTCTTATTTTAGCGCTACTGACTAAAGAAACAGCGGTCGTCTTTCCGTTGATGTGCCTGTTTTATTTATTTTGTGTGAGGGATGCAAACAATAAAGCGGACGGTAAACTCTATTTTGTTCTTTGGATTGGGATCCTTGGGTTGTGGTTTCTTATACGGCATAATATCCTGGCTCAATTACAGGTCCCTTTTCATTTGGCCGTGAAGTCTTTTGTGGGGAACTTGCCTGTGGTTATTTCTTATTTGGGTAAGGTATTTTTGCCGTTTAATTTATCGGTTTTGCCTGTTTTAGAAGATTTACCATTATATTACGGCCTAACCGTGTTTGCCTTATTGGTAATTCTATATTTTGTGATTAAGCCCAAATCCCGTCGCTATTTTATTTTTGGCATAGCATGGTTTTTGGCATTTTTATTGCCGTCTTTGGTGCTTGGTTTTTTACAGCATGAATACCGCCTTTATGTGCCGATGGTAGGATGTTTGATCATGGTTTTGGAATGCTTACGAGAAAGAATTATCCCTAAATGGTTGCTTTATTTTATGGATGTAGTTTTTATATTGTTTTTTACTATCAGCTATAGTTACAGCGAGCAATTTAAAGACCGTATGACGTTCTGGCACAGTGCGGTTACCACATCGCCGCATTCTTCGTTGGCCCACAGGAATTTAGGGGCGATGTACCATCTAGAAAATAAAATTGACGAGGCGGAAGTTCATTACCAAAAAGCACTGGAACTGAATCCTAACGAAAGCATGGTGTATAACAACTTGGCTTTAATCCATGCGCAGCGGGGTTTGCTGGGCCAGGCCGAGGAGGAATATAAAAAGGAAATTGAATATCACCCCGATTATGATAATGCGTATGCCAATTTGGGGCTTCTTTATTATAGGGAAGGAAGGTTGCAAGAAGCCGCTACCGAATGGGAAGAAACCATTAAGCTTAACCCTAAATATATCGCGGTGTATTCCTATTTAGCCGTATTGTATTATAATCAAAATAATTTGGAGAAGGCCAGGTACTATATTAATGAGCTTCAGCGAAGAAAGATACCCATCCCGGAAGCGTTGAAGGGAATTTACTGATGAAAAAATTTTGTTTCTGGATAATGATGATTGTTTTAGTTTTCGTCTCTCTTTTTACTATCGGTGAGATCTGCTTTCGTGTCTTCCGTGAGCCACCCAATCCGTTATTTGATGTAACCCAACAGCAAAAAGATTTTCTTTTTAAACCAAATGACGTTAAGCACAGCACTTCTTCGGTT
>CAZVZR010000070.1:0-8793 GCA_964630825.1 uncultured Planctomycetales bacterium | reverse complement strand
ATTTTTATGATTGGGATGGACACATGACACCGGCGGGTTATAAGATTGTAGCGGAAAGTATTAGTGCTTCAAAAATATTTAAAGATGAAATTAATATGTTAGTTAATAATAAATGAATTTATTATTCCAGCGCATGGATAATCAAGATGCTTTTTCTTTGTTGGAATTAATTATTGTGATAATTATCGTGGGAGTCTTGTCAGCGCTGGCCCTGCCGCGTTTTATTAATTTAATTGAGTTCTCCCGAAGCACAGAAGCTATTAATAGTATACGGGTCGTAAGGGACTCTATTGAAAGGTGCTATATCGCCAGTAATGGTTATACTAAATGTCATCTTAATACTTATGACCTGCCACCTCCTAATACTCTAGATGTAGATGATCCAGGGCTTAGTCCTAACGCACATTTTACCTATTATGCTGAGGGATTTATCGTCACTTATTATATAACAGCCACAAGGAACACTCGGGATGGAGCTAATTACGCTGGTGCGACAATTAACTATACTTACACCATTGATCCCGCTCACCCGAGTTTAAAGTTAAGTAACCGCCAGGGAACAGGGCCTTATGTAGCGCTTAGTGAAAATTAGTTATTTAGGGAATGTTAACCTTTTGTTTTAAGGAGATTACATATGAAAATAAAAAATGTTAAAGACTTGGAGAATTTAAGCCTGTTTTGCCATATAGGAGGGCTGGCCATGATCTTTTTGGGGATTTTAACCGCAATAATGAGTTTAATAAGTAAGCAATATGGCCAAATTCAGTCGGGAATTTATATTGTTATCTCGGGCTACGCGCTTACAAAAATTTCCGGTAAGATAGCGAAAATTTTAAAAGATGAAGAACAAGGCGAATCTTGGGGGCAGCGGAATACGTATTAAATAATTTTTGGGCGTAGTGTAAATAATAAGGGCCAAGATTTCTCTCAGCCCTTTTATTTTTTATAAAGCACCTGTCCACCTATAGTAAATATATCTTAACAAATTTATCTGTGCAAGAAATTATTTTTTGAAAAGCTAGCCTAAATGCCCTGTCCGATGGGAATACAATTAGGTTTTTTAGATTACGCCCCTAATGGGATTCGAACCCATATCTTCCCGTTCGGTGGACAGGTGCTCTATCCAGTTGAGCTACAGGGGCGCATCCTAGCTTCAAAATAGCAGGATTAATTTCTGGTTACATTATTTTTCTATTTTAATTCCACCAATTCCTATCTAGGCTCCTGTACTGTATCGCTTCCGCCAGGTGCTCGGTTTGAATGTTTTCTGTTTTCGCTAAATCGGCAATTGTCCGGGCAACTTTGAGGATTTTGTCGTAGGCCCGCGCGGATAAATTGAGTTCTTCAATCGCGGCTTTTAAGAGTTGTTTAGATTCCGTGTCCAGATGGCAAAACTGTTTTATTTGCCGGTGGTTCATGTGGGCATTGGCTAGAATTTTAGTATTACAAAACCGCTTCATTTGGATTTGGCGGACCCTGCTGGTACGATCTTTGATGACAACGGAACTTTCCGAAGGCGTGAGGGATAATAAATCATGAGAAGGCAAAGCCGGCACTTCCAGGTGAAGATCAATTCTGTCCAACAGTGGCCCGGAGATTTTGGCTAAATATTTTTGAATCTGATGCGGATTACAGCGGCATTCACGTTTTTGGTCCGTTAAAAATCCGCACGGACAGGGATTCATGGCTGCAATTAACTGAAATCTTGCTGGGAAAAGAAGGGATTTATTGGCGCGGGCAATGGTCACGCACTGATCTTCCATTGGCTGGCGCAAGGCTTCAATCACGTCACGGTTAAATTCTGGAAATTCATCCAAGAAAAGAACGCCGTTATGGCTAATGGTTACCTCCCCGGGTTTGGGATGCGAACCTCCACCGACAATTGCCACGTCGGAAGTAGTATGATGAGGCGAACGAAACGGGCGATGGTTGACGATATTGTTGGTAGAATTTAGTAATCCCATAACAGAATGAATCTGGGTTGTTTCCAAAGTTTCTTCAAGCGTCATATTCGGCAAAATAGTTGGGAACCGTTTTGCGAGCATGCTTTTTCCCGACCCAGGCGGTCCGATTAAAAGGACGTTATGCGATCCAGCCGCAGCGATTTCCAAGCCGCGCTTGACATGCAATTGGCCCTTGACATCACTGAAATCCACATCAAAAGAATTATGGAGAGATGGCATCTGGTCCGGTTGGCTACGATAAGGTGGAAAGTTCTCAGGGTTTTGCAAGAAACAAATAACTTCGTTTAAAGTTTTAAATGGATAAATCGCAATCTGGTTATTAAGGAGCGCGGTTTCCGGCGCATTATGATAAGGAAGGATGAGCCCTTTAAACGAAGAATTGCGTACTGCAATAGCCACTGCCAGAGTTCCACGGATTGGTTTAATAAAGCCGTCCAAAGAGAGCTCGCCTAGAAAAGCATAGTGGGAAAGGTACGACGCATCAATTTGTTGTGTTGCGGCTAAAATACCGATAGCCATCGCCAAATCAAAACAGGGCCCTTCCTTTTTGGTATCTGCGGGAGAAAGATTAATCGTTTTCCGTGACGGGAAGTCCGGCGGATTATATTTAAAACCACTGTTAAGGATCGCCGAGCGGACACGTTCTTTACTTTCTTTGATTGCGTTGTCCGGCAAGCCAACGATATTTGTTGATGGCAATCCTCGTGTGACGTCGACTTCGATGGTGACCGGGTAAGCGTCCAGGCCCATGAGGCCGTAGCTGTAGGTTTTGGCAAGCATAGTTATCCTCCATTTTTTTGTAGTAGAGGATAAACCAGCGCCGGAATGGCGCAACAGAAGGGAATCGTGAGGGGAATTTAAAGCAGCGTAAATTTAACACACAATTTTGAGAGCGTCAAGGTAGATTTTATGGTACCTTGTAAGACGATTGTATATTTTAACCCGGATTTTGCTATCGCAAAAAAAATAAGTAATGATGGGGCAAGTCACGTTATTTAAGATCGGTGTATTTACGGCAGCTTTCCTGCTTTTTCAAATTGAGCTGATCGTGGCTAAATTCTTGCTTCCTCATTTCGGGGGAAGTTACGCAGTGTGGGGAGCATGTGTCGTTTTTTTTCAAACCATTCTTCTTTTAGGCTATGTCTTTGCCAACAAGGCCCTGCAAAGATTCGGTATATACAGATATCGTTATATCCAAATTGTTTTGTTGTTTATTCCTTTTTTGTTTTTCCCCGGCCGGCCTCTTACCCTATTCCCGATTTCTAATCAATTGCCAATTGTTTTTCAGATTTTCGGTCAATTAACATTAAATATCGGCGCTGTGTTTTTTATCTTGTCGACAATCAGTATTGTTTATCAAGTTTGGTTAGCCGAATCAGTAATCAAGGAAAGAGAAAATCCTTATATTCTTTTTGGTGTTTCTAACTTAGGTTCATTTGCTGGATTATGCACCTATCCTTTTTTGTTTGAAGTTTGTTGGGGGCTAGATAAACAGATGTATTTCTGGCGTACTTGTTATGTGCTTTTTATAGTGTTAAATATTTTGTTGCTATGGTTTGATAAAGAAAGAACGGGCACGACCAAGAATTGCGCAAGCGATGAGAGGGTAAATACAGATTTCATCGTTCCCTGTCTGCTTTATAGCGCTGCAGGTGTTGTTTTATTTCTTTCAGTTACTAATTTAGTGACTTGGCTTATTTTGCCCATACCGTTGTTCTGGGTTATTCCTTTGGCAATCTATTTAATCTCATTTACCCTTAATTTTAAGTCATCTTCATGGTGTCCGCGATGGATCGAGCAATATTTGCATGCATTTATCGGTTTGGGGATCTTGCTTTTCTTTTTTTTGGAGAGGAAATGCGTTTCTTTAGCAATTTTGTTTTGGGGCCTGTGCGGGGTACTCTTTATATTCTGTATGTTTTGTCAAAGACAAATCTATCAGTTGCGCCCGAATGAATCGACAAGATTGCCGTTTTACTATGTCATTATTTCGTTGGGGGGATTCTTAGGCGGCTTATTCGTTAGTTGGATTATTCCAATCGTAAGTGATTCATTAATTGAATTTCTGATGGGGATTTTTTTTATAACATTGGCCGGTGTTTTTGCCAAAAGAAATTTTAGGATGAACATTCTGGCTGGTTTTCTTGTTATTCTTTGCCTGGTTATTTTGACTTTTTGGCCGCGTTTATTTCCTTATTCGCACTGGTGGATGGTACTAATCCTTATTGTCATATTTTGTGTTATATGCTTGAGTATCAAACAAAAATTAGGTATTTGTATTTTGGTCGGATGTATAGTTTCAGGACAGCCATTCGTTGGTTATTACTGGCAGATTTGGGATTTTCAATTTAAGAAACGTAATTTTTACGGTATATATAGAGTATATGATGATAACGGCACACGTTATCTGATGCACGGACAAATTCTTCATGGCGGCCAATACTTGGATAAAGAAAAACACAACGATGCATTGTTATATTACGCAAAAGGCACACCGATAGCCGATTTATTAACTTCGCCGGCATTTTCCTTTTCTAGGATCGGCATGATTGGTCTTGGTGTGGGTAGTTTATTGGCGTATGCACAACCAGGGCAACATATTGATTATTTTGAGCTCGATAAAGATGTCTATCAAATCGCCAAGGATCGATTTGATTTTTTAAACAATGCTCGTGCTAATGTTAATGTTACAATAGGCGATGCCAGGTTAACGTTGAAAGAGAAGCCAGATAAATATTACGATTTGATTGTTGTCGATGCGTTTAGCGGAGACTCGGTCCCGGTGCATTTATTAACGGTTGAGGCTTTTCAAGAATACCGTAAACATCTTACCCCCAAAGGTATTGTCGTCTTCCATATAAGCAACTTATATTTACATATAGGAAGGGCATTGGTCGCTGTGGCCAATGCCGCTGACGCGCATTTTAGCTATCAAATAAAATCAGTAGATTTTTTAAAAGGATTTAAGCTTCCATCATCATGGGTGGCGGTAACATGGAATGACGATCAATATCGCATCCTCGTATCAAAATTAGATTGGAATCCAAAGCAGCCCGAAGAGAGGTATATACCGCGTGCATGGACGGATAATTATTCCAACATACTTTCGGTTTTAGAGGTAAATAAATTTCTCGATGTTTTAAAGCGATGATGTCCGGGGAGTAAAATTATTGATGAAAGATTACGCTTCTAAAATCGCCCAAGAGCTAAAACTCAAAGAAACAGCCGTAACCAAGACTATCGGCCTCTTTGAGGAGGGCTCCACAGTTCCTTTTATTGCCCGTTATCGTAAAGAAATAACCGGCAACCTCGACGAAGTCGTTATTACTTCCATTCGCGATCGTTTGGAACAATTAAAAGAATTGGATATACGGCGCGAAGCCATCCTCAAATCTATCCACGAACAAGGCAAACTTACGCCGGAACTTAAAACAAAAATCGAAGCGGCCGTTACCATGGCCATTTTGGAAGATTTGTACCTTCCTTATAAACCCAAGAAACGTACGCGCGCTACGATTGCTAAAGAAAAAGGTTTGGAGCCGTTAGCCAAATTATTATTTGAACAGTCGGGGATTAATCCGCAAGAAGAGGCAAAGCGTTTTATTAATAAAGAAAAAGGAATTGAAGATGCCGAGCAGGCCCTTGCCGGCGCGCGGGATATTATGGCCGAATGGATTAGTGAAAATGCTGAGGCAAGAGAAAAATTAAGGCAATTATTCCGGGCAACAGCACATCTGACAACAGAGGTATTCACCGGTAAGGAAGAGGAGGGAAGTAAATATAAAGATTATTTTCACTTAAATGAACTTGCTTCTACCACGCCTTCTCACCGGATGCTCGCTGTTCGACGGGCTGCGCAAGAGGGAATCATTAGAATGAAAATCCAGCCGGAAGAACAAAAGGCCGCCGATATTTTGATTCAGCAGTTTGTGTTGACAAAAAAGCCCGATGCCAAAGAAGTTGAGCAGGCAGCTGTCGATGCGTATAAGAGACTTATCGCGTCGTCGTTGGAAGTGGAATACCGTTTAGAGCTTAAGAAAAAGGCTGACGAGAAAGCAATAAAGATTTTTAAAGATAATCTCGAGCAATTGTTGATGGCCCCGCCGATGGGACAAAAAATGGTGATGTCTATCGACCCAGGGATGCGTACCGGAAGCAAAGTTGTCTGTTTAGATCGGCAAGGAAAATTGTTAAAGGATGAAGTTATCTATCTTTTTTCTTCTGATGATAAAAAAGAGGAGGGGGCAACGCTCATTAAAGCGTTGGTCAAAAAATATAAAATTGAAGTCATCGCAGTCGGCAATGGCACCGGCGGCCGGGAGACGGAAACGTATTTAAAGAATATCGGCCTGCCCAAGGAAATAGTTATTGTGCTTGTCGAGGAAACAGGCGCTTCCATTTATTCGGCCTCCGAGGTAGCCCGGGAAGAATTTTCCGACAAGGATTTGACGGTGCGCGGGGCGGTATCCATCGGCCGGCGTTTGATGGATCCGTTGTCCGAGTTAGTTAAGATCGACCCCAAGTCAATCGGTGTGGGCCAATATCAGCACGACGTAGACCAAAAACTTCTTAAGGCTTCACTCGATGATACGGTTATTAGTTGTGTTAACCGGGTGGGCGTTGAAGTCAATACAGCCAGTAAACAGATTCTCATGTATGTTTCCGGGCTTGGCCCAAAATTAGCGCAAGAGTTTATCCGCTATCGTGAAACCCATGGGCTATTTCGCTCCCGGCAAGATTTTCTTTCGATAGCCGGCCTTGGGCCAAAAGTATTCGAACAAGCGGCCGGATTTTTGCGCATTAATGACGCACCCAATCCGTTAGATAGAAGCGCGGTGCATCCCGAGCGTTACGATCTAGTTAAAAATATTGCCGTCGACCTTAATGAAACCGTGGAACATTTGATGAAGGACGAAAAACTCCGTAAACATATTAAGTTAGAAAAGTATGTTACTAAGGACGTCGGGATGCCGACATTAAAAGATATTATGGCTGAGTTAGAAAAACCGGCCCGCGACCCACGTGAGCCGTTTCAACTTTTTACCTATAATGAGAAAGTGCATAGCCTTGAGGATTTGGTGGAAGGGATGGAGCTTGACGGAGTTATAACCAATATTACCGCTTTCGGCGCTTTTGTTGATATCGGTGTCCATCACCACGGCTTAATCCATATCAGTGAAATGGCGGACCGGTTTATTAAAGACCCGCACGAAGCGGTAAAACTCCAAGAAAAGGTTAAGGTGCGGGTTTTGCGTGTAGATCTGGAAAGAAAACGAATTGAACTTTCGTTACGCAAAGGAGAAAGAAGTAACGTCAAGCCAACTCAAAAACCGTTTAAATTTAACAAAGAAGAACATACCTACACGCCTTTTAAAGATTTGCTTTGATAAGTAATCAGGAAGGACTTAAAGTGCTTCTTTTTAATGCCAGACTTAGTCAAATCAAGCTTGCTTTTTAAAAGGCAAATATTATAATGTAACCTATCGTAGTTACGAAAAATCATTAACATGAATCCTTTTCTCCGCAACAAAGTTTTGCTTATAACTTTAACCGTGTGGATCCTCGCCCAAACCCTTAAGGTTTTCTTAGGCGTTATCCGTGAGCGAAGGTTTAACTTTAGATGGTTTATCGGGACCGGCGGGATGCCTTCGAGCCATGCGGCCGGCGCAACGGCCTTGGCAACTTCTTGCGGCCTGCAAATAGGGTTTGATTCAGTTACCTTTGCGTTGGCCACGGTCTTTGCGATTGTCACGATGTTTGATGCGCAAGGTGTAAGAAGGTCGGCTGGCCAGCAAGCGGCCATCTTAAACCAAATCCTCGATGACATGTATTGGAAAGGGAAAATTGAGACGGTTCGTTTGATTGAGCTTATCGGGCATTCTCCCCTAGAGGTCATTGTCGGTTTTTTAATAGGCCTGCTTTTAACATTTTACCTTTACACACTGTGGTGATAAAAAATGAATAATAGAAACTTAATTATTGGCGTTGTTGCTGCTATTGCCGTACTTGGCGCTTTGCTGGTTTTTAAGGGCAAGAAAGAGAGCAATTCCGAAGCCGTTTCTCAATCGCAGAATACTGTCACAGCGGCGGAACTATACGCACAGGCACAAAAACTTCAGGCGGACCGGGACATGCTGAAAGCCAAAGACATGTATCAGCAGATTATCAGGGATTTCCCCAGTTATGATAATGTTGAGGCCGTTCAGAAACAGCTGGAAGCCCTTAATATGGAGATAATCCTTTCCAACACCCAGTCACCTAATTCTGTCATGCATGATGTTGGCCCCTCGGACACGTTAGGCGTATTGGCAAAGAAGTACGATACCACCATCGATTTAATTAAAATAAACAACAATCTTAAAAGCGATATCATCCGGGTGGGGCAAAAATTGCGCATCTGGACGGGAAAGTTTAATATCTTTGTGGATAAGTCACAGAATAAATTGATGCTCAAACTTGGCGATGAAGCGCTGAAGGTCTACGATGTTTCAACGGGAGAAAATAATTCGACACCGGTTGGAGAGTTTACGATCACCACAAAGTTAGTCGACCCGGTTTGGTTTAACCGCGGGGTGGTTGTCCCGCCGGATAGCCCGCAAAATGTTTTGGGCAGCCGTTGGATGGGGATCAATGTGCCCGGATACGGGATTCATGGAACAGTTGATCCGCAAGATATAGGCAAGCAGGTTACGGCCGGATGTGTCCGTATGCGTAATCAAGATGTGGAGGAGTTGTATAACATAATTCCGTTAGGGACAAAGGTTGTTATTGTAGATTAAATTTTATTTTTGTATGCAGGGCCGGTCGCGACCGGCCCTTACTTTAAGTA